>DQIP01000234.1 GCA_020793565.1 Candidatus Methanovorans sp.
ACCTTTTAGAACACTTGAATTGAACAACAGGTCAAACTGGCCTGCATCGAGATCAGTAACATTGATTATTTCTACTGTAGCATAAACCGTACTTCCTTTTACCAGTTCAGGAGTGTTTAAACTAACCGATGTTTGCTGGGCCTGGACAGGAACTGCTGCAAATGCGATAAGGAGTACAGCAAAGCAGATGCTGATTACAGTGCTTCTTTTTAAACTACTCTGTGAATTTATTTTCATACAATCACCTTTTAAATTCTTGATAAATATTCATGAAATTCGGATATCTCTTCCCTGTGCCATCTCATTCGTTCAACGACGGATACAGGAAATTAACACTATTAACACTTGCATTAATTCTCAGGAAACGGTTCATATACTCCTGATGCATAGCCAGCGGATCCAGATCAGCAAACATTTCCGGATGGAAGAGTTTTGCCAGATATGCGACGCATATACTCCTGGCAGGACCTTTCGTAAAATGTGAATACTGTATTACGTAAACTCTCTTGTTCTTCACTGCATCTACATTGGATAACTGCGGACAGTTCAGGACACCATTTACCTGTTCTTCTATATTCGATACCGGATAATCCGGCGCATAGGGTGATTTTTTATTACCGGCGGCCCATATCTGCAGGAGTATAAACTCCGGATTCTGCTCTATCACCCATTCAATATCGACTTTTGTACCTGGTGATATAGATCCAAGTTCAGCAGCGATATTTTTTCCTCCTGCGAGATCAACCGGGTCAAATACAGTATAAGCATAAGGTGAACTTGTCACTTCACCTCCTGAGAAAAATAGTGATGTGATCCATACTTTCGGTTTTTCATCTTCTGAAAGTCCCTCTGTTAGCTCTGTGACCGGATCCATACATCCTTTATAGAATTCGATGAATTCGGCAGATTCTTTTCGTTTATCAAAAATGAATCCAAGTCTTTTTACTTCCTCCAAAAAGTATTCCCCAGTACAGTATTCACTATTATCTAAGCAGAGAACCGGTACGTTCGTGAGTTTTTCCTCCAGGAATCTCTTGCGCAAAATTCCGTATGTGGATGCAGAATCTGCTGTTGTTATAAGCCATGGAATATACATATCAGGATGCTGGCTGAGTATCGCCTCAAAATTCGGGGCATGCCAGCCCCCGCAATCAGGTAGATCACAGAGTTCCGGGAAAAGGGTTGTGCTTTTCTGAGTCATACCCCCATCTACACCCACTATTTTTTCAGTAGCATCAAGCACCTTCAATAGCTCATTATTGGTGCACCATACACTAACTACACGTTCTACCGGCTTGGTGACAGTCATCACTTCTTTGAAGCCGTCTAAGAATGTAAGTTCCTTCTCCTTTCCGAGTATGATCAGTTCGGTCTGCGTCACATCAAGGATGTCAACTTTATCATCATACTTCGCATCTGCGAGTTGTGTTTGGACATCAAGTCCCAGAATGATTAATCCGGTATATTCCACATCTTTTAAGTCTATATTATCGTCCTCATTTGCATTGCCGAAGATACCAAGTGTGTAGTCAGATGCAGAAGCCGATGGTGTTAACAGCAACAGGCTTGCAATTATTGCAATTATAATTGATTTAGATATCATATTATCACCTTCCATTTTTATATTTTAGATAATTGACATTAGGGTCATTGTTTTTGCAAAGCATTTGTAAAAACCAGATAATCTCCCTTAGAACGATCATGTGTTTTAGATATTCATCTCAATTTCTGTTGGTACAACCATATGAGTATCACCACATTTTTTAACATCACAAACATCTCCGTAAATTTCGTTTAAGGTAGCTTTAGTTAGACTCATTGCCGGATCACCATTAGCAACAATACCGCGAGATCCCAGCACAATCGCCTTATCACAGAACCACATAACATGATTTGGGTCATGTGTACAGGTCAGGGCAGTGACGCCTTTTTTTGTAAGCTCCTTAACGATACGCCATATCTTGATCTGGTTTTGAAAATCTAGATTGGATGTGGGTTCGTCCAGGAGCAGGAGCTTTGTTCCCTGTGCCAGTGCTCTTGCCAGAAGAACAAGTTGTCTTTGTCCTCCACTCAGGGCAGTGTATGGTCTATCAGCAATATCGGCAATACCGATCATCTCTATTGCTTCTACCGCAGCTCTGGTATCATTTTCTGACGGACCAAACATCCCCCTCATATGTGGAGTCCTTCCCATCAGGACAACCTCTTTAACCAGATATGGAAATGGTGGTTTATGCTCTTGCGGCACATAAGCGATCAATTTTGCGAGCTCAGCCGCTTTCATTTTGTTAATATTTTCATTCTCTACGGATACATTACCTTTTCCATAATTGAGTAATTTTGCGATACATTTGAGCAAAGTCGTTTTTCCAGTGCCATTAGGTCCAAATAACGCACACAATTGTCCTTTTTCTACATCGAACGATATATCCTCCAGTACTTTAAACCCAGTATATTCAAAATATAGATTTTCTACCTTCAACATTTTAAATCACCCAAAAAATATATTTTTCTTGGTTCTCAGTAGGTATATCAGGTATGGCGCACCAAGTAGTGATGTTATGATCCCGACAGGTACCTCAGCTGTTGTCAAGGTTCTTGCAAGTGTATCACAGATGACCAGGAATATTGCACCCATAATCGCCGCGGATGGTATCAGGAACCTGTGATCTGGACCTATGACTAAACGAGCAGCATGCGGCATCATCAAACCCACCCATGCAATGATCCCGACAGCAGAGACTGATATGGCGGTTACAAAAGTTGCAAGTGTGATAAGAATGATTTTTGTTCTCTCCGTGTTTATGCCAAGCATCTTTGCCTCTTCTTCACCCATCGATAGTACATTTAATCTCCATCCAAGCAAGCATAGTACGATCGAGCAGATAATGATTGCAGGAACAACTTTCCATACAATATCCCAGTCCGCATAATAAAATCCCCCCATCATCCAGAAGACGATCTCTCGAAGTTGTGTATCTGCTGAAATATATTTCAATATGGATACTCCTGACATGAATATTGAACCAAGAATAACACCAGCCAGGATCAAAGTTACAAGCGGTGTTTCTCCTCTGACCCTTGCCAGTGAATATGCACCAAAAACCGCGACCATACCGAAGATACATGCTGAAATCTGGACCGAGAACAGATACTGCGGATACACGATGGACAGTGCTGCACCAAATGCAGCGCCAGCAGAAACTCCAAGAATGAATGGTTCAACCAATGGATTTCTGAATGTGCCCTGATAGACAGCACCAGAGGTTCCAAGTGCTATCCCAACTGCTATTGCAAGCAGTATGCGTGGCACCCTTATATTCCATACAATAGTGTCATATAGACGATTTGATTGGTCTGCTAGGTTTAAATTGTCAAGTATCACTTCGTACACTGCTATTATGGGTACATTATACGCACCACGCGTTATTGTTATTGCTATTACGACTATCAGGGATACGAGCAGAGCTATGATAAATATTATTTTGGTTTGATTTGAAAATACTATAGCTGTGCTTTTATCTTTAAAGGTATCTCCATTCATCACTCCCTTTCACGTCCCTTTTATTTTCCTATATAAAAAATAAAGAAGAGATTTTTTAAAAATCCTCTTCTGTCATCCAATCCAACCACTGTGCGGATCTAAGTTCCCCAGCCGTATCTTCATCCACATCATATACCTTCATGTAAAAATCTATCACCCAATCACTGACAATTATATCCGAGAATATGTCAGGATAACAGGCTTTTGCCTCGATAATCAGGTCTATTGGGAACTCAAGCCGTTCACCGCATCTGCACGGTGTCCATGGGAGGGAATATATTTGTTTCTCCCGTACAACTTTCAAATCCTGAAGATCCGTAAGTGATTCACCCTCATAGACCTCTCTTGCAGGATGATAACCTCGACAAGTAGGAAGCATAATAACATCCGGATCTAAGGCAAGAATCTGTTCCGAAGACATTGAAGGCTTTCCAATACCATCAAAAGCGTTCTTTGCATTGACGATATCCTCGAGGAAGATAGATTCGATCATATCTATTCCAGTTACGCTGCCAACGGTTGCTCCACCTCCATATAATGTCATCAAATTAAGGTACAATACCCTTGGTTTTTCATCGTCCGATATATTTTCTGTTCTGTCTCTGATGAACTCAACTTCACCCTCAAGGATACTGGCAAGGTTTTCTGCCTCGCTCCACTTGCTAAATACTCCGCCAAGAATATGTATACTTTCATATATTGCGCCAATATCAGCGTCGCAGCAGTTTGGAGTGGATAACACAACGACTGGTATGGCCAAGCTCTCTATCATCTCAATACTTTTCATTGTCTTCTCATCCGTCTCAGAACACCCGCAAGTACAACTTCCTGATATCAAGATTATGATGTCGGGATCAAGGCCGGCTATGGTTTCATAGTTTATTCCGGTTGAGGATTGGGCAACCAGTGGCAGATCCTTAAGTTCAGGACATAATGCTCCTGCAGTATTTTTTCCACCAGAATAAGTAAATTCTTCACCCGAGTTAGTGGTATATGAATATTCAAAATCCCTCTGTACACAACTACTTCCGAGACCGACCAGTGTATCCTCCACACCGAATATGATCATAGTGCTCTCAACTAGACCGTCGCTTATTGTTACAACCCTGTTTATAGGTCTTGGGATTGTCACTGTTCTGTCTATCATGTCAAGTAGTGTTAGTTTCTTCTCCTTCCCAAGCATGATCAGCTCGATCTGCGTCACATCAAGTATATCGATCTCACCGTCACACTTTGCATCTGCAAGTTGTGTTTGGTCATCAAGACCCAGAACGACAGATGCAGCATATTCCACATCTTTTAAGTCTACGGTCTCATCTTCGTTTGCATTGCCGAATACACCAAGTGTGTAGGCTGATGCTGATGGCACACTGACCAGTAAGATCACAGTTATGACCAGCCCAAGCAAGAAACGATTACCTGTCATACAGCATCAACTCCTACCGAACTTAACCATACAGAAAACCGCGATCAAACTCACAAGAGCAAACACTCCTCCAAATCCAGGCGTGGATTTTTGCACATCTGAGGCAGCTGTAACTCCCCAATCCGCATTGATCTGGTTAGCTTCAGTATTACCAAGCAGTCCATTGGAAATTAGCAGATCGCCTTTACCATCACCTATCACTTCAAAATCAATTCTGGCAATTTGTCCCGAGCCGCTTATTCCGGTAACACCTTCCAGATTGAAGATCACCCTGACCGTGCCGGCATCAATTAAGCGCCACTGCAACGGTATTTTCGTACCCTCAATGCTCCCATCCTCGACATTGAGAAATTTTAGAACACTTGAATTGAACGACAAGTCAAACTGGCCTGCATCGAGATCAGTAACATTATCAATTTCTACTGTAGTATAAACCGTACTTCCTTTTACCAGTTCAGGAGTATTCAGATTGACCGTTGTTTGCTGGGCCTGGGCGGGAACTGCTGCAAATGCGATAAGGAACACAGCAAAGCAGATACCGAACAGAGTGCTTTTCTTTAAACTAATCCGGGAATTTTTTTCCATTTGATCACCTTTTAAATAATTGACAAATCTGCATAAAAAAGCCATTCATTTACACAAATATGCACAAATCGAGATGGGATTAACTCATAATATTGCTAATCGAAGTAGTTGAGTTTATTAGTTTTTATGTTATGTAGTGTGTCATTTTCATTAATTAATTCACACGAATTGAACACATTGTATTAACTAATATATTATAAATATTGTGTTTAGGATATATTATAATACTATATGGTGATTACGTGCGATATAATTCGGAATATGGAACACGGAAACACTTCCCACATATTCCCGTCGCGAAAAACGAACCCTAACTCCATAATCATTAATATTTTGTAAATTGTCCTGCCACATAACGATTATTAAGGTGAAAACACGATTAACAGGACACCACCCAATATTTGCCAGACTCTTGGTTAAAAATCGTAACCTACTAAGATTGTACACTCCAAGTAAATATGACCCGAGGACGGATTTTTCATGTTTTTAAATAATTATCTTTTTCTTAAAAACGTATACACTTACAAAAAATACAGCGATTGTAAATATTATGATATAAGCTAAATTCGGCAATATATCAATATTAGTAGCTAACGCAATCGCTCGTGCTCCCTCTACTGCCTTTGTTAATGGAATCGCACCTATAACAGGCTGCATCCACTCCGGAAGATCAGCAACCGGCATAAAAATCCCGCAAAAAAAACTCATTGGCATGACAACAAGAGATGTTACAACCATTAGGTGATGCGGATTATCCAGCCACATTGCAATCGCAACCCCGAGGGATGAGAAGAATGCCGCTATAGCCACAATAAATAATACTAACCAGGGTATACAACCAAAGGATATTCCCAATAAATATCTCATCAATAAAATAAATATAACGGATGCTGCCAGTGCTTGAGTTACTCCTGCTAATATGTAACCAAGAACAATCTCAAAAGGTTTTACCGGAGCAGTGAGGGCATTAACCAATGTCTTATCCCAGTCCCGTGCAATCATCAATCTCATTGATGTGGTCATATAACTATTGTTTGTCACAACCATAAACAGTATACCAGGTGCTAAAAATTCTACGTAACTTACATCACCCATATCCACCCGATTGCCAAGTCCCATTCCAAAGATAAAAATGAATAACATTGGCTCCACTGCAAGGCGCATGGCATTTATGTGCAGGTTGTTCAAATATTCATACATTTCGCGCTCCCAAATCGCAAGCACTACTTTTATTGCCCTCGTGTTCATCGCATCTCCCGCCCCGTCAAATGCAGGAAAACATCCTCAAGAGTTGGATGTATAATATTTATTCCACTTATTTTATATTTTGTAATTATACTATTTAACACCTGTTCAATAACCGCATCGTCACCCACTCCAATCCTTATTCCATTGTCACTTCTTTTTATATAATTCACACCAGATATATTTCTTAGGTCTTTCTCGATGTGTCTGTTTACAACATTAACAACAGCAGGATCTAATGCTATATCAATAACAATATCGTTATTCAATACTTTTTTGAGTTCATCTGGTGTTCCACAGGCTATAATCCTGCCATTATCGATGATAGAAATCCTGTCGCAAAGAACATCTGCTTCTTCCATATAGTGCGTTGTTAAAAGAACTGTCTTTCCTTTCTCTTTCAGATCTTTTATGTAATCCCACACCTGCCTTCTTGATTGCGGGTCAAGTCCGGTTGTAGGTTCATCCAGTAATATGATTTCCGGATCTGATAACATTGCTCTTGCCACAACAAGCCTTCTTTGCATACCGCCAGATAATTGATGAAAATGTTTCTTTCGGTATTTCCCAAGTTTGGCCCAGGAAAGCGCAGCTTCCACTCTTATTTTAAGTTCTTTTCGCGAAAGACCGTACAACAACCCCTGGTAATAAAGATTATCCTTGATATTCAGATGGTGATCGAAGTTTGCATCCTGAGTTGCTATACCAAGCCTTTTCTTGCATCCTATCGGATGTTTTGTTATATCCAGTCCCGCTATTGTTGCTACACCAGAACTTGGAAGTGACAGACCTGCCAGTATATTTAGTGTCGTGGTCTTGCCTGCTCCATTTGGTCCTAAAAATCCAAAAATCTCACCTTTTCGAACCCTGAAGTTGATTCCATCTACAGCAGTATGCTTTCCATAATTTTTCACTAAGTCCTTAACTTCTATCATTGCAAGTGACATGCCACTTTATGACCATTTCCAATCAGGAAAGGCTCCTCTATCTCGCATATTTTTTTGCTATACTGGCATCTGGTATGAAATCTGCATCCTGACGGTGGATCCATCGGATTTGGCATATCGCCTTTCAGCATGATCCTTTTTCGTTTTACATCAGGGTCAACAACAGGTATGGCAGATAATAATGCTTTTGTATATGGATGCTTTGCATCGTTAAATATATCATCTGTTTTTCCAATTTCAACCAGTTTACCGAGATACATAACAGCAACCCTGTCAGTCATTATCTTTATCACCTCCAGATCATGAGAGATAAACAGACATGTCAGGCCAAATTTATCTTTCACATCTTTTAATATATGAAGTATTTGCGCCTGAACATTAACATCCAGCGCCGAAGTAGGCTCGTCAGCAACGATAAACTCCGGATTTATTGCCAGTATCCTTGCAATCACAGCGCGCTGGTTCTGTCCTCCACTGAGCTCATGGGGATATCGATTCACATGTTCGTGATTTA
The DNA here is from genome assembly GCA_020793565.1 of Candidatus Methanovorans sp. Lineage (GTDB taxonomy): Archaea > Halobacteriota > Methanosarcinia > Methanosarcinales > Methanosarcinaceae > Methanovorans. Next base: position 8,262 of record DQIP01000234.1, read on the forward strand.
ATCCGACCATCTCTACCAGTTCCATGACCTTATCATCCATTTTTTCCTTACTTACGATCTTGTACAGTTTCAGGGGCTCTGCGATGCAATCTCCGATACGCATTCTAGGATTGAGAGATGCATCAGGGTTTTGGAAAATAATCTGCATCTTGCGCCGTAGTTTTCTCATATCTTTTTTGCCAAGTTCAAATAAATTCGTATCATCAATGATTACCTTCCCATCAGTAGGCTCAACAAGCCGCAGCATCAACCTGCCAACAGTCGTTTTTCCACATCCACTCTCACCAACCAAACCAAGTGACTCCCCTTTTTCAATCTTGAAGTCCACACCATCCACGGCCCTAACGTACTTTTTTCCAAAGAATCCGGTTGGAAAATATTTTTTTAAACCACTCACTTCAATCATATAAAAAACACCTCACATAATGCTTTTTTCCAACTTTTATTAATTCAGGTCTCTTTATCTTGCATTTATCAGTTGCCAGCGAACATCTCGGATGGAACTTGCATCCTTTGGGGAGATTTATCAGACTTGGGCTGGTACCTGTTATCGGTTTAAATCCTTTGCTTGGAAGAGAATTAAGAAAGCCCCGTGTATACGGATGTTTTGGATCTTTGAACAGGTCCCTGACACTGCCATATTCCACGATCTCACCCGGATACATTACAGCAATATTATCACATAGTTCAGATGCTACAGCGAGATCGTGAGTGATAAGCAACATGGAAGTCCCGGAGTCTCTTAATACTTCTTTCATTAATTCCACGATCTGCGCCTGTATTGTGACATCCAGTCCGGTAGTCGGCTCATCTGCAATGATTAGCGACGGCATACAGATCAAGCCCATTGCAATCATTGCTCTTTGCCTCATCCCGCCACTGAACTCATGAGGATATTCCTTAACCCGTTCCTGGGGCAATGGTATTTTTACAGATTTCAACATCTCTATAACCCTTCGCATAGCATCTTGTTTTTTCAGGTGCTGGTGCAATTCCACAGGCTCGGCAACCTGTGTTCCCACTGTGAGAACCGGGTTCATAGAAGACAAGGGATTTTGGAAGATCATGGCGATCTCTTTTCCCCTGATCTTGCGGATCTCGTTATCACTCATTGTGAGAAGATTTTTACCCTTGTAGAGGATTTTACCCTCTATTTTAGTATTTTCAGAAAGCAGGCGCAGGATTGCAAGACCAAGTACAGTCTTGCCGCATCCGGTCTCTCCGATCAATCCTAGCTTTTCACCCTCTTCGATATTCAAGTCAATACCATTTACTGCTCTTACAGCACCATCTTCGGTGTGGAAATGGGCATTTAGATTTTCTATACTTAATAATGTCATTTTATCAGCATCTCCTGCATTCTTGGATCCAGCGCGTCCCGCAATCCGTCTCCTATAAAATTGAAAGCCAGTACTGTGATCATTATCATTAACCCGGGAAAGATCATCAGGTGCGACGCAGATTCCATAAACGGTTTACCTTCATTGAGCATTGCCCCCCACTCCGGTATCGGTGGTTGTGCACCCAGTCCAAGAAAGCTTAATGCTGCAATTGAAAGTATAATATGACCCATATCCAGTGTTGCAAGAACTATTACTGGCGATAGAACATTGGGTAGTATGTGGCGCCTGATAATGTAGGTATCACTACACCCCATAGCTCTTGCAGCTTCAACAAATTCTTTTTCTTTTATTGATAGTACTGAGCCGCGGACAATCCTTGAATAACCCACCCACCAGATCGCGCCAAGAGCGATCATCACATTTGTCAGGGAGGGACCAAGAAGACCGGCAATGACAAGGGCAAGAATGATACTCGGGAATGCCAGCAGTACATCAACCACACGCATTGTCACATCATCAACAACGCCACCAAAATAGCCTGCAACAGTGCCAATAGTTATGCCAAGAACCATGATTATTGTTACGACTGCTGCTGACATGCTCAATGAAACCCGTGTTCCGTATAGAACTCTGCTTAAAACATCTCTTCCAAGGTTATCGGTTCCCATTGGATGATCCACACTGGGTGAGAGTAACCGTTCTTCCAGATTCAATTCCAGGGGATCATGGGGAGCAATATAAGGAGCAAATACAGCAATTGATGCAAAAAATATAATTATTACTATTCCAAGCATTGCAGGTTTGTCTTTTTTCAATTTTAAATAGAGTGACATGTTACCATCCCAAACAAATTTTATCGTTATTTTTTATTTTCCACATCATAGCGAATTCTCGGATCGAGATACGTATATAGGATATCCACTGCCAGATTTGAAAGTACAAAGAATAGCGCGATGACCAAAACAAAACCCTGGATTACAGGATAATCTCTTGCATATATACCATCAACTAAGAATTTGCCAACTCCAGGCCATGCAAATATAGTTTCAACAATTACAGCCCCTCCCAGCAGATGACCTGTCTGCATACCCATATGTGTGATGACAGGGATCAACGCATTCTTTAAACCGTGTTTCCACATTACCAGATGTTCACTCAAACCCTTTGATCTTGCAGTTCTTATGTAATCCTGACGCAAAACCTCAAGCATACTTGCACGCATCAGCCGCATCAGAGGTGCTGCCAGACCGGTCCCAAGAGTGATTGCGGGAAGTACCAGATGTGATGCAGTCCCATAACCAAAACAAGGGAACCAACCCAGTTTCAATGAGAAGAACATGATCAACACCAATCCCAGCCAGAAATTGGGCATGGAGACACCACACAGTGCTACAAGTCTGCTGCTGTGGTCCAGTATTGAGTTTTGCTTAAGAGCAGAAAGAATTCCGACAGGAATTGCAATTAGTAAGGCTATCAGCATTGAAGTAAATGCCAGTTCAAACGTTGCCGGGAACCTGTCAAGAAATTCCATCAAAACCGGCTCCCCTGTCCTGAAAGACGTTCCAAGGTTTAAGTGAGTGATCATATACAGCCATTGGGAACACTGGACAAGAAAGGGATTGTTAAGATCATGTTTCATCATAAAGAATGCAACTTCTTCAAGACTGGGATCATGACCGAGTTGAGCAGTAAGTATAGCATGAGCTGGATTGCCTGGTGCAAAATATAGCAAAAGAAAAGAAAGCAGCGAGGCGCCAAGCATTACGATAACCGCAATAGCCAGGCGCTTTGCTATGTATTTTTTCATATGTTTGTCCCTTATCTGATCTCAATTTCCTGCAGGTTAGTCTCAAACATCGTAGCAGGGAATGTAAATCCATGTACCTTGTTCCTGAATGCAACAGGTTTGACGATATCATACAGTGGAATGCACGGCGCTTCATCCTGCAGAAGTAACCATGCCTGGTCAAGTGCCTCTCGTTGCCGGACATCATCGGGGGTAGAATATGCTGTTTCAATCAGTTCATCCAGTTCATCACTGTGGTATGCATATTCCCATGTTGTATACTTGGAATAATACTTACCTCCAGGAGCGACATCTCCAGACGAAGGCAGACAACTGCTGTGATGTACATACATATCGTATTCTCCTGCTGTTTTCTTATCTCCGGCCGCGCCGCTCTCGAGTGTCAAAATATCCATCTTGATGCCAAGTTTTTTCAACTCCGCCTGTAAAAAGACAGATACAACATCAGCATTTGCTTCACCAAACGGAACAATGAGTTCGCAGACAAACGGTTCTCCGTTCTTTTCACGTATCCCGTCACCATCATTATCTTCCCATCCAGATTCTGCAAGAAGCTGCTTTGCCTTATCAGGATCGTACATGTAGCCATTCTTTATGTTATCTGGTCCCCACTTAAACCAGGGAGCTGTAATCACATATGAGGGTTCTGTAACATCTGCAAAGACCGTCCGGACCATCAATTCCCTGTCAATCCCATAATTAAAGGCAGATCTTACTTTTTTATCTGTGAAAGGTTCTTTTTGGCAGTTGAACTCAATGACCTGATAACGCCCGAAGGACTGGATCATTACATCGATGTTCGGGTTTTCTTCAAGTTTTTCCAGTTCTATATAGGGTATGCTGGAATGATGCTCGCCCACGCCGATTATGTCAAGTTCACCGGCTTTTAGGGCTATTATCTGTGTATACGGGTCTGGTACGGTTTTCCAGATCACTTTTTCAAGTTTTGGTTTTGTACCCCAGTAATCATCATTTCTTACCAGTACAGCTTCCTGGTCTTTTTTGTAATCCACAAGTTTAAACGGACCTGTTCCAACATATTCCACGATCTTGCCGTTCGGATCCCATTCAGGCTCAACAGCTAACGGGCTTACTACTTTGCCTTTAAACTCGCTTGCCAGGTCAAGCAGAAATGTATCGTAATATTTGTTAAAGATTACACTGAGAGTATGATCATCAACGATTTTTACGATTTCTACATAATCCTTGTATGATGCTCCTTTCATTGACATATCGATAGCAAATTTTGCAACTTTAGCATCGAATGATGTACCATCATGCAACACAACATCTTTCCTCAGATGGAAAGTATATATTTTACCATCGTCAGAAAGATCCCATGACTCAACAAGCTTTGGAAGCGGATTTCCGTACTTATCGACACCGATTAGTGTCTCAAAGATTAACGTTCTGCCTTCTATAGCACTTTTAAAGTCTTTCTGTGCGCCTACTGTTAACACCTGGTCCGCCTGCTGCATATCTGTTGTTGCATCGGCTTGTACCGATGATGATGCAGATTCCTGGTTAGAATTGTCCAAACATCCCATCATCATGCTGCTGATCATGATTAAACTCACGATCATAATAGATCTAATAGATTTGTTTTTAAATATCATATAACTCACCGTTTGTTATTGTTTTACTCCCTTGACCAGAAAATGTCCGCCCCAGTAGCCATATTTGAGATGATCCAGGAATGAGTATGTTCTTGCAACTGTTTCATTCACTACACCGATATCCTGAAAGCCTACACTATTAAGAAGATCAATGTCTGCCTGCGGACGTTCTCTCTGTCGCATTGGCAACTGCTGCTCGAGATCTTTGCTGTATCTCTGGTGGAACGGGTTTTTCCGTTCCGTTATAAGAACCAACGGCACTGATATGCAATAGCGCCATAGTTTCCGGTACAGGTTGTAATTTTTAAAGTTCCCATCAAGGATTACCACATGACCGCCTGGTTTTAATACCCTGTTCCATTCCTTTATTGCTTTATCCGGGTGTGGGAGTGTCCATAAAAGATGACGGTTGATCACCACGTCAAAAGTATCATCAGGAAAAGATGGATTTTCAGCGTCCCCGATCTTAAATTCTACAGGAAGATTGCTTTTTTTTGCTTTTTCCTTTGCCCTGTTCAACATTCCGTCCGAGAGGTCAATCCCTGTAACATCATGCCCCATCTCGGCAAGAACCAATGCCATAGCGCCAGTGCCGGTACCGACATCCAGTATCCTTTGTTTGCCAGGTTTGACCGCCAGTGTCAGGAGGTTCTTCCAGGCTTCTTTTTCATGTTCAGTGTTTATTCCATGTCCTGGAGCTTGATCATATTTATTAGATGATTCATCCCAGTTCTGTGTAATAACATCTTTTATATTTGAATTCTCATACATTTTTATTCACCATAATAAACGCTGATTTAAACGAATCCTTCCATCTGAACATCCCATCGGATCCCTGCCGGACATATTGAGAAATGTATGAACGAATTACGTCTTTTTTTGCAAGAATATCCGACTTATCAAAATGCGAGGTCGCGAGTTTGACCGCCTCATCCAGATCCTGGCATTCCATGGTGGTTGATATAATTTGCACTTCAGGATGCCAGCCCATCTCTCTTAAAAGATTGTATATGTTGGCATAATCCGGACCGGGTTTATATGAAGTTCCCTTTATGATCTTCCAGATATCCCCGTATCTGTCGTTGCTCTCATGTATTCCGATCATTAAAAACAAATATTTTCCTGTTGCATCGATCATGCGCTGCATAGATTTTTTCATATCGCTTACAAAATAGAGAGCATGACTGCAGACAACGATGTCATATTGTCCTGATATCTCCGCATCTTCCCATGTATTGTTGATAAATTCGATGTTCTCCAGATTTTCCTTTAAGGCAGCATTCTTGAGATAATCCAGCATACCTGCAGATGGTTCAATTGACACCACATTGCCCACTTTTTTGGCCAGTGGTATGGTAAGTGCTCCTGTTCCGGCGCCAATATCCAGTACTGTTGTAGTTGTATCGATGTACTTCTCAATCTTTTCAACAACAGGTGAGCGATAGGCATCATGTCCACGATTGTATCTTGGTGATTGGTCGTCCCAGTATTCGTTGACCGAGTTTGCCTGCTGAGTGATATCATCCATCCAGCTGGACTCCCGCATTCCCTGCTCCCACAGTTGTGCCCAATCTGGCATCTTTGTTTCTGTCATTTATTTTCTCCAGTGCTTATTAATAAAATCAACATGCATATCAGCGATATAGGATCGGATGTAGATTTATTCTGGAAAGTTGAAGCCGTCCGGAAGCATAGTCGAACCAACTTCTACAAAATCTAAGGAACCTGATCTTCACAGTTTTTGCACTTACCAGCGTACAGCAAGGTGTTAGAATCAGAGTTGCTGCCTGATGCCGATTGAAAGTCAACGGCTGAAGTGGCTAATGTTGATTTATGTTGTGTTATTATTGTGGTATATTTTATTATGTATTCATACTAACTTCCATAAAAGTATGATTAATGTATTATAAACATTTTGTTTTGTGATTATGAGATCAATGTTCACAAAAAATCCGACAACAGCATAGTAAAATACATTAAGGGATTTCCCAATAAATAATTTACCCACCAGATATATTCGCTGAACTTTTCACGTCACGCCTGTATGTGCTTCTGATTTCGAAACAACGAAAACTGGGTATATTAAATTTTGTGAAATCCCTAAACTATCTAACAGCCTCATTTTTCTTTCACAAATGTGAATAATATCAACGAAATTACTGATAATGTAAAACCATAGATAAATGTTGTTTCCGGACTTATTTTATCCCATAATGATCCGGCGATGTACCCACCCGGAAGTGCTACCAGTCCTATTGCGGTATGAAATGTCCCCAATGCGGTTGCTTTCAAATGTTTTGGTGCCAGGTCAACCACAAAAGCTCTTTGGGCACCGTCTATCATTGCATAGAATATTCCATAACTAACAAATAACAGTGAAATACTGTAAATATTTGTGGCAAACACTAAACCAAAAGAAGTAATGCCAAATATCACATACCCTGCTCTTAAAATCGGTTTTCTTCCGATTTGATCTGACAATATTCCGAAAGGAATTGCACAAATAGTATAAACAACATAAAAAATGATATAGAGAAGGATTGCCATATTATCAGCCAATCCTATGTCCACTGCCCTCACCAAAAGGAAGGCATATCCGAAATGACCCAGTGCAAAGATTTCAGATACGATGATAAACAATTTTAAATTCGGTGACAATTCTTTAAAAGAATGTTTAATAGACATTTCATTTATTTTATGTTCTTCAGAAGTTATCTTTTTTTCCTTGATAAACAGAATGACAAATACTGCAAGTATTCCGGGTAAAAAAGCAAACATGAAGATGTTTCTATAACCAAGGATCGGAAGCAGTAAAAAGGCAATAGAAGCTCCTAGAACCGAACCAACACCATCCATAGCCCTGTGGAATCCGTATGCTTTCCCCCTGACACTTGCATCGCTGGATTCAGCTACAATCGCATCTCTTGGAGCAGATCTTATGCCTTTACCAATTCTTTCTAGTACTCTTATATAAAGAACAAAAGACCATATATTAGCAAAAGCGAACAGTGGTTTTGTTATAGCTGACAGGGAATAGCCAAAAAGTACAAAAGGCTTTCTTCTCCCTATTTTATCTGACCAATAACCAGATACAACTTTTAAAAAAGAAGCGGTTGTTTCTGCAGCACCTTCAACAATACCAACAGCATAAACACCACTGCCTAACACGGTTACCATGAATAAGGGAATTAATGGAAAAACCATCTGGCTACTTAGGTCGGTGAATAAACTAACTAAACCCAATATGAACACGTTTCTGGTAATGCCTTCAAAAATTTTGATTTTCATATCCATCAGTGATTTTATGTGCTTAAATACACTATATCCTGACCAGATGCATTGTACTCCTTTCTGGTCATAAGGTCAGTGTATATTCCTGAGACTTTTTAATATATTCCGGATAAAATGAATCATGGCAAAGAAAATAAACCACAGAGGACACGAAGGACACAGAGAGTCGTTGTTTTTTCTCTGTGCCCCCCTGTGGTTTTCCAACCATTCCGGAATATAACAAAAAGTCTCATATTCCTTATACGACAACTCATCCGGCCAGTATGACGGACCAGTCTGCCGTAGATAGTTCCAACGACTCTCGGGATATTATTATTAATAATTGTAGGTTATATCTCATTTTGGATTTACAGCAGTATAACAGTATTGAACATGCTTACTGGCTGTAATTTTATTGAATAATGGTAAATTATTTCTTTTCAACCTGGCAATTTTCATCATCGGCTCAGCAGAGACGTTCTTAAGTCCACTGTCTTCCAAAAGTTTCGTTATCACAGATGGCTCCACGCCACCCCTGAATGGAAGGTCTACTCCCAATTTATTTCCATCATAGAGTGAATTCCACGGATTTCTTCTTTCTGTAACTAGAATGAATATATTTCCAAAATACCTCCTTGCCCTATCAGACACTCCATCAGGATGCGGTTCATGAAGGAAGAAGCAGAGCTTTCCACCGGGTTTTAAGACACGCCTCCACTCAGCAATTGCTTTTTTCGGATTAGGAAGGGTCCAGAGGACCGCCCTATTTACGAGTGCATCGAAAGATCCTGTTTCAAAAGGAAGATTCTCAGCATCCCCCTGTTTGAACTCGACTTTAACTCCACGCACCATTGCTTTCTTCTTTGCTCTTTCCATCATCTCTTCTGAGAGATCAAGACCTACAACTTCATACCCCATTTCGGCAAGCATGATCGAGAGAAAACCCGTGCCAGCACCAATATCAATAACTTTTTTGGCATTTAGCCCAATTTTCTCTTGCAAAAGAGATTTCCATGCCGCCCCCTCATTCCTATTAATTATAACATGCCCTGGAGATAGGTCAAAGGTTGATGACCTCTCATTCCAGTATTCCTTTATCTTATTCTTTGTATCATTCATTAGATCACCTGCGATATTTTACGTCCCCTGATGTAGTACCATATATTTGCACCAGAGTTGCCCCATGTAAGTTTGTACCTTAATGGAACTTCCCTCCTGTTTTTCTTGGATATATCGCTTACTTCTTCCATCTTGAAGACCGACACATCCTCAAATCCACCTTTTCTAAAGAGTTCCACCTTATTGATAGCACTTGATGATGATTTCTCATAACATATTGGAAGATTTTCGTTTACAGATTTACTATAATGTCCTGTCTTCCATGCATTCTTTCGCTCAATTATCGTAGTCAAAAGCAATCCCAGTGTTTTCTTGAACCATCTACCTGTTCCCTTATTCCTGCCCCAAGATTCAATTTCAAAAGTGTACACTTTCCCACCGGGCTTTAATACTCGGTTCCACTCGTTAATTGCCATTTGTGGATTGGGAAGTGTCCAGAGGACAATGCGGCTGACAACTGCATCGAAACACCCATCTTCAAATTCCAGCGATTCAGCATCACCAATCCTTAGGTCGGGATTGACTCCTCTTTCTTTTGCCTTTTTCCTTGCTACAGATAGCATTCCCTCCGATATGTCGATACCCACAACATCATGCCCCATCCCGGAGAGCACAAGAGCTAAAGAGCCGTTACCGGTACCAATATCCAGTATTTTCAGGTTTTTAGAACCAAACTCTTCAAAGAGGGAGTTCCTCCACGCTTTTTCTTCCTCATCATCTTTGAAGAAGGCATGCTCTTTTGTGCGATCCCAGTATTCCCGTATCTCTTCCTTTATGCAATTAGATTCATGTTCTTCTTTGTTCATATTAGAAATTAGTAAGGTCATTTAATCACCACCTCTTTCATCCTTGGATCCAGCGCATCCCGCAGTCCGTCTCCTATAAAATTAAAAGCCAGTACCGTGATCATGATCATAAGTCCTGGGAAAATGGATAACCATGGACACATTCTCAGGAATTCCTTACCTTCATTTAGCATAGTGCCCCATTCCGGTGTTGGAGGCTGTGCTCCTAATCCCAAAAAACCCAACGCTGCAACAGTAAGAATAACTGAACCCATATGGAGTGTTGCAAGTACTATATTCGGATACAGGACATTTGGATACACATGTTTATAGATAATATAGAGATCACCACTTCCAATGCTTCTTGCACTCTCTATAAACTCTTTTTCTTTTATTGACAGTGTTGATCCCCGCGTAACTCTTGCATAACTGAGCCATCCTACAAAGGATATAGCTAATATGGTGTTATTTATTCCCGGTCCAAGAGCACCAATAACTACTAATGCCAGAATAATACTTGGAAAAGCAAGCAATATATCTACAAATCTCATCAATATCTCATCAACTATTCCTCCATAATAACCAGATATAATACCAACTGTTATTCCAACAATTGCAGTAATTGTAACCACAATTATACTCAATTGAAATGTTAATCTACTGCCATGGATTATTCTACTTAATACATCCCGACCTAAATGGTCAGTTCCCATAATATGTTCAATAGATGGAGCTTGCAATTTGTCTTCCAATATTATCTTGGTCGGGTCATAAGGAGATATAACATCTGCTGAAAGAGCTATCATAATTAATGTGCAAATTACTATTAAACCCATCATTGCTGCCCTATTCTTTCCAAATTCCCGGACATCACGCAATAAACTCATTATCTTTTACCTCTCGTATCTTATTCTCGGATCAAAAATTGAGTATGATAGATCAACAATCAAATTGACAAATACATACATAATTGTTATAAATACCACACAACCCTGAATTACAGGAATATCCCTCTGGGATATTGCATCTATCAACAATTTTCCAATACCAGGCCATGCAAATATCGTTTCTACTATCACAGTGCCACCAAGCAAATGCCCCATTTCCAAACCTATTATTGTAATTACCGGAATCAGTGCATTTTTCATAGCATGTCGAACGACAACGGTTATTTCAGGAAGACCCTTTCCTCTTGCTGTTCTTACATAATCCTGTCTTATTACCTCCAGCATACTTGATCTTGTCAGGCGGGCGGTGACAGCAGCCATACCGGTTCCAAGGGTAATAGAAGGTAGAATCATATGTTCAATACCACCAGAACCCATAACAGGCGTTAAATCAAGATATAATGAAAATACCATGATAAGTAGTAGTGCAAGCCAGAAATTAGGTATGGAAACACCAATTACAGCACCAGTGCTACATATATAATCTAATATTGAATTTTGTTTTATAGCGGCAACAATACCTAATGGTATGCCTATTATAAGCGATACCAATATGCTTACTACGGCTAATTTTATAGTCGCAGGTAGTCTTATTACTATCTCATCCAGTACAGGTTGACCGGTTTTGTATGACATACCTAAATTGCCTTGTAATGCTTCACCCAACCATGAAAAATACTGAACGACCAAAGGTCTGTCAAGGTCATAGTACTGGCTGATCAATGCCACAGCTTCATTTGAAGGTTCGATTTCAATATTTCCAATAAAAATATATCTTGCTATTACATCAGGGGTTTCACCCGGAATATAATGCAACATAAAGAACACTAATGCTGTTGCTCCAACAAGCACCAGTATGACAATTCCTAATCGCTTCAAAATTGATTTTAACATTGTGTACTTGCTCCTATCGTGTGAGAACCACAATATTTGAAAAATAAGGTGCTGGTTGTAAAAACATACCAGCACCTAAAGGACGTACTATTCCTCTATGTAGATACCAGAGTTGATCCTGTAGTCATGTGCTGAAGGATTAGGAACATAACCATTGACACTACTTTTTGTGACTACCGCCAGATTGTGATAGGCTATATACACATCAGCGACATCATCAACCACTATTTCCTGCACTTCCCGATATATGTCATAGCGCTTTTGTTTATCGAAAGTTGATCTTCCTTCATCAAGAAGCCGGTCTACTTCTTCATTCTTGTATCCATATGAATTACTGTCGCCTTTTGAGTGAAAATTCCTCTCCAGATAGTAACTTGGATCTGGAATCCGCATACATGTGGCACCTCCCGATACCCGTATAGCGCCCCATTCATTCAAACGTTCTTTTATGGCACTCCAGTCCATGATCCTGACTTCTGCATCAATACCAATCTCTTTAAACTGTGATTGGACGGTTTCTGCAAGTGGTGGTAAAGCCGGACGTTGTGGCCATGTATAGAGAGTCATCTTGAAAGCTTTCCCATCCTTATCCAGTATACCATCGTTATCGGTGTCCTCCCATCCGGCTTCTTTTAATAGTTGTTTTGCTTTTTGGAGATCATATGGATAACCTACAAGATCGTTATTCCTCCATTCTATTCCGGGTACAAACCCCATTCCATTGGAAATTTCACCCCTGTCATATAATATGTGCTCCACTATACTTTCCTTATCAACCGCATACGCGATTGCTTTTCTCACTTTAATATCATCGAAAGGAGCTTTTGATAGATTTCCAAAATTCAGCTTGTATCCTTGGCACAAGGGATGTATTATAACATTAAACTCTGGATTGTTTTCAAGTCTCTCTGTCGAACCCATTGGTGGTTCAGTCGTAAAATCGACTTCTCCTTTTTCAATTGCCATTTCTCTTGTAGATGCCTCGCCGACACCACCCTGTATAATCACAGTATCCAGTTTTGGAACGCCATTCCAGTAATTCTCATTTTTGCTGAGTTCAAGAATATCTGAGGCTTTGTCATATTTTTCAAACTTAAATGGACCTGTTCCGATGGGGTTAATAATAATTCCATCCTTTTCAATCGAATTTTTGCTGTAAATAACGGCTCTTGCATACGACAATGCAGCAGGAATTGCAGCATCTGGTTTCTCAGTGATTATGTCAATTGTATAATCATCAATCTTCTCAACACTTTTAATCCCTAATTCTCCTCTGATAGTCGGATTTTCCTCCATATTTCGATCAAATGAATATTTTACATCATCTGCGGTTAATTTTGTATCATCATGAAAGATTATGTTATCTTTTAAATGGACCCGCCATGTTGTATCATCGATTAGTTCCCAAGATTTAGCCAACCCCGGAACAAGACTAAAATCGGGTTCCATAAAAGTTAAAGTCTCAAGAACTAAAAAATTATTTAGTGTTCCGCCGGCTTTTGCAGGATCAACACTGGAAATCCCCCATGGTTCGGCAATAACTAATTTTTGTTTTGTTCCAATATTATCATTATCATTATCGTTTTCTCCATTGTCTATGCATCCGGAGAATGCCACAAGACCCACAATTGTTGCTAGCACGATCCATATTCCGATACTTTTTCGATTTATATTCATATTCATCATTTCTATCACCTGTTCATTTTGTTGATCACTCTACTAAGAAATACGAGTAAACATTTTGTTTTTCAATAACAAGAGAAATCATCCCCTGCGCCTGGATTTACCCGGACTACACAATCCTATAGATTATATACAACGAGAAAATCCAACTTTTATGTTCGATTGTCATTTGAAAGGCATTAATATATTCATTTAATCACCACCTCTTTCATCCTTGGATCCAGCGCATCCCGCAGTCCGTCTCCTATAAAATTAAAAGCCAGTACCGTGATCATGATCATAAGACCTGGGAAAATGGATAACCACCATCCCCCTCTCAAGAAGATTCTTCCTTCGTTAAGCATAGCACCCCATTCCGGCATAGGTGGTTGAGCTCCCAAACCCAAAAAGCCCAGGGCAGCAAGTGATAAAATTGCATGTCCAAGATGCAGTGCAGCCAGGGTTAAAAGAGGCGAAATCGTATTTGGTGCAATATGGCGGGTGAGGAGATAAAAATCATTGACTCCAACCGCCTTCATAGCTTCAATAAACTCTTTTTCTTTTATTGAAAGAGCCAGACCTCTTGAAACCCTTGCATATTTGACCCATCCCAGCAGCGACAGCGCAAGTGTTACATTAAATAAACCCGGTCCAAGTGCACCAACAAGAACCAGCGCCAATATAATCTCTGGAAGTGCAAGAAATGTATCCATCATTCCCACAAGCACCTTGTCAATAACCCCACCATAGTAACCCGACACTATTCCGATGGATATCCCGATGATCATGGATATTCCTACGATGAAAATACTCGCCAGAATATCTATTCTTGTTGCATAGATCACTCTTGTGAGTACATCCCTTCCAAGATTATCAGTTCCGAAGGGATGTTCCCATGAAGGGGATTGAATATTATTATATAAATCGACTTCAATCGGGTCATATGGGGTAAGGTACGGCGCAAAGATCGCCAAAAATGCCAACATAACAATTAGCGTCGAACCAATTGCCACCGATTTATGTTTCAGGAGATATATGGATCGTTTTCCTGGTAATTTATTTTGTTTGAATCGGAGAGTCATCCTTTACACCTCGTCATATTTTATCCTTGGGTCAAGGAAGTAGTAAGAAAGGTCCACTAACATGTTCACCAGTGAGAATACGATCGCTATGAAAACCACACATCCCTGAATCATGGGTATATCCCGCGCATTAATTGAATCGATCAAAAGTTTTCCTATGCCTGGCCATGCAAATATTGTCTCAACAATTACCGTGCCGCCTAACAGGTAGCCCAGCTGCAAGCCAACTATTGTAATTACGGGAATCATCGCATTCTTCAACACATGCCTGTATAAGATTCGTTTTTCATCCATCCCCTTCGCTTTTGCAGTTGTTATATAATCTAACCGCAACACTTCCAGCACGCTTGATCTTGTTAAACGCAATGTCACGGACATCATCCCTGCGCACAACGTGATTGCCGGAAGTACCAGGTGTTCAATCCCGCCGTATCCGGAAACTGGTAGTAGATCAAGATGCAGTGAAAATATAAGGATGAGAATGAGTCCCAGCCAAAAATTTGGCATGGATATGAAGAACGTCGCAAGAGCCATGCTCGAATAATCAAATTTAGAGTTTTGTTTTGCCGCAGAGATCACACCCAGGGGTATGGCTACTAACAGCGATAGTATCGTTGCAGTAATTGCTAACTCAACGGTTGCCGGCAGTCTAACCAATATTTCACCTAACACACCTCTTCCTGATATGTAAGAAACACCTAAATCGCCGTGAAGCGCATTACTAAGCCAGTGTAGATACTGCATCCACAATGGATTGCCAAGCTGAAACATCTCTTCTGCCGCCTTAATCTCCATTCTGGATGGATTATATGTAACATCTCCGACAAAGACCCGTTGTATAATCATCACTGCTGTGTCACCAGGAATGAGCGAAAGGAGCAAAAATGTGAGCGCGGATGTGGCGAATACCACAAACACCGCTATTGCTGTACGTTTTGCTACATATTCAAGCATGGATGATCAACCTTTTAGGACGCTATGTACATCTCCGGATTCAACATGTAGTCGTGTGCAATCGGATTGAATACGAAGCCTTGGACATTGTCATGCATAACGACAGCGACTTTGTAGTATGCTACATGAATAATAGGCACTTCATCAAGAGCTATTTCCTGTACCCGATCGTAGATTTCCTGTCGTTTACCTGCATGGAAAGTACTCAGCCCTTCTTCGAGCAGCGAATCCATTTCCGGATTGCTGTAGCCCCATATGTTTGAATCTCCATTGGAATGATATGTCTTTCTGAGATAGTAGTCCGGATCTGGCACCATCGCCACTGCTGTTCCTGAAAGTTTCAGGTCGCGGTCGGTCATGTGTTCTCCTATGGCACTCCAGTCCATCACCCGGACTTCAACCTTGATTCCCACATCCTTTAACATGGATTGAATTGCTTCAGCCATTGGCTGGAGTCCCGGCCTCTGGGGATACGTGTATAATGTGACACCAAATTCTTCACCGTTCTTCTCGACTATTCCATTCCCGTCAGTGTCATTCCATCCGGCTTCTGCAAGCAACTGCATCGCCTTCCCAGAATCGTAAGGATATCCATCAAGTTCCTGGTTAGACCACGAGATCATCGGCATTACCGGACCTATGGCAGGTGCTGCGCATCCGTGTAGTGTTCGATCGCTTATCACCTCACGATCAATCGCATAGCTTATCGCTTTTCTCACACGCACATCGCTGTACGGTGTGCCTGAAAGATTACCAAACTGCATCTGGTAAACACGAGCCGTTGGATGTACTTCTACATTTAATCCTGGTGTTGCTTTCAGTCGTTCGATGTCGCCGTAGGGAACGTCACAGGTAAAACCGATCTCACCCTTCTCCACGCTCATTGCACGGGATGCGGGATCCGGAATTCCTTTGATCACCAGTTTTTCAAGTCCAGGCTTTATTCCCCAGTAATTATCGTTTCTTAGCAGGTAAAGTGTACCACTTGCTATGTCAAATCGCTCGAACTTAAATGGTCCGGTGCCAATCGGTTTTGTGACAACTCCGTTATCATCGGTTATAGAAGTTGGGCTTAGAATTCCAAGGCTTGGGTATTCCAGTGACGCAGGGAATGCAGCATACGGTTTTTCTGTTGTGAATAACAGGGTATGTTTATCGACAACCCCAATGGACTTTATTTGTGTCACAGCTTTCACTGGAGGGTTCATATCCATTGCTCTTTCAATGGACCACTTTACACCATCTGCAGTGAATTCGGTTCCATCCTGAAATTTAACATCTTTCTTAAGATAAAATTTCCATTGCAAATCACTTACCTGTTCCCACGACTCTGCGAGACCAGGCCTGAGTTTAAAATCCGGATCAGCTTCAACCAATGTATCAACGATCATTGCTTTTTCCTTTACCATCTCCCCACTCATGACAGGATCCAGGATACGAATGTCCCACAACTCGCCAATTACAAGCGTCTTTTCAATTTGTTTTTCCAGGGTTGTTTCTGACGATGCTGATGTGACGACTGATTCCTGAACATCTTCTCCTATGCATCCTAACATAATACTGCTAAATAAGATCAGGCAAATTACTAAAATATTAATTTTATTGTGCATATCGCTTACCTCGTGATATATTTGACATATCTGCTTCAAGCGCCGATGCCAATCAAAGGCCACCGACTGAATTAGATGATATTCATTTTTATTTGCTACAATAATAGTCTATTTTATTATATTTTAATACTAATTGTCACTAACGTATTAACTAATGCATTATATACATTTTGTTTTGTATATTTTCCATATGTTTTCAGTGTGTAGATTCATTCACTCCCTGTGATCCTGGCAGTTTTTTGAACCATTCCGGAAGGTTGTTAAAAAGTATCCAAATTTGCCACAAACCAATAAACATTAAATGCAACAACGATATCTACTAAATTATGTCAATGACAATAGGCCTTGCAGGCAAACCAAATTCAGGCAAATCCACATTTTTCAAAGCCACGACAATGTCGGATGTGGAGATTGCAAACTACCCGTTCACTACAATAAACGCCAACCGCGGTGTGGCTTATATACGCGCGGATTGTCCGTGCACAGAAACTGACAAAAAGTGCGGCAACTGTGACGATGGAATTCGTTTTGTACCCATCGAGATCATCGATGTGGCAGGACTTGTGCCGGATGCCCACATGGGACGCGGGCTTGGAAATACGTTTCTTGATGAACTGCGGCAAGCACAGGCGATCATCCATGTGATCGATGCATCAGGCGGAACTGATATCGAGGGCAACCCGGTTGATATCGGGAGCCATGACCCAATGGATGATGTGGATTTCTTAAACCATGAAATAACAATGTGGATGGTCGGGATACTGAAACGCAATTGGACAAAACTGTCCCGAAAGATAAAGGCAGAAGGGCTCAAACTTGAATATGTTATCGCAGACCAACTTGCGGGTGCAGGCATTAATGATGTACAGGTTCATACGGCACAGAGGAACTGCAACCTGTTGACAGACCATGTGAAATGGGTTGACGATGACCTGATCAAACTCTGTGATGCAATACGTATCATCAGTAAACCAATGATCATTGCCGCAAACAAGGCTGATATTGCGCCAAATGAGAACGTTCGGAATCTCACTGGCCTTAATATGATAGTGGTACCAACAAGCGCCGCAGCAGAATTAGCGCTCAGGTCAGCAACAAAAAGTGGTGCAATATCGTATATTCCCGGGGATTCGGATTTCACGATAGTCTCAGGTAAACTCTCAGGTGCACAGAAGACCGGTCTTGAAAATGTGCGCACATTCATCAAGAACACAGGTGGAAGCGGGATACAGGAATGCATCAACAAAGCAGTGTTCGAACTTCTCGATCTTATTGTCGTGTATCCTGTTGAAGATGAAGGAAAGTGGATCGATAAGAACGATCACATGTTGCCGGATGCATTCCTCATGAAAAAAGGGTCTACAGCGCATGATCTTGCATATATGGTACATTCGGATATCGGCGACAGGTTCCTGTATGCCGTGGATGGCAGGACAAAAATGCGCCTTGGTGAAAAACACGAACTTAACAACGGGGATGTTATCAAGATCGTCTCCACCGCAAAGTAAGACATTTGCATTTTCAAGTCAGTATGAATATGATCAATACATTCTACGAGAAGTACCTATCAGTCCAGATCATAAAAGTACCCACTGGTATTCCGAAACATGTGACACTGGTGCTTGCGGAAAGCGACTTGCTGGATCCCGATGGTACATCAAAATTAAGGTCATTCATAAACTGGTGTAAAAAACTGGGCATAAACATAATCAGTATCCATATTGGTATTCTTGATGCCAATAATGACCTCAAAAATAAAATGGTCATAAATTTAACTGATCGATTGCAAACTGTTTTTGCAAAACTTCCGAATGATATCGGATTTGAAATATATGATGTACATGGGAATTTAAAAGATGAACGCAAAGGTTCATCCCCAATGGTCTATCTTTTTGTAGGATTTAGCGGCAGGGATGAGATCACAAAAGCAGTGCAGTCCGTATTGATGGATGTAAAATCCGGCAATATCAAACCGGATGCCATCGATGAGAGCGTAATCGAATCACATCTTATGGTCAGGCACGAACCAGATATTGTCATACGGGCAGGCGGGAAACACCTGTCAGATTTCCTGATATGGCAGTCCGTATATTCCGAACTGTATTTCACGGATGTTAACTGGTGCGATGTCAGGAACATAGACCTGCTAAGGATCATCCGTGATTATCAGAAACAACATCGCAGATTTGGAAAGTAGCAAGAGCATATTGTAACTTAAATACCCTTTAATATTGCGACTGTATCATCGTCGATGTAGTGACAGGTTTTCGATATCAACAATTGCGAACAGGTCATATTCAGTAATATTTCGTATAATATAAAGCAAAGCCTCATTTTATTCGATTTTCATCCTGTTTTGAGCCTAAAATTTGAAAATCATTGTTTGGCAGGTTATTTATACATAATAGGCTATGGAATTAAACGATGCTAATTCCTAAATATGCAGTCATAGCCTGTCCAAAATGCAGGACCCATGCCCAGATCATCGAGTACGGGAAAGCGACAACGAAATGCCAGAATTGCAGTGCTCTCCTCAAGGTAAAAAAACTCAGGGTATTACATACATCAGATATTCTTGAAGAGGCAATCTTGGCACGCACGCAATTGCAGGCACAGGTGCATGGCCAGGGTTTTGAATTGGGAAGTATGCCGGAAGGGGAATTTGTGGATAAACGACAAAAGTCCTTAACAGGACAAAAAAAGAGTGCACAAAAGATCATTCTTGATCTCCTGCGATCTGAAGATGGTACGCTGGAAATTGAAGTTTTGAAAATCCGCGCACTGGATAATGATGTGGATGCTGAAAGGTTTGAGAAAATACTAGAGGTTTTGCTTCAGGGGGGAGATGTATATTCTCCGGCGGTCGGGTATGTGTGCCTTGTTTGATCTGCTGTTGTTTATTTAATTGTTTTTCGCCCTTTACATATCGGTTTACAGCAGTTATTCTTTCTTTTTTGCCAGTGTCCATGATGCATCACAAAAAATACATTAAGCAAGATAGGTATCAAAAGTGTTCACGATGTGTTGAGCCTTCCAGTTAAGTGAACATTGATGGAATGGACCCATACTGCACTATATGATCATTATCCACACTCTTTCGGTTGAAGGTGTGAAAATTTCATCTGTTTGCGGTTCTACATACCTGACTTCATTATTTTCATTTATGAAGAAATTCCATGCATGTGCTTCATTGTTGTTGGGCTTATTTCCCCACACCATACCAAAAGCCCCTTCCGGATACCATGTACTCACCTCACCCATTAATTCGTAACAGAAATCATCACAATCATGAAACTCTGTTATGTATTTCCTATTACTCACCGGGTTTTTACTTAAAAAGTCTATAAGATTATTTGTATCGATCAATTTGAATATCCCGTCGCCTATCCATTGATTGCCCGTATTACATTCTTTCAAGATTTCCTTCACTTTCTCGCCAGATATTTCCGGCATATCCTTAATTGACACGGATCTTGGCTTTCTGAAAATGTCCCATAGTATATCTAAAAGTCCCATAATAACACCTTTCTTTTCATTTATTCTAATTTACTATACTCCCATTTGACCCATAGGTCTCCACACTTGCCGTAATTCATCACATTCATTAATCTTCCTCCTCATTTAAAATATTTATGTATTCTTCTACAAGAGACCTACTCATCTCTAATACTTGGGCAATTTCATCACTGTTCATGGTCTTGCTTAGTTTTTCCACCTTCTTATATGCCTTAATATACCGGTCACATGCTTGTTCCGTGTGATTTGTCATCCTTGAAATATCAGGAGTCTGATATCCATTCTTGTACAATTTGAGGATAATTTTCTTGTGAGTAATTGCACGTCCAATATCATGAATAATTCCCCGAGTGGGCAACACTTCACCTGTTCGTTTCATGTAATTCCTTGCGTAGCGACTTATGGTGTTTATAGTGGAATGAAGCAGAAATGCCACATCATCATGCGTAATTAGTACATCTTGTTCATATGCCTCCTTAAACAGCCTCGCAACCTTCATTTCTTTGATCTCTTTACCAGTGTGTCCAGCATTCTTCATATCTATATCATCTTTAGAGATTAACGTCAGAACAACCGGCGTGAGTGGAGTATTTTTGCTATTTTTACCATAATTCGGTTTTTCCAGAATTTTAACTCCAAACCACATTATCTGTCCTACGTCCAATTGCCATGGTTCTCGATAGCATTTTTCCACCAAATCAACAAGATCAGAAACAAACAGGTTCTGTATTTTCTCGCCAGTTATGAACTGGTAATCTTTCTGGATCAAAGTAAGAATCGAACCCTGCAGAGAGTTAGTTACCTTTGCCTCAATCATAGGGGGAACCTTCATTTCTTTGATCCTCCTGAATTGTTTATGAGAGTTGGTTCCTTGTTTATTTCGTGTGTCGTTTTTTTTCGGAATATATTCCTAAGTTGAGTTAGTCGCTCCTGATAATCAGGCGTAGAATAGATTTCAATCAGGTCTTTGTATTCCTGAATTGTCTTGTCTGAAAGTCCGGTGATGATCCTGAGTTCTGTGTCATTGAAACCTTCGTCTGTTAGTACAAGCATTCTGCTAAAATCTTTTACGTACCGCATGATAGCTGCACCGGTATGTTTGGTATTTCTCTCGATCTCGGTATATTCATAACCTTTGAGATAGAGTTCCAGTATCCGCTTTTTGTGGCTCACTCCTGGACCGATGTCTTTCCATTTTCCTCTGGTTGGTATCAACTTGTCCTTGTTTTCCAACTCTGTTATATGTCGCATAATGGTCTTTGTGCTTTCACCGAGAAGGATGGCCATATCTGCCTGCGTCAGTAGAGTACCCTGTACATATGCTTCGTTACTTAGGCGGGTGATTCGCTTATCTAACAGATCCTGCTGGTTCTTGACTGTGCAATCGTCTCCTTCGTAAAGGGTTAGCCTAACTGGAATTAAGTGCATTTCTTCTACTGGTACACCAGGGGGAACATCTCTGGAAACGGCGGAGAAGATAATCTGACCTTCTTTTCGTTGGCTGCTAAAATACAGGTCGAAATAAGAGTTAAAGAGCTCTGACAGTGTTCGACAGATTATACGGGGGAATGAATAGTCTCGCCGTATCTCATTATAAATCTGTGTTTGAATTCGACGATTAAAGGTTGATAGATATTCTTTCGAGATTTCCAGGGACATTGTTATCACCGATGCTGTTTTGGTGACAAGGTAGGTTAACCTATAGGTCAAATGGGAGTATTTGGGAAAGAAACACTCGATGCAGATGAATTGAAAATAATTGTAGAAAAATCAAGGTCAATGTCTGGTTAATAAATATGGTAAATAAGTTGATCAAATTTGATGATGAAGAAATATTCATCGATGCAAACATATTCATTTATTTTTTTAGATTGCACTCAAAGTATAGCGAATCTAGTAAAAAATTCTTGTCCAACTTAATTGATGGAAAATTCAAAGGATTTACAACAACACTTGTTCTCGAAGAAGTTGCATACGCATTGTTAATTCGTTCAGTTTCTGATGATTTCGACCAACACCCGATCGAAGTCATAAGAGAGACTCCTGAAGTAATAGGTAAATACAGTGACAGGTTGCATTATGCAATAAATATCATATTGAGTATGGATAACCTGGCGTTTCTTGACACGCCAGTTGAGCAATTGTATTCGATGACACTGGAGATGCGTCATGGATTATTGACTCGTAATGCCCTCTATCTTGCGGCAATTAAAGAAAATAACATTAAAAACATTGCAAGTTATGATGGCGATTTCGATCGTGTAGATTCGATTGTAAGATGGGGATATTGAATGGCAGTAGTTCACTGATTTCTGGTTAAAAATCACATAAACAACATCAATCTACATATTTATGTGGCAGCAATGCTGCAGCTATATGTATTTCACATCAGGAAATGTAGTTTCCAACTCATGATTATAATTAAAGCCAAACGATTGTGCCAAACTTCCGGGCAAATCATTGCCGCAAAGCCTAAAGTGCAGCAGAAACATTAGTAAATAATTAAAGAAAATACATATTAAAATCGGTGATTCAAAATGGCATTTTTCGGGACAAACGGGGTAAGGGGCATTGCTAACGAATACATCACACCACAACTTGCGGTCGATGTTGCAAAGAGTCTTGGCACATACATGGGGTCAAAAGGAACGATCGCGATCGGACGCGATACACGTATGTCCGGGGACATGCTCAAATCAGCCGCGATCGCCGGGGCACTGTCCGCAGGACTTACGGTCATTGACCTGGGTATCGCGCCGGTGCCGGCTGTGCAGTACTATGTTCGTGACCATGCTGACGCAGGAATGATGATAACAGCATCCCACAACCCGCGGGAGTATAACGGGATCAAGTTAATAGCAGGGGATGGCAGTGAGTTCTCGCGTGAGGGTGAGAGCGAGGTCGAAAAGATATACTATTCCAAACAGTTCGCATCCGCAAACTGGGATAAGACCGGGGACCTGCGAACAGCCAGTGACGCAAATGAGTATTATATACAGGGGATCATCAATCACGTGGATGCACAGGCCATCCGGGAAAAACGTTTCAAGGTGGTAACAGATACCGGATGCGGTGCAGGTTCCATCACCCTGCCGTTCTTGCTTCGAAGGCTCGGATGCGAGGTTATAACCATTAATGCACAACTTGACGGCACATTCCCCTGGCGCAACCCCGAACCGACGCCGGATGTGTTAACAGAACTTGCGGACATTGTCCGGACAACCGGTGCAGACATGGGCGTCGCACAGGATGGAGATGCTGACCGTGCCGTGTTCGTTGACGAGAATGGCGATTTCATTGACGATGAAGTACTACTCGCCATGATGGCGAAATATGTACTAACCCGCAATAAAGGCATTATTGTAACACCTGTAAGTTCATCCCGGTGCATGGCGGATATCGCAGAAGAGGCAGGCGTTGAACTTATCCTGACTGCGGTCGGCTCCATCAATGTGGCACGGAAGATGATGGAAACCGATGCCGTATTTGGCGGAGAGGGCAACGGCGGTCTGATATTCCCGGAGCACCAGTACTGCCGTGACGGGGGTATGGCATGTGCAAAACTACTGGAAATAATAGCAGCAGGCACGACCCTGTCAGAGTTCGCCAGAAGCGTACCTGAGTATTTTAATTCCAAGACAAAAACGTGTTGTGATGACCTTACGGCAATCATGGAACGTGTAAAAGCAGACGTTTTGGATGGGAACGCGGAAGTTGACACAACGGACGGTATCAAGATATGGTACGACGACGGTTGGGTACTTATCCGGCCATCCGGCACCGAGCCGATCATTCGGATATTTGCCGAATCAAAAACAAAAGCAAAAGCAGAAGAACTGATGTTGGGGGGATTGGAGTTGGTTGAGAAATGCAAATGACGGGGATATCATTTTAACCACCACTATTCTCACACAAACTACGCCTTCCCACGCGACTCTCCGCAAACAACGCCTGTAGCGATCAAATGCGCGACCCGTATCGGCTCGGGGACATTACTACGGGTAGATGACAGTTGCACGATCCTGCGTGCATTGTCCATGTCAATACCGGCGCACTGTATGTATATCGGATTGGAAGCATCCTTTGTAACAACTCGCATGATCCTGCCTGCACGCCGAATTATATTAAGTCTTTCCTGTGATTCGGGGAGATTCCAAAGCGCAGCCTTGATATTTCCAAAATCTGGACATGCGCGCATGATAACGATTACAGGCAATCCTGTCTTTTTATGGATATGCACAATATCGACCGGGTTAAAACCGCCATAGGTTACTCCGTCAAGCATGACCACACGTATCTGACCATAATGCTTGGTAGAGGTTATCATCTCAATAATAATATCTGTGGCATCCATCCCATCGCGCGTGATCACGGAGCGCAGCACACCATCAAGCCATTCTCCGCCGCGAAAGACCGCACCGATTATTATGATCTTATCACTGGTGAGTGCAGAATCGTCTATCCCGAGTATCCGGATCTCTGGTTTTATGTGGAATCTGGAGGTCACGATCAAATATTAGTCGGAAAAGTACTTAACCAGAGTGATTTTTATTTTTTGGTTGGACAGGTCGAAGTAATTTATCAAGAATTTACCCCTTCTAACAAAAAACTCTACAACGAACTTCAACCCGACCAGTACAAAGTCTTAATCGCCAAATACAGGGAATTACGCCACCTGATAATGGAGATAATCGCAACAAAATAGTATTGCTTACAATAATATACACATGTTATCCAGTACACTAGATAAAAAAGATAGCATTTCATCGAGTATAGTCGAAATGTATAAAAGCATGTGGCACCATATTACTCCCAATGGAACCTGTTAGATATCTCATGGAAGTGAATGAATGGTGGGTGAGCGGTAGCGTTGACCCCATATTCCTGCAGGAACACCAACGAGGTGAATTACAGCAACTAATAGAACTGCTTGACCAGGAGCGTATTACTGCGATAATTGGTCCGAGGAGAGTGGGAAAAACCACTCTCATGTACCAGTTGATAGACCACCTGTTACGATCCGGTACAAAAAAAGAGCATGCCCTGTTCATATCAATGGATGATCCCCTTGTCAAGATGATGGATGACCCGCTCAAGACCATAATGGACGAATATCTGGAGAAAGTGATCAAAAAACCGATGCGTGAAGTTGAAAAACTATACGTATTTATTGACGAGATACATTTCCTTCCCGACTGGACACTCTGGCTTAAGAGATACTATGATCTCAAATACAATATCAAATTCATAGTCACCAGTTCAAGTGCAACGCATCTGTTGAAATACTCAAAAGAATCTCTTGTTGGCAGGATCATCGAACTGAAGATCATGCCACTCAGTTTCAAAGATTTCATCAAATTCAAAGGGCGAAGCGACCTTCTTGAGCCTTTTTCCGAAAAAGGCATTTTCAACCTTGATGTAAAGGATACGATTTTCGAACTGACAAAATTCCGGAATGAACTGGTAATATATTTCAATGAATACATACTCAGTGGCGGTTATCCCGAATATCACCCTGCAAAAGACATACGTACATGGCAGAACCTTCTTATCAGTGACGTGATCGAAAAAACGGTCTACCGTGATATTGCCACACTCTACAAAGTGAAAAAACCCCAATATCTTGAAAATATACTCACTTATATAGCCCAAAATAATTGCCAGACCACATCACACAATAGAATCGCACAGGCACTTTCCATAAGCACAGATACAGTACTGAATATGGTCTATTACCTGGAATCCACCTATTTCATTGGAAGCCTGCCACTTTTCTCAAAAAACGTGAAAAAACAGATACGTTCAAATCGCAAACTCTTTGTTATCGATTCTGGATTATGCAATGCCTTGCTTAAGACCCGTAGCATAAAAGATGAAAATATTGGATTACTGGTGGAATCTGTGGTAAATTCTAACCTGCTTGCTTTTAAAGAATCCGGGCAATCCACAGATATAAGGGACATTTCATATTTCACTGATAAGCAAAAGCATGAAGTTGATATTGTACTGGATATCGATGGAAAAGTGGTGCCTTTAGAAGTGAAATACCAGAACAATATCTATGATCACGACTTCAGGAATCTCCGTTATTTTATGGATGCACAGAATCTGGGTTTTGGAGTGATCGTTACCAAAAACTTGTTTGAGATGAAGAGGGATATCTTATGTATTCCCGCATGGATGTTTCTACTGGTATTCACAGATTAAACCCTGCACAATCTCGATTCACGACAAGTCGTGCGTACACATCGGGTAGAGAGCAAAACTGCTCGATCCGGATGTTGTTGAGGGGAGGATCGGGACTGCGGGGAGGATCGCCTATGGTTAAGGGGTGTAGGGGTTGTCGGGATCATGGGTTCAGGTTGGATTGTGGGGGATGAAAGTGGTATATATAGTGCAAGTTCATATATTGTATGTGTTGGTGATAGGTAATGGATGAATCATTCAACAAAGAATGGGAAATAATATTTCGTGAAAAAGGTCTTAACGCTATTGAAAAATTTAGCAAATCTTTTATAAAAGAGACTGACATCGAAGTAAAAGAAAATATTGCTGATTTTTTATTGATATCTGCACATAATACATTTTTTCCATTTGCTATTGTACTTAGCACGATTCATATTCTGCGTAAATATTCACAAACAACAAACGACGCTATAAACTTATCAAAACGCGCTGTGATGGGGTGGGAAATTAATCATAGCCTTCGGTATACACTGGCAAATTGTCTTAATATGACTGAAAGTCGTGAATGTTATCTGGAAGCATTAAAACAGAGAATTATTGGGTGCAATCTAGAGATCTATAATGCTAAAAAAAGGAATGATACAAGTTTTGAAGACTTACAACGTATTGTCTCCAGACATTTCGGACGATTAGATCATATCAAATCTTTTCTGGACGGAGATAGAAAATATCCATCAAAATCGGTTGGAAAAATTATTCGTGCACGCCAAGAAGCGGATGATGATGTTTTAAGAATTCTCAAAAAATTAGAACCAATTGGTGATCTGTTCAACCTATCCCATCAATCGGTAAAAACACCTAAGATGACATGTATACTTGACACTAACGCCATCTCTAACAGAGAAGTATCAAAACACTTGATGAACTCAAATATCCATTATCAAATCCCAGCAGAAATTCTATTAGAACTTGCTAATTGGAATAAATTACAACGGGTTCCCTGGGAATTAGATGCCGTTGAAATTTGTGAAGTGAACAATCAAACACCACCAGAAATTGAAAACATGTTTTCGATAATTAAAGGTAAATCTCCAAGCATCGCAGACAAAAAAGTTGCAACGCTTGCTTATGAAATGAAAGCAGACGCAATTATTTCGAACGATCGAGACCTGTGGGATAGTGGAGTAGATTACCAGATCGAAAAAAATTTCGGGCACAGAATACAAGTTATTCGTCCCCCTTATTTTAATAATTGGTTAAAAAAACATAATTTATTGGATGTAAATTCATTATGAGATGAATGATTTTAGAACCAATACGGAACATTTGTAAAGAAATATATATTATTTGATATTTAATCATAACCACACACATTTAATAATATTAAACAGAAACCATATACACTTAATAACATCAAACACAAATTGCACACCATGCCAAAATCATACTTAATATTCGACACCGAAACCACAGGTCTCCCCAAAAATTATAAAGCACCCATCACAGACCTGAACAACTGGCCACGTCTGGTCCAGATCGCATGGCACCATTGTGACAATTCTGGAAACATAATATCAAATTCAGACTACATCGTAAAGCCGCAAGGCTTCACCATTCCCGAAAATGCAGCAAAAGTTCACGGCATTTCAACTGAAACAGCGATCAATGAAGGAATTGATCTGGAAATCGTCCTTAATGAATTTGCCAGTGCAATGGAACGATCAGACCATTTGGTCGCCCATAATATAAAATTTGATGAAAATATAGTAGGGGCTGAATTTTTGAGAGTAGATATTAAAAATCGACTATCAAATATCCCGAAGATATGTACAATGGAAATGTCAACTGGTCATTGCAGGTTGCCAGGGAAGTATGGGTACAAGTGGCCGTCCCTTTCGGAATTGCATTACAAATTGTTCAATGAAGATTTTGATGAAGCCCATGATGCCGCTGTTGATGTGAGGGCATGTGCGAATTGTTTTTTTGAATTGAAGAATAAGGGGATCATTAAATCCTGAGTATTTGTTTAGAGTTTTTTGACACCGGGGCAATCGCCGGAGGCGCGCATTCCCAAATCACTTGCGCGAACGATATGGACTTTTTCGATGCATTTTTACTTATAACAAAAATGTTAGATCGCGCAGCATAGCGTTTTTGTACACTAATATTATTAAAAATGTAAAGGTTCATTCGACAGGGGCATTGGAACAATATTATTTTTGGTATCGATATGCTGTGGCACTTCTTTGAGCATTTGCTGCAAAAACTAAACGCTATGCTGCGGCATTTTGGTCCCAGGGCCTTCGACAGGGGTATATTGTTTATTGCATATAGAGGCGGTTCAATAATCACGATATCCGACAATATCGATCCTTCTTTTTGCATTTAAATCTATATTTAACCTTATTTTTCCTGAATTTTTGAATTGAAGGACAGCCTCTATAATTTATAGAATTATATAGTCCGAGTATAGTGAGGATTTTCTCGGAATGTTTGGAATCCGCCGCCTGCGGCGGAGTTGCTGCACGGGGTCTGGATATATAGGCTGTGCATAAACTTATCAAAACCATCTAAAAACACGATCCTGATAATGAATGCGATTGGGCAGGCCTGCCAATTACAAGACCCTGCATTGTATCTTTGGATATCCCGATAGTTTCGAATCCGGTCAACCTTTTCCCCTGCGCCCTTTGGCTTCAACCCACACGTTTATAGATTGAATAAAATGTTGGCTGTGGTATAAAACGCATTTCATTTTTGTTTTTTGCGCTTATCCATCATTGAACCTTGTTCAATATCATCTCGTATCTTTTTCAGGTTTTTCCTGACAAAATAGTAGTTTGCAAGAACTATTGCCGCACCAAATACAAGGATGATAACAATGATCAACAGCGTTTTTGGTGCTGATTCCGGATAATATTTCACCATTATGGATTTTGGCATATCTTCAAGGTCATACCAGATGAAATTTTCCCTGCCCTCATTATCGAGATATGATTCATCAGGTTCCGGTCGGGCTATTCCGACAAAGAGATTGCCTGTAGTATAATTTACAGGGAGAACAAAACGTACAATTGATGGGGACGATGGGATGTAGATGAAATCCTGCCTATCTGGCATTTGCATTGTGTATGCCACAAACCCTGTAATCGTTTCATTGAATTCCAGGTAGGTGTGTTTTTGCCCGCGAACAACCTTTTTTGAAATAGTATAACCGATATCTGATACACCACCTGCAAGTGAATAACCATTGAACACTCCGGTCGATGCGTTTGTAATATTCGCATTATCTGCGATAATAACAATATTGGTAAGTGGCTTCTGGTTTGAACTCATATCAGTAGGAACAATGTCAATAGTGGTAGTATTCACGAGCATGTGAATGACGTTTACAACTGAATCCCCTGACAGGTAAAAAGTGGTCGTATTTACAACAACATCACTGTTTGTGCTCTGGTTTACAAAAACATCAAATTCATATGAAGAAATGTCCGGATCGGGTAAATTGCCATCAACCGCCACAAGTTCGTCGATGCACCCTGTCGCAGCGATTGTAAAAACAAGGAATAACAGTGTCAGTATTGTTACGTTTCTCATGGTCATCCATAATTGATGATGTCTTTTATCAAGTTTGCGGCATTTATTTATTAGCGCACACGAACAATTTCAAGATCCATACCTGTTCCAATAGTAATATCATCCCTTTCAATCCCTGACATTTATTGACAATTTCGTTTTGGTGACCGGGATCAGTTTTTTCCACTCCACTGTAGCATTATCTTCAAATACACATTCCTGAACCATTTTGTCCGAGACTTTCCCATCCAATGCATACACATAAAATCCTTCTTCACCATCTGTTGATACCACAATATCCCGGTTCCCAACTCTTTTAACCTCTATAGCAGACACACTTTTCAATATATCCAGCAAGTTAGTTCCTTTTTCTACCTCGATAATTTTTGTTGGTGCCAGACTGTCCAGCGCAGCATAGATATTTTTGGTATTGATGCTCAGGACATGTGTTCTACCGAATTTCTTTCGTTTTATGAGATCCGCATCTTCCAGTATTCTTGCATGCTTGGCAGCAACAGGTACCGATATGTTCAATTCCCTTGCCAGTCCTGATATGTGCAACTCACCTTCAGCAAGCCTCTCAAGCATGCTCAACCTGGTGTCACTTCCTATTGCTTTGAATATATTATTACCCGTATTGCTCATAAGTAGTATCTTAAACCTTATGTATATATAAGTTGTTTTCTTTTCCCCAGATATGAATTCAACTTATATCGCTGCAATCGGAATACTCTCAGGAATAATGGTGTTTGGAATAAAAACTGGCATAGGTTGTGGTTTTGCCGATCTTAAGAAACGTGAGATCGTAATGGTCTGTGCAGGTTATTTCATTATTTCAATTATTATGGGGTACTTTGTCGGTACTGTTTCAAGTGAACTAATTGATAAAATATCCGGATTTGGATTATCGTTCCATATTCTGCTGGCCGGATTGATGATCACTGCCGGAATATATACCCGTAAGCAGTGGAACTGCGGATGTGATGTCAGCAGGCACACATTTGTCTTTCTGTCCTTACCCTGTCCGGTCTGTTTGACCGCCCTGTTTATTGCCACCACAATGCTATCTACCGCACTTGAACTGGGCGGTCCGGTAATCGGCATCATTGTGGGATTAATATTCTTTTTATCAGCACTTGTTGCATCGCTCTCGTTCCGGCGGCTTGGAAAGACTCCTGAAACTCTTGGAAGTGTGATGATGTTCCTGGGCATTTTCTACATGCTCGGGGCTGTGCTGGTACCGGCATACATGCAGAGCAAAACGCTGATAGTTCCCCAGTTGACAGTAAATACGGGTGCAATGCTGGCATCGTTTGCCGTTCTTCTGGTGTTCATCACGGCAGGATTTGCCGCCCACCACTGGAGGGAATGTTAAAATGGATGCTTCCTCTTCAATTTTTATTATTCTCTACACAGTCTCTACTTCACTGCTCTATCCTGTTGTCCTGCTGATCCTGGTGTTCGTTCTCTGGGCACTGGTATCGATCGGGGAATTCCTCTCAGAGTATTCGAAACGACACAGGGATATCGGGACTCTTGAACAGATATGCGGGCAGGTCAGGACAGAGACCGGCAGACAGTCAACGGGTGATGCAGTGCGCCACCTGCGCGATATCGACCAGAACCACCTGGTGACATCGTTTGCAAATGAAGCAGCGCAGTATCTTGAAAATAATAAATTACCGGAACTTGAGCGGTTATTTGGGGAATATGAGGTCAAGATGGCAGCCCGGCTGGAAAAAACGCAGATCATGTCCACCGTTGCACCCATGTTAGGCCTGATGGGGACGCTTATCCCGATGGGACCGGCACTGGTAGGACTGTCAACTGGTGATATCGTCCAGCTGGCGGACAATCTCATCATCGCTTTTTCAACGACCGTGCTCGGATTGTTCGTCGGGAGTGTCGGTTTTGTACTGACCATCATCCGGCGGCGGTGGTACCAGTATGACCTGGAAGATATCGAGTATGTACTTGAGAGCATGCTGGCGGACATATGAAACCAAAAGACACGGGCAGACGGAGAAAAGGACTGCTGGAGAAAACTGAGCACAATCCATTAAACGGTGTTGCCAACCTGTTCGATGTTGCCATGGTGTTTGCGGTCGCACTGTTGATCGCGCTTGTAATGTCCTATCACATACCCGAGATGCTTGATCCGGATGCAAGCCTCACAGTTGTCAAGAACCCGGGGCAGCCAGGTATGAAGATTATCATAAAAGATGGAACTACCATAGAGGTCCTGAACATGACAGATAAAATAGCAGGCGGTTCGGGAGAGGAACTTGGTACGGCATACAAACTTGCAAACGGAAAGGTTGTCTACGTCCCGGCAGATGATACTGATTGATTTTTTGAATTTATTGGACAATATTATCCGAGTTACAACAAGTAAAATAGGAGTATAATGTGATGGATGTAAGATTCGTAGCAAAGATGGCGACTGTATCGATGATGGTTATGCTTGCAATGCTTGTGCCTGTTATGACAACTACGGCGGCTGCGCCAGGCAATGATATCGTTTTTGTTCTCGGGACAGATGTAAACAAAGATGCACTGCAAAACGCTGCATTGAAGGATAACATCGCATCCGAGCTTGACATAACGATCTTTGGCATGAACGATACCGTACCGCTAAATTTCAATTTCCCGGACTGCCAGGTCATCTTCATCGAATCACAGGATGGGACCATGGTTGCGCAGTGGAGTGCGAATATAATATCAGCCAGGGATAGCGGTAGTGCGGTCATCGGATACAACCTTTCCCCTGCCAACGCCACCCTGCCCAACATCGACCTGAGATCATCCAACTACACCGACATTGAAAGATACTGGGTGCAGGGCGGCGAAATTAATATGGAGAACATGCTCAGGTTCATGGGACAGAAATTCTGTGGGGTTTGGGCAGGTGAGGACGTGCCTGCTCCAAAACTGTTGCGCTCAAAGATCAATATAACTTACATTACTAATTATGAAACTGATAACTTTTTTCTCAAGAAAGTAGTCTCCGAGAGAAGCGTGATCACAGATTGCTTCAATGTAACCGTGATGGATGGACAAGAGGCTGCTGCTGCAAACCTGACGGACCTATCTGATCAGGATGCCATCATGCTGGGCATGATCGGTTTTGATGAATTTCCTGAATTTAAAGATGCACTTCTTGCTGCAAAGGAAAATGGCACACAGATCGGGCTCATTGGCAATTCCGTAGATACCTACGGAGTTAGTAATCTCGATATGGAAAATAGTATACTGAAAGAATATCATAATAATGGCGGATACACGAACATGGAGAACTGGATCCGCTGTATCGGGGCAACCCTTGAGGATGCTTGCATCGAGTATTCTTCAGCAGTACCTCCATCGATACCAGACCATGGTATCTATCATCCGGATGCATTCCCGAGGATATTCGAGGACAGTACAGAATACCTTGAATGGTATACAAATTACGTCTACAATGCATCTGCGCCCACAATCGGTATCATTACCAACAAGATTGCTAAGGATCAGACATACTACGCTACTGACAATATGATAATCAGGAACCTTGAATCGAAAGGCTGTAATGTCATCTACACCACCAAAGAAGTATGCTCACAGGATGTGGATTACTTCACCAGGAATGGAAACGTGCTTGTTGATTCTATTATTTCCCTGAATGCATTCTACCTGAACTATGATAATAATGAGCAGGGTGTGGAATATCTCAAGAGCTACAATGTACCGGTACTAAAAGGAGTACTTGACCCTTACAGCACTCCCGATGAGTACAATGCCAGCCAGCGAGGGCTGGACCTGATGTCCATTCCTTTCCAGGTTACCCAGCCTGAGATAGATGGATGTATCGATTATATATGGATTGCAGGTAAGGTCAAATATCCGGATACTGAACAGTCTTACTATGAACCGTTGGTGCCACAGGTGGATTGGCTGTGTGACCGTGCGATCTCATGGGCAAATCTCGGAAGGGCCAATAATGCTGAGAAGAAAGTTACTATTATATACTACAACCATGAAGGTGGCAAGAACAATATCGGTGCAAGTTACCTTGATATATCATCTAGTTTCACATTACTGCTTGAGCAGATGCGGACGTCAGGCTACGATGTAGGAAATGATAATATTCCAAATGGCAGTGAGTTCATCGACCTTTTCATTGAGAGCAGGAACGTTGGCTCATGGGCGCCCGGTGAACTTGGGAAGGTTGTGAACTCGGGCAATGTCACACTTATATCACTTGATGACTACCTCGCATGGTACAATACTCTGCCGAAGTCTGTTCGGGACGAGGTCGAAGCGAGATGGGGCGAAGCACCAGGAAACATCATGGTATATGAAGGAGATTTTGTGATCCCCACAGTACAACTTGGAAATATCAACTTCATACCACAGCCGACCAGAGGTGACCTCTCTGATGAATCACTTATCTATCATGATAAATCACTACCTCCGACACACCAGTACCTTGCAACGTATTTCTGGATCAACAATGTATATGGTGCTGATGCCATCATACACTTCGGAACGCATGGTACACAGGAATGGCTGCCTGGGAAAGAGGTCGGCCTGTGGAAATATGATTATCCATCGATCATGGTAGGCGATACACCTGTAGTATATCCATACATCATGGATAATGTGGGTGAAGGTACCCAGGCCAAACGCCGGGGTAATGCAGTGATCATAGACCACCTTACCCCACCGATAATCGAGGCAGACATCTATGGTGAACTGGCTACTATGCATGATAAGATACACGAGTATGAGATTGCTGCGAATAATAATGAAATCGCAATGATGGCACTTTATCGCAACAGTACCATAATACTTTACGAAAACCTCTCAATGGAGCACGATCTTGAAGTAACTCCGGATGAACTCAGGGCAATGTCTCCTGATGATTTTGAAAACTTCGTTGGAACCACTGTCCACGACTACCTGCATGAACTACAGTCCACACTGATGCCCCTGGGGCTTCATACCTTTGGCGTTGTACCACAGGATACAAAACTTGTCTGTATGGTCAAATCAATGCTTCACAGCGATTTCGTTAAGCACATAGTAAATGTGATACCCGGAGGTACGGGTGATGAGGAGGATTTGGAGGATATTGCCAATGCTTATACATTTGAACTTTTGAACGCCACATTGCTCAATGGAACGGATGTATCAACTGCCCAGTTAGATGTGCTGGATATCACTGATCCGGATATCACGGCAGATCTGAATATGGCACTGGATTATTCCGCTCTTCTGGGGCAGACCAACCGTGAGATCAAACAGGTGCTGCGTGCCCTCAATGCAGGATATATAGAGCCTGGGCCCGGAAACGATCCTATCCGTAACCCTGAAGCTCTGCCAACAGGCAGGAACTTCTATAGTTTCGACCAGAGAAAGTTCCCTGATGAGGAAACCACTGTTATGGGTGCGGTCCTTGGGGACCAGATGGTGCAGCAGTACTATACGACACATAATAACACATATCCGGATAAGGTGACTTTTGTTCTGTGGTCTGTAGAAACAATGCGTCATCATGGACTCATGGAAGCCCAGGTATATTCACTGCTTGGTGTTGAACCTGTGCGAAGCAGGGGTCGGGTCACAGGCTTTGAGGTCATTCCACAGGAGAACATGAACCACCCACGGATCGATGTGGTCATCACACCTTCCGGATTGTACAGGGATACATTCCCGTATCAGATCGAGCTGATCGATGAAGCGGTCCGGACGGTTGCAGCACTCAATGAGGTAAATGAAACAAACTATGTAAAGTGGAATTCCCTGAAAATGGAAGGCACACTGATCGCCAGCGGATACAACAACACTACGGCACAGGTGTTTTCGCGGTTCAGGATATTCAGTGAATCACCTGGTTCATACGGGACCGGACTTCCGGGTGCGGTAACTGCAAGTGAGACATGGGACAGTGATGACAAACTTGCTGACCTGTACATGTCACGCATGTCCAACATTTATGGGCAGGATATGTGGGGTGAGAGCTATGAGGATGTGTTCAGGATGAACCTGAGGGATGTTGATGCAGCTATACATAGTGATTCCTCTAACCTGTTCGGAGTTGTCGATAACGATGACTTTTACCAGTATCTCGGAGGGATCGGACTTGCAGTGCGATCGCTGACTGGGGAGAACCCCGAAATGTATGTAGCCAATCTGGAGAGAGCTGATAATCCCAGGATCATTACACTGAACGAGGCGTTCCGAACAGAGATGCGTGCACGGTACTTCAATCCAAAATGGGCATCAGGGATGATGGAATACGATTACGCCGGTGCAAGGGAATTCGCGAAGTTCACCGAGAATATGTGGGGCTGGGATGTTATGGCACCTGATATGGTTACGGATTCTGATTGGGATGAGATATACGACATCTACGTTAATGACAAGTACGATCTTGGTACAAAGGAATTCTTCAATACAAGTAACCCCTATGCATACCAGGCCATGACTGCACGGATGCTCGAAACCGTACGGAAAGATTACTGGAATGCTTCCGACGAGGTTATCCAGAATCTTGTAAAAGAATATGTGGAGTCCGTGGTCGAGAACGGTGTCACCTGCTGTCATCACACCTGCGGGAACCCCTTACTGAACGAATATGTGCAGGGTCTGCTGTCTGTTGCCGGTGTCAGCGAACAGGACGCCGATATGTATAGCCAGATGATGGATGAGGCCACACAACATACTGCCAGTGGTAAAGGTGTGGGCGATTATGTTGAAGGATACGAGATGGAAGATGAAAGCGCCAGGTCGGAAGATGCGGGACCGATGTCATACTCAGGGTCTGAGATGATGGGACTGTTGATCGTGCTGCTGGCTACTTGTGCTATTTATATTGGATACATGAAAGGGAATTCATAAGGTTAAATAGTGTTAGGTATATTTTGCCAGGGCCCCGGTTATTAGCACTTAGAGGGATGTTTATTAGCCTTGAGATACGTTCGAAATTCGGATGGAGACAAAACGGAAATTGCTGCCAGGGTGAGAAATCTAAAAATCGTTAACCTGGCCGGGAAGATCTTCGCTTACGGTCGAATTTACTTGCACGACATGATCTTATAGATTTATACTATTAAAAAGCAAGATCAAACAAACATTGCTTCCGGATGTGTTCCTGCAGATTTGTGTATGGGTTTTTGCACTTTTTCAATTGCATCAAGGAAATCATTCATTTCCACTGACTGTTTATCGGCACGCACAGCAAGCATCCCTGCTTCTGTTGTAATGGCTTTCAGGTCTGCCCCGCTTGATCCGTCAGTGAGTTTTGCCAGCCTGCCAAGATCAATATCATTCGAAATTGTCATGTTCCCTATATGTATCCTGATGATATGTTCCCTTGCCCTGGCATCCGGCATTGGAACTTTTACCACCCTGTCAAACCTGCCAGGGCGCAGTATTGCAGGGTCAAGGGCATCCGGCCTGTTTGTTGCCCCGATTATCCGTACATCTCCACGAGTGTCGAACCCGTCCATCTCAGATAGTAGTTGCATGAGGGTACGCTGTACTTCACGGTCCGCTCCGCTTGTATCGTTCAATCGTATTGTGGCTATCGCGTCCAGTTCATCAATGAATATAATACTTGGTGCTTTTTTCCTTGCCATCTCGAAAATATCGCGCACGAGTTTTGCACCATCACCAATGTATTTCTGGACAAGCTCCGAACCTACCACCCTTATAAATGTAGCATCTGTCCGGTTGGCAACAGCTTTTGCAAGCAGTGTTTTTCCAGTACCTGGGGAACCATACAGAAGAACTCCTTTTGGCGGAGTGATTCCTATGCGCTCAAAGGTTTCCGGTTTTTTAAGAGGCAGTTCAACAGATTCCACAAGTTCCTGTATCTGCTCGTCAAGTCCGCCGATCTGGTCATAGTCTATCTCCGGAGATTCCACGATCTCCATAGCACTGACCATTGCCTCTTCAGTAGGCGGGATTACATCCACAATTGCCAGGCTGTGCTGGTTCAATGCCACCTTTGCACCCACTATGAGCACATCATCATCAATGTACTGGGATACATTTACCATGAACTGCGGACCGGTGGTGCTTCTTATCAACACCTTGTCATTACCAACCACATCCAGGATTGTCCCGATTACAAGGGGTGCTGTTTTCAATCGTTCGATCTCAGACTGCATCTTGCGGATCTCACGCTCGTACCTGAGTTTCTGGTTTTCTACAAAACGCTTTTCTGATTTGATCTGGTCACATTGTTCCCTTAAAAAAACATTCCGTGCTTCCAGCTGTTTCATCCGGTCCAGCATATATTTAGCGAATTCTTCATCACTATCAGACCCGACATAGTCAAAATCCGTACCTACGTTAATCATGTCGTGTCTGTTTCCCTTTTTTTCACGGTATATACTTTCACTCATAGGAACTCCGAATATTATTTAAGCATAAACGGTATATAGCCCTTTCGACGTGATTTCTACTATAATTAGATATCAGTTTGACTGAGTCAAGCTTATTGAAATAAAACCCATGGTTTCAAGGTAAATACGATTATATAAGATAATCTACTTACGTGAACCATTTAAGAGTTGATATGATATGGAATGTGAAATATGTGGTGCAGAGATACATGGCAAGTCTATTAAAGTTACCATTGATGGCAGTGAACTGGATGTGTGCGGCAAATGTTCGCAGCACGGTACTGTTACAAATAAACGCACACCCGTATCAAAAAAGGTGACACCTGTTGCACGCAGTATGCCGATAAGGCGTTCCACAAAAAAATCATTTGAGACCATAAGTGACGAACTTATTGATGGCTACGAAACCCTTATTCGGGATGCACGCCGGAACCGTGGCTGGACACAGGATCAACTGGCTGAAAAGATCAAGGAAAAAGTATCCCTTCTAAAGAAGATCGAACGCGGTGAGATCATACCGGAAGACACATTTCTTAAAAAACTCGAACGCACGCTTGATATCAAACTCACGGAACGTACCAAGGAATCAGAGTGGGGCGGCGGAAGTTTGAACAAGGGCACAACTCTCGGGGATATTGTGAAGATCAAACGAAAGTAACCTATTTTAGAATGTTGCGAACTAAATTACAAATTACAATATAACGAAGCGATAAATATGGATAAGGACAGGGACCAAAAGCAAGCACCCGTTTCACAAACCATGGCACTGACCGTGGTGCCGGAACGTTGTTCAGGATGTCGTACATGCGAGATCGTGTGCGCGATCCACAACAACAAAGTAAACAATCCTAAAAAAGCACGCATAAGGGTACTTTCGCTATACCCGCAGCCCGTTATCAAGATGCCGATAGTGTGCAAGCAGTGCAAGGAACCAAAGTGTATGGAGAGCTGTCCAACTGATGCCATATATATTGAGAACGGGATCGTGAAGATCAATAATAATGAATGCATGGGCTGTCATGCGTGTGTAATCTCCTGTCCTTTCGGTGCGATCTATGTGCATGCCGACCTGAACGAACCGATTAAATGCGAACTGTGCGGCGGCGACCCGCAGTGCGTAAAAGCATGTCCGAAGAACGCTTTAATATATGTGCCACAGCACACGCTCGGACAGGCGAACCGCCTGATAGACACGCTGAAATATGCACATCTTAATGAGATGCAATATTTCGAGCATGGTGTGGAAAAGAAACTATCGTATGCCCAGATAGAGACAGGTGGACTTCGCAAAGATAAAATTGGGCAGGAGCATGCTGATGAGCAATGATGACGGTGTAAGGATAAAGGGAGGATATCTTGGAAAGATCCTGCATATCGATCTTAGTGCAGGCAATTCCCATGTAGAAGAATATGATGATGATTTCGCACTCAAATACATCGGTGGCAGGGGATTTGGTGCAAAGATCGTCATGGATAACCTGAAAGAGGGTGTAAAGCCTCTTGATCCTGAAAATGTCATAGTGATCGCACCGGGTGTTTTAAGCGGACTCTACCTTCCTTCATCAGGTAAGACCTCATTTGTATCCATATCTCCTTTGACAGGAATATATGCAGATAGTAATATGGGCGGTATGTTCGGTGTGGAGATACGCCAGGCCGGGTACGATGCCCTGGTGATACGCGGGCGTGCAAAAGAGTTCTCATATATCTGGATCGATGATGATGTCGTAGAGATACGGGATGCTTCAAAGTACAAGGGCAAGAAAAGTACCGAAACCGAGCGTGAACTTAAGGAAGACCTGCGGGATGAAGAGATAAAGGTCGCAACGATCGGGCCTGCGGGAGAAAATCTTGTTAAGTTCGCATGCGTGAATTCCGAATGGAGCCGAAATGCCGGAAGAACAGGCATGGGTGCTATTTTTGGTTCAAAGAACATCAAGGCTATTGCGGTAAGGGGTACAAAAGACCTGCCTGTGTATGACATGGATAAGCTTGTTGAGCTCAGTGATAATGCATATAGCACACTTCATGACCATCCGATGATGAAATTCTGGCAGGAAGAAGGACTGATGTCTGTTATTGATTATGCCAATACACTGGGTATTATCCCTACACGAAACTTCACTGATGCTCATTTTGAGGATGCCGATAAGATCAACGGCGAAGTAATGACCTCCAGGCACAAGATCGGGGACAGTGCATGTTATTCCTGTCCGATGGCGTGCGGTAATATCTGTCTTGTGAAGAGCGGAAAGTATGCCGGCACTGTTACGGAGGGACCTGAATATGAAAGTGCGGCAATGCTTGGTTCCAATGTAGGTATTAATGATTTTTCGGCAGTTTTGCGCGGGAACTATCTATGCGATGAACTCGGTATCGATACGATCACTTCCGGCAGCATGATCGCTACGATCATTGAAGGATACGAGCGCGGATTGCTCACTCTTGAAGATGTGGACGGGATCGCACTCAGTTGGGGTGATGATTCATCCATAATGCAACTTCTTGAAAAGATTGCGAACAGGGACGGGATTGGCGATGTGCTTGCCGGGGGTCCGTATGGTTTGATCGGGAAATTCCCGCAATTGGAACCGATAATATCCCATGTAAAGGGAATGGACCAGTCCGCATATGATGCACGGGTCGGGGTTACGATGGCTCTTTCATACGCAACAAGTGACATCGGTGCACACCATGCCCGCGCGTGGCCGATTGCAAAGGAACTGGAAGTGGGTGCAGACTGGACACTTGAAGAAAAGATCGACCTTGTTATCTACCACCAGACTGTCAGGCCACTGTTCGATATGCTTGGTGTATGCCGCCTTCCCTGGATCGAACTCGGTTTTGATGAGAATACGTATGCAGATTTCTATACTGCGGCAACCGGTGTCAGTGTCACGCTTGATGACCTGCTTGAAAAGTCAAGATCATTGTTTAACCTGACGCGTGCAATAAATATACGTATGGGTGTTACACGAGCAGATGATCACCCGCCTGAGCGGACATTCAATGACCCGATAAAGACAGGACCTCATGCCGGTGAGCACATGGATCGGGAATTGTTTGAACACATGCTTGATATTTACTATGAGCGTCGGGGCTGGGATAAAGCCGGTCGTCCTTCTAAAGAGCAATTACGTGAATGTGGTGCACTCGGGCCACTTGGATTATAATTATTAGAAGATCAGGTTTAATTGAAAATAATAGTGATATGCCAGGTAAGGAATAAGTATGACTTTGACAAATAAAAAGATAGGTTTCATCGGTGCTGGAAAGATGGGTGAGGCGTTAATACGTGGTATTATCAATGCAGGGGCTGTGGATCGCAGTAACATCTATGCAAGCGATGTCTATGAGGCCGGACTTGAGAGACTGCGTGATGAACTGGGTATTAACATATCTACTGATAATATCGAGACGGTTTCAAGTTCCGATATCCTGATCCTGGCTGTTAAACCCCAGATACTGGCATCAATTCTTCCGGGTATCAAAAAATCCATTACACCAGGCAAAATTGTGATATCAATTGCGGCTGGCGTACCCCTTGCAGATATTGGGAGCGGGTTAAACCCTGGCACAAGGATTATAAGGGTCATGCCAAATATTGCTGCAACAGTGGCTGAGGCTGCATCTGCGATATGCCTGTCTGAGAACGCTTCTAATGATGATGCCGAATGCGCACTTGAAATATTCAGGGCTGTGGGGAGTGCGATAGTGATTCCTGAGCACCTGATGGATGCTGTAACCGGTCTTTCCGGCAGTGGACCTGCATTTATTTTTCCGGTTATCGAGGCTATGGCGGATGGGGCAGTCTATGAAGGGCTTGACCGGCATAGTGCATTAACGCTTGCAGCCCAGACAGTACTTGGTGCTGCAAAGATGGTAATTGAAACCAATACACATCCGGGGGAACTAAAGGATATGGTAACATCTCCGGCGGGTACGACCATACGCGGCATTTACGAACTTGAGAAACACGGCATACGTGCAGCATTTATGGATGCTGTGATCGCTGCGTCAAATCGTTCAAAGGAACTTGGGAAATGATTGTTTTTTGGCACTAATACTTATTTATAGGAAAAAAATGGGGGAAGTGAGTGCCGACTTTAAATTCCCATATGTGTTTTCTATTTTTATTTTGCGCATACGCCCATACGTATTATTCGCTAAAAAGTTAATATACAGCCAGTTCATTGAGGACATCGGTCTTTGACAAAACACCTTTTGGTACACCATCAACTGTAACGACCAAACGTCCGATGTTGTACTTATTGAACTTTTTCACAGCTTCATACAGGAGAGCTTCACCATCAATAGTAATAAGGTCTTTTGCCATTATATCCCTGACCTTCAACGTTGTCCTGCCATTTGCAAGAGCATTCCCTATATCCGTGAATGTCACAATTCCAACAATGGTACCTTTTTCCTCAACAGGTGCCCCATGTACATTGTTTCTCACAAAAACCCTGGCAGCTTCCTGAATATTCGCATTGACACTGACCAAAGTGGCAACCTTTTTGATATAATGCTTAACCGATTTTTGGGGGAGAGACACCATTTCTGTTATTGAGAAAAGCAATGAGTTCTGGCTGTCATCACGACCAA
This sequence comes from Candidatus Methanovorans sp., assembly GCA_020793565.1. Classification (GTDB taxonomy): domain Archaea; phylum Halobacteriota; class Methanosarcinia; order Methanosarcinales; family Methanosarcinaceae; genus Methanovorans. The sequence goes on from DQIP01000234.1 coordinate 51,627, forward strand.
TGATCTCTCCACGAACAATTAAGTGGTTTACAGGAGTCGGACCGATCTGAATCAAATCTCCCTGAACAAAATGCCTGATATTACCAAGTATCCGTACCGCGCTGTTACAAAGGTCCGGATGCCTGATCGTTGTAAAACTGATCTCTGCTGCGGTTGCATCTTTGATAAGTTTGTTATTTTTGTAAATTGGAACAATTGCCTCATTTTCCATTGTACTAATGTTCAATGCATTATATGCGCCACCTGTTGCCTTATATCCGCCTTTTGGACCGGGTACGCCTTCTACCAGGCCAAGTATCTTTAAAGATTGCATCTGGTTACGTACCGTACCTGGGTTTCGGCTTATGAGACCTGCAATTTCTTCACCTTTCACTGCACGATCTTTTTGCCTTTGCAGATTAATAAGTGCAATAAGAATATCCTTCTGAATTGGAGTAAGTTCCACTAAAACACCCACCGTTTTTGTATGCGAAATAAGTATTCAAAGGTTGTATATGTGCATATTGTGGTTATTAACATAGATAATTATTATGAATGCAACTTATTTCAAAGATGTGCTTGAAATTGTATTTGCACTTAGACCTGTTCATTTGGTCTAATGCTTTTATCACAGTCACCCACATATATCTTAATCTTTGTAGGTCTTGTTCCTATATAAAGCGTTCTTAGCTTATTTACTAATCCTGTTAAGGAATAGAAATATATATCTTCCACGAGTTTGAGCCTGATAAGCAAAGTGTGAATATCCCCGCTTGCGCCCGGGTTAACCCGGAGACTTTAAATTCTGCCAAGGGAGTCCGGCAGAATCGGACTGAATAATGTTATACACTATATGCATTATATTACACTATATGCACTATATATTACACAAGGAAACATGATATTTGAGAAAATCCACACAGTCCCTACATCAGATGAACTGATCGACAAAGCATTCAGACGAGCAGCAAGGGCAAGAGCCGGTAAAAGAACCACTGGCAGGGTTAGTGCCCAAAAGGCAGAAGAGTCAATGTTACTGACATCTGCAAATGTCCTGTCTGATAACCTGGCAAACATTGTAAGGCGTTTCCCAAATTTTGATGACCTGCCCAGGTTTTACTATGAACTCACAGACATACTTGTTGGCATTGATAACCTGCGTATGTCTCTTGGTTCTGTTGACTGGGCAAGCGGTATGATCCATGACATTTCAAGAGAGTATGTCGGGAAGATGCGCAAAAGCCGTGATGCCATAGGCATAAGAAAAGAAGCATTCGGAAGAATGGCTTCTATCATAAAATCCATTAATAAGAACCTGCTGATGTTAAATGAAGCACGGAATACCTTGCGGAAATTACCATCAGTCCACGATGAACCTACTATTGTAGTCGCAGGGTACCCAAATGTCGGTAAATCAAGTTTTGTGTCTGCAGTGACTGGTGCACGTCCGGAGATCGCATCCTATCCATTCACCACAAAAGGAGTGTCGATCGGTCATTTTTTCAGGGACAATGACAGGTACCAGGTACTTGACACCCCGGGTCTGCTTGACAGGCCAATGGCAGAAAGGAACCATATTGAACTACAGGCTATCACTGCACTGAAATACCTGGATGCTGTTGTGCTTTTCATTCTTGATGCAAGCGAGACGTGCGGCTATGAGATAAGTGACCAAAAACGCATGCTTGACGAGGTAAAAGAGCAGTTTGACCTGCCAATCCTTGTTGCTGCAAACAAATCCGACCTGCCTGAATTCAAAGAAACTGATTTTATTGATATGAAAATGTCAACCATAACAGGTGAAGGTATTGACCTGATGGTCAACAAACTGCTTGACATGATCGGTGAAAAGAATTATGCCGAATCGGATGATGTCGAAAAACCAGATATAACGTTCTAATGGTATATGCTGCTGGAATACAATATGGTGCTATTTGGTATATGGATGCTATGTAGTGTAGTATATAGTGCTATATATCGTATTGGTTTAAATCCTGTCCTCTATAAAACACGTTCCATTATGCCAAGTGCCCGTTCTATACAAGACATGGACGCAGCATATGAAAATCGTATGTGACCATCTCCCAGGTTCCCAAATGCCGTACCCGGAACAACGACCACACCGTTTGAAATAAACTTTGAAGCCACATCAGCCGAATCCGGTACTTCAGGGAATGCATAGAACGCACCTTTTGGAAGAGAACATTTTAGCCCCATCGCATTCAAACCGCTGACCAGGACATCGCGCCTCTTCTGAAACTCCTCGCGCATGGTAATCACTGGTTTTATCGGTCCCGTGATGGCTGCAAGCGCTGCTTTCTGTGCGATCGAGTTCGCACACGCCTGGACATACTGGTGTACTTTTATCATCTGTTCAGTATACTCACTTTTAGCAGCTACATACCCAAGCCGCCAGCCTGTCATCGAATATGTCTTTGAGGTGGCATTCACTGTGATAACGTTATCCGAATACTTTGCAGGGCTTACATGCTCGCCCTCATAAATAAAATGTTCATACACCTCATCCGAGATTATCGTGATATTATAGTCATCCGCAATATCCGCAAATGCCTTCATATCATCCCTGGTTTGTACTCCACCAGTAGGATTTGATGGAGAATTAACAATAAGCACTTTGGTCTTTGTAGTTATTCGCTTAATCACATCCTCCGGACGCATTGTGAGATCCTCGCCAAGAGGCACACCGACAACATGACCGCCCATTATCCCGGTCAATGCATTGTAGGATACGAACCCGGGGTTTGCGATAAGCACTTCATCACCAGGATTCACAAGTGCAGCGATCGCGATCTCCAGTGCCTCGGATGCGCCTGATGTTACAATGATCTCATCCGGAGAGGCGTCAAAACCATTCTCCTCCTTGAACTTGTGACTCAGTGCCTCCCGAAGTTCCATGATCCCTGAACCAACGGTATATCCCGTAAATCCTTCATTTATGGCATCAATGGCTGCTTTTCGTATGTGAGACGGTGTGTCAAAATCAGGCTGGCCGAGTCCGAGATTTATCGCATCCAGGCCTGCGGCTTCGAATATCTTGCGAATACCGGATATATCGATATCCAAAACCCGTTGTGCAAATTTCGTATCAGTCATTGTATTTACCTATTCCAGGGTTGTATGCCTGGACTTCAGGTCAGCCTCGGATGCACCTGTAATTGATATTAGTTCTGCAATAATAGCATCCAGGAATACTAGAGCCGTTATCTCAAATGATGTTCCAAGAGGCGTCAGGTGTGAGTACTCACCACGCATGTGCCTTTCAAGATAGCCGCCCGCATCTTCCTTTGTCCTGCCAGATATCAATGCCACGGTATCTGATAATTTCCCGAGTGTTGATTCCCTGTTGGACGTTACAGTTATCAGTGTTGATCCGATGTCCTTTGCGATCTTTCCAAGATCTGCAATTGATCGCGTCTCGCCTGAACCCGATATTGCGACCACAACATCAGTGTTCCTGACAGCAGGCGTGGTAGATTCCCCAACGACATAAACGCGCAATCCAAGATGCATAAGCCTCATCGCAAATGCCTTGGCGACCAGGCCGGAACGTCCGGCACCCATGACAAAAATACAGTTTGCTTCCAATATATTAGCAAGCATTTTTTTGATGTTTTCAACTTCAAGTTCAACGGCTACGCCGTGGATGTGCTCTGAGATAAGTTCCATTGATGACAGTAAATTGTTACAATCAAAATCGGATGATTTTTTCATAATAATTACCTCTTTAATTGATCGGTTTACATAATATTGACTTATTTGTTGCGTATAATTTGTAAAATTATATTAGCGCATAGTTAGTGTATATTTAGTGTATATAGTTGATAGGATTATACCAGTTCAGTTTTTTCGGACTCCTTGTACAGGGTCATCGAATAAATCCTATGTTCTTGTAGTATATAATTTATAAGATATGTCTATAAGATTATGTAGTCCGAGTTAATCTGAGCGTCAGCGAAGATTTTCTCGTTGTATATAATCTATAGGATTATGTAGTCCGGGTTAATCTGAGCGTCAGCGAAGATTTTCTCGTTGTATATAATCTATAGGATTATGTAGTCCGAGTTAATCCGACCGTAGGGAGGATTTTCTCGTGAATCTATTTATCTTTTCCATCATCCTTATATTTAGCCTGTTTAAGTTTCCATCCATCGATATTGCTAAGTTTCTCATATAGCAGTACAATGTCAGCATCATCACCAGTCCAGTATATGTCAATGTTAATGTTTTTATCCTTAAGTTTTTTGCTGATAGATTCAGCAAAATGCAAAAGCGCAGTCTTGCTGCTAAACGGAACATTGAAAGTTGTTTTATACATATGATCTGTTTTCGCATAGGACACAAGCACATACCCATGACTCTCATAATCTGTGATCTCCTTAAATGGGCAAACAATGTTATATTCATGTACTGATGATGCATCTACACTTGAAATGCCTATCAAGACCTGTCCGATCACAACATAGGGCACCTGACGTCCAAACCAAAGTGTAATCTTGCCATGCGTGCATAATACATTAACATCGTCCCGCCCCATCTCAAAGGATGATAATGATTGTGGATGAGAGAGTATATTGTCTATTTCTTCAGTGCTTCCCATTGAAAACCACACAACTATTTGTTTGCTAAAACAAGTGCACTTATCAGGTCATGGTCTTTCTTAAGCGTTTTTAATTGTTTGGCAGGTCCAATGACTGTAAGTCTTGTCCGGATCGTATTCTTTTTGAACAGTTTTCCCAGCAATGAATTGTTAACCTTAAAAGGGTAACTCTCCATTTCAATACCTGAAAAATTATCAGGATCGATCTGTGACATTGTTATCTCAATAAGATTTGCTTCTTCTTCAGGTGTCAACCCACTCTCAAGAACGAGTATCTTGCCACTTTTTACTTCATCAATTATGAACCTGACTTTTTCCACAGGAGCCATTTTAGCCATTTTATCTTCTGATATCAGATCCATTTGAATGCCATTCATACCAATCACCCAAACCGTTTTGCGATCTCTTCATAGAGAGTTTCGATGTTCTTGCCTTCCAATGCCGATATTGCAACCATCGGATGCTGCGGGAATGCATCCCTGATAGATGTCGGAGATGAATCTTCCAGATCCACCTTGTTGGCTGCGATCAATAGCGGCAAACTACGTGCCTCCATGTTTCCAATTACTGTGACATTGACCTGGGTAAATGGATCTTCTGTTGCATCCATTACAAGGATCACACCATCAAGATTCTCAAGCCACTTCACAGCTTCTATAACGCCTTCTGTTGCTTCTTTTGCCCTGCGTTTTGCTTCGCTTTCATCCAGGCCCGCTGCCATGAAGTCCTGAAAATCGATCTTTGTGGCAAGTCCTGGGGTATCAACTATGTCCAGGGTAACGGAATTACCGTTTGTCTTGATGATAACACCTTCTCGCCGTCTTGCGCGCCTGGTTTCGTGTGCCACATGTGAGACCGAACCCATAGCATCCCCAGTCCAATCTCTCAGTATCCTGTTAGCAAGTGTTGTTTTTCCGGCATTTGGCGGTCCGTAAATACCGATGCGTGCATTTTTTTTGTTGAATAGTTTTTTGAAAAACACTGCCAAATTATTTTTTAATGATCGTATTATTCCCATGTATTTCCTCCGTTGGAATTGTGAAATTGAAATGATAATTGTTAATTTTGATTGTGTTTTGTTTTAGTGTATATCCATAAGATCATGTCAACCTACAAAGCCGGATTCCCTATACAGAGTACAAAGTTACAAAGTTATCCTGAATGTCAGCAAAGATTTAATTGATATTCTTTAAACATTATATAAAATAAATCCTGCTATTCTATTACCTTGTAGTTTAAATCATTTTCAGTTACACCATTCCAATAATTCCCATTTACCTGCTTGCAGGATTGATTATTATTCCGGCAATATTTGCGCCATAAACCCCGATCCTGTTGATCCTGCCTGTTATTGTCCGCATTTCCGTACAAGTATTGATACGATGGATTTGAAAATACCGCATACAACACTGCTTTTTCTCTTATATGTCTTCAAGCGTGATAATCCTGGAATATTTTTCAGATTGGTCTGCGACCTGTTCACTTTCTTTTTAGATCGTTCTTTTCTCGTAGTATAATTTGTAAAATCATGTAATTCAAATTAACCTTAATGTCAGCGAGCATTTTCTCGTTGTATATAATCTGAAAGATTATGTACTCCAAGTTAATCCGAGCATAGCGAAGATTTTCTTGTAGTATATAATCTATAGGATTATGTAGTCCGAGTTAATCTGAGCGTCAGCGAAGATTTTCTCGTAGTACATAATTTATAAGTTCTTGCATTTACAATGTAGCAAATCATATAAACCTCTTACCAATATTAATCTAATTGTTGTACACTACCAACCCCTCATTTAAGCCAACCATTATTGTGAAGTACATATTTTGATTTTATTTTTAACCAGGACATGTTTTGCCCCACCACAACAGGTAAGAGACTTTTTGTTATCTTCCGGAATGGTTGGAAAACCACAGAGGGGCACAGAGAAAAAACAACAACTCTCTGTGTCCTCCGTGTCCCCTGTGGTTTCTTTTCTTTGCTATGATTCATTTTATCCGGAATATATTAAAAAGTCTCACAGGTAACCTTCGCAATGTTGAGATCGAAAAAGTCAATCAGGTGCTTTCCTGCAAGGATAAGAGTCACGGTATCCACTTCAAAAAGCATGGTATTTTGACTGGATTTACAGGATGTTGACGTTGCGGTATATCCTGTCGATCCTGTTAATCCGGTCTAATAATTTTTAAATTTCCCTTCGATTTGAAGTGGATAAGAGTCACGGTTACTTTACATATCAATACAAATGCTGTGACAAGTCCAAAATCGCCTATTCCGGATACAACAGGCCTTTCTCTTTTATACCAGTAACCCCAATATTTTTGTATGCCAGTGATAACCCTAACAACTGATTTCGGTTCATTCTACCCTGCATCCCTTAAAGCCGCTATCCTGCAGATCAGGGAAGATGCAAACATCATTGACATAACCCACTCCATCCCACATGCGGACATACGCGCCGGTGCGTTTGCGCTGTACAGTGTCGTAGATCATTTTCCAGCAGGGACGGTACATGTGGCTGTGGTAGACCCGGGTGTCGGGACTGACAGGCGCGCGATTGCAATACGATCCGGAAAACAGTATTTTGTAGGACCTGACAACGGACTTCTGGTTCCGGCCGCGCGCAAGATAGGGGATATTGAAGTGTATGAAATAACAAACACAAAACTGTTTCACGACGTGTCATCCACTTTCCATGGCAGGGATATATTCGCACCTGTAGGAGCTCATCTGCTGGAAACAAAAAATAAAAGATCCAATATCATGAGCCGTTTGCCGGATATCTTATCCGGTGCACGTCTTAATAGTGTTATACGGATCGAAGATGCTGGCAGGAAAATTGATGACTTCATTGACCTTGATCTTAAAAATGTAGAGATAAGTGAGAGCAAGAACGAGGTTTCAGGAGAGGTTGTCTTTATCGATGATTTTGGAAATATAATAACCAATATACCAAAAGATGTCATTCTTAATAAAACCGGTTTTGGGGCGGAACTTTTCGTGTTTGGGAGCAAAGTTCCCCTGTTGCAAACCTATTGACTTGCCAAGGATGGGGATGTACTTACCCTGTTCGGAAGCCACGGGTTTTTTGAGATCTCAATAAATCGTGGCGATGCAGCAAAAGTTTTAGGGGTCAGGAACGGGGATCAGGTAGATGTGAAACTGCCAGGCCAGATGGCCAAACGAGAAAATCCTCCCTACGGTCGGATTAACTCGGACTACATAATCCTATAGATTATATACAATAAAAAAA
>DQIP01000207.1 GCA_020793565.1 Candidatus Methanovorans sp.
ATTCAATGGAAAGCCATTTCTGCCGGTTGCATAAGTGGAATTTAATTTGTGGTATCAAGTGAAGAAACTGAAGGCTTTAGGCGAAATTCGGACGGGCTGAATAGTTACCACCAATTAATAATAAATTGACAGTACTTTAAAGATTTCGGCATATTATCAACATAAAAATGGTAATATGCTGCTCTGCAATTGTGCGCACTGTCATGAAAACATTTTGAAGTAGCGCGCAATTGACCATGTAATGTTGTTACTATCACACAATACAAGAACAAAACCAATAATGTTTTAAGTATGTATGAACACAGAATGCTAACTTAATTATTGAAAGGAGGAGTCAAATGACATTTGGAATAGAATTTGTACCAAACGACCCGGTTCTTAAGGTTTCGCACTATGCAAAACTTGCAGAACAGCAGGGATTCGATTATGTATGGATTACAGACCACTACAACAACCGTGATGTATATACAACAATGGCAGTTCTTGCCTTGAACACAAACAGCATCAAATTGGGAACAGGGGTAACTAATCCCTATACCAGGAATGCAGCTATTGCAGCATCAAGTATCGGAGCCATCAATGAGATCTCAGGCGGACGTGCAATCCTCGGAATTGGTCCGGGAGACAAGGCAACGTTCGATGCTATGGGTATTTCATGGGATAAGCCACTGACAATGACAAAAGAAACCATTGCAGCAATTCGTGCTTATTTCACTGGAAAGACCGTAAACCAGACGGGAGATATGGTAAATATCAGCGGCGCAAAGATGGCGTTCAACACAGGAAACGTTCCAATTTACATGGGAGCACAGGGTCCTAAGATGCTCGAACTTGCAGGAGAGGTTGCAGACGGTGTATTGATCAACGCATCACACCCAAAGGACTTTAAAGTTGCAGTTACGCAGATAGCAGCAGGTGCAAAGAAAGCAGGACGTGATCCAAAGGAAGTCGATGTTGCGGCATACGCATGTTTCTCAATTGACAAGGATGCAAAGAAGGCACAAAATGCAGCACAGATCGTTGTGGCATTTATTGTCGCAGGTTCACCTGACATGGTACTTGAGCGCCACGGAATCGATGTTGCGGTAAAAGCGGACATTGGTGGAGCAATTGCAAAAGGCGACTTCGGTGCACTTATGGGCGGAATGATCACTGGCGATATGATGGATGCATTTTCCATCTGCGGCACACCTGATGACTGTAAGGCAAGGATCAATGACCTGCTTGACATTGGTGTAACACAGATCGTTGCAGGATCACCAATCGGACCAAACAAAGAAAAAGCCATTAAACTCATCGGTAAGGAGATTATCGGAGGGAACTAATGGTTCATCCAAAGATTTTGGAAGTCATTGAATATGACGTCTGTACTGCTTGTGGGGCATGCGAAGCCGTATGCCCTGCCGGTGCAGTTATTGTTGATATTACTGCAGCAATCCGTGACCCTGATGACCTGTCTTTGTATAAGAAAGGTGCTGCACCAAACGTTTGTGAAGGTTGCTTTACCTGTGGTCGTGTCTGCCCTGTTGTAGATGGATATGCAGACGATGAGTTTGCAAATGTACAACGGTTCTTTGCTGCAAAAAGCGAGTTGCCAGGTCAGGATGGTGCATTAGCATCAGCAATTGTAAAATCATTATTTGAAAAGGGTGAGATCGACTGTGCCGTCGGTATTACCATGAACGAAAAATGGGAAACTGAAGTTATCGTACTCACACAAGCAGGTGATGTTGACAAGACAAAGGGTACCAAATATACATCCGATCCTGTTGATGCGATCCTGAAAAATCTATTCAAAACATACAACAAGATCGCTGTTGTTGGTGTACCATGCCAGGTCCACGCAGCCAGCCTCATACGTGAGAACGTAAACGACAAGATCGCCATTATTATCGGATTGTTGTGCATGGAAAGTTTCCACCATGACAAGATGCAGGAAGAGATCATCCCCAATATCCTTGGACTCAACATTGAAGATGTTGTCAAAATGGACTTTGGCGGTGGGAAGTTCTGGGCATACACCAAAGACGGTGAAGAGCACAATGTGCCAATCGCAAAGGTTGCACCTCTTGCAAGAAATCCATGCCACAACTGCTGTGACTACACATCAGTACATGCTGACATATCAGTAGGTTCAGTAGGTGCGCCGAATGGATGGAACAGTGTGATGATACGAACCGATGTCGGTGAGAAGTATATCAACATGGTCGATGGTCTTGAGATCAATAATGATCCTAAACCGGGAATGTTCCTCATAAAGAAACTTACCAGTATGAAACACGACAACAATTCAGGACACTATCTTGAAGTCTGTGAAAAGTTTTCATTCGACGAATGCGGAATTAACTGATCTTAAAAACGCATGCACATGAAGCGAGCGTTTTACATAGGTCGTTTCCAGCCATATCACCTCGGACATCATGCAGTCTTAACAAAGATTGCAAGCGAGGTGGATGAAGTGGTGATAGGTATTGGAAGTGCCCAAAAAAGCCATGCTTTAAGTGATCCGTTTACTGCAGGTGAGCGTGTCATGATGATCCGGCATGCGCTTGAAGAAATTGACATCCGGCACTATGCCCTTCCGATCGAAGATATCCAGCAAAATTCAATATGGGTGTCATACATACTTTCAAGAACACCCCCTTTTGATATTGTCTATTCAAATAATCCACTTGTAATACGATTATTTGAAGAAGCTGATATTACTGTCCTGCAATCCCCGATGTACCAGAGAGACATCTATTCCGGCACGGAGATTCGAAAAAAGATGATTATCGGAAAAAAATGGGAACATCTGGTTCCTCCTGCAATTGCAGATGCCATTGAAGAGATCAATGGGGTTGCACGTTTGCGAAGTGTTTCAATGACAGATTAGTTTTTTGTCAATACAAATTTTTTATTTAATGTGTTTTCCCAATATGATCTTATTACAAAAAACATTGACCTGGTGAATCAGGCAATGCAACAACAATCCTCCCTATGACGTCATTTTAACGTCTGTATAAAACACCGATTTTAATCAGGAAATCCAGTGTTTTGAGATTCTATTTTCGCTAGCATCGACCGATTGATATTTTAATGATTTATTACAGAATCAAAAATCTGCGTGATCTCGTGTAGTGTAACGCATATCACTACATTTGCAGTCATACATTCAAAAAATTCAAAGAAAAAACAAAGGGGGCGGTGGTGCTAAATGTATATGTATGACAATTTGATTTTATTGGTACGGATGCTAGATTGACGCCATATAGAATCCTCCTCCGCTTATTTCAATAATAAATATATACTATCAATATCATTCTTTAGAAACGAGGGATGAATATAGAAATTTTATCAGATAATCCGTTTGTTCAGGCACTTGCGATCTCATTATCAATGGCAGTATTCATGATCGGAGTCGCTCTGGGTATTATAAACATAGTCAAGACCGGGACACCCCCGGTGCCTTTTGCTTTGTTGCTCCTTATCTTTGCAATAGTATTTATTGCAGGGTCGGTCTTTTTCGAAGAACGTGGTGCCGACCATGTAGGTTCCCTTATCGGGGGATGTATCGCAGCATTTACTGCTACATTTGCATTAATGTCATTTTTCAGCGGGATCGTATATGCACTTAATGGCGGGATCACTACACTGGGCTGGGAAAATATCATATCTGCACTTGCTATCTGCATGGTTGCCAGCATGGTCATGATTCGTATACTCTCGCACAAACTGCAGAACCAGTTCGCTTGAACGGTTTTTATAGAATACGATGTGTTTTCAGGCTTAATCTTGACCGTCATACCCCACAGCTCTGCTGTGGGGAGTTTCACTGGACAATTTTAATGCAATACCTGCTGGTATACTTCAATGGTCTTCGCCGAGATTGAATTCCAGTCATAATGTGAGATTACCTTCTTCCTTCCATTTTTACCCATTCTGTAACCTTTCCCTGGGTCGTGATATAATCTGGCGATCGCCTCTGGAAAACCCTTACGACTCCCAGGTTCTACCAGAAATCCTGTTCTGTCATGGTCTATGATATCGGGTATGCCACCGATCCGAAAACCAATACACGGGGTTTCGCACGCCATGGCTTCTAAAAGAACAATACCAAACGGCTCGTATACACTGGGCAGCACGAACACGTCGGAAAGGGAATATAACTTGACTAGTTCACTCCTGCTAACACGCGGGAGGCAAAGAATATGTTTATCATAATAAATATCCTGCTGGCCGACCATGACAAGCATGATATCAGGTATCTGGGCAGCCAGATCCTTCACGGCTTTGACCAGGTGGCTGACTCCCTTTTGAGGGTCATCCCTTCCAACGAACAGCACGACAAACCTGTTATCAAGTCTGTATTTCCTGCAGGTATCATCAGCATTCCGATGCTTGAAGATCGCGGTATCCACGCCGTTTGGTATGACTGTGATCTTGTTATAACCGATACCAAAGGTCTGGTTAAGTTCTTTTCGTATAGAGTTAGACACTGCAATGAACCTGTCCACCCTGTCCACCACATTCTGTTCCATCAAAATGCTAAGATTGTCTGGCCTGACCCTGTTGATCTCGGTACTGTGAGCTGTCATTACCAGAGGTAGGTGTGTGGTTTTTTTTGCTTCTGTTGCAGCCATCTGGATCAATCCCCCATGTGAATGCAACAGGTCACATTTTTCATCCAAAAGGTGCTTCTCCACCATCCTTGCCACATTAAGATTGGTTATTATTCTTTCAAAATTCTTTTTGGAATAGTTCAATGCCGGCACTATAAGTCCGGACGACCTGTGATCATACGCACTTCCGATTTTCTGGCCATCCAATCCTTCCACACTACATGTCCGGGCATGTTCCACTTGCATGGATTTTGATACTGCAATGGAACCGTCTGTCACATCCGCCATATCCTGCCCTACAACATCACTTAACCTGCCTGAATTGGGTTTGCTGAATCCGACGTCCTGAGTAGTCATTGCAAGGGGTAGATGAATCGCTTTTTTCGTATTCGTTGCAGCCATCTGGCTAACCCCCTTATGCGAATGTACCATGCCAGATTTTTCACTGGAAATGTACCTACCCACTATTCCTGGCATGTTAAAACTGGATGTTATTTTTTTAAGTACATTACTTGAACGATTCGCTGCCGGTACTAAAGGCTCAGGTGACCTGTGAACATATACACCACCTACCATCTGATCATTTAATCCTTTGACATACGATGTAAACACATGCACCTGCTGGCCACACTCAACAAGATGCCTGGTCAGTTCGTTCACATGTACCCCGACCCCTCCAAAAACATTTGGTGGGAACTCATAAGAAAGAAAACCAATACTCATCTGATCTGTTTTTTGCTGTCTTGCTGTCATTTTTTATCCCCCTGCACAATAAACTGTTCGCTAACGCTCATAGTTACGTAAGCATATGAGGTAAATAATACACTATATATAACTAAAAAGCCCCTTTACTCCAAGTATTCAATAACTATTAATTAATATAGCATCAATCTCTGTTAAAGGTTGTGACCGTTAAAGGTTGTGACTGTTAAGGTTGTGATAAAATACCAAAACCACTTGTTGTCGGGAATGGGTCCCTGCTGGTGAATCTTGATAAGAACGCGAGCATACGGGACATGTATTTTCCTCATGTCGGGGATGAAAACCATGTAAACGGTCGCCACTGCCGGATAGGAGTGGTAGTTGAAGGGAAAAACCTTGGTCTGGTATCCCTGATAGGAGATGACTGGACCCACAAACTTGGTTATAAGGAAAATACGTTAGTAACCGATTCCTATTACCACAATGACCTGCTCTATATTGACCTGGAATTCAACGAATGTGTGCATCCTTTTGAAAACGTGTTCATTCGCAGAATAGCAATAACAAACACTGACACAAAGGATATTGAGATGAAGATACTCTTCTCCCATGACATTGCACTTTACGAGAACCCTATGGGGGATACAGGCATATATGACCCGGCATTGCGTTCTATAATACATTACCAGCGCTCTCGCTATTTTCTTATCAATGGTTTACCGAACTTCGATAGTTATGAGATCGGTCCTAAAGAAAAGTATGAATCAGGTGCAATAAGGTCAGCAGAGTTCAACATGAACTCAATTCAGGTAGGGGCAGTGAACAGTTTTGTAAGTATCTCCCAGCATATTGCAGCCGGTGAGACAAAAACAATATATTACTGGATCGTAGCAGGAAAATCATTTTTTGATGTCAAGCGGATAAATGAATTAATTCTTGAACGAACTCCCAGGCTAATGATGACCGAAGCCGAGAAATACTATTATTCATGGGTGAACAAAGAGAAATATGACTTTTTTGATCTTCCGGTAAAGGTGGCAGACCTGTTCAAGCACAGCCTGCTTATCATAAGGTCGCAGATCGATAATGACGGGGCGATCATCGCTGCCAATGATAGTGATATCCTTGAACGGTTCAATATGGATTCATACAGTTACATGTGGCCGCGGGATAGTGCGTTTATCGCCATGGCGATGGACATGTCACGCCATTCCGGAATTGTGAATGTGTTTTTTGAGTATTGTCGTGACCTTATCAGTGAGCATGGATATTTCCTGCAGAAATATAATCCCACAGGCACGCTTGCAAGTGGCTGGATGCCCTGGATCGCCACTGATGGAAGTATCCAGCTTCCAATACAGGAAGACAGCACTGCGCTTATAGTTATAGCACTGTGGAACCATTACAAAACAACCGGATGTATTGAGACTATTGATCCACTATATCATTCAATAGTAAAGCCGGCTGCTGATTTTATGACACGGTATCGTGATCCTGCTACCGGGCTTCCAAAACCCAGTTACAACCTATGGGAAGAGAACAGGGCAGTCCATACTTATACATCTTCGACCGTATACGCGGGCTTAAAATGTGCATGCAGGTTTGCAGAATTGTATGGTGATGACGATCTTGCAAAAAAATACAACACGGCTGCCAGGGAGGTAAAAGCGGGTATAGAGAAACATCTTTATGATGAAGACCTGGGACGGTTCCTGCGAAGCATCAATCCGAGAGATGAAACAGTAGATGCCAGCCTGTATGCTGTGTCCCAGTTCAATGTGGTGCCCCCTGATGATATCAGGGTTGTCAATACTATGAATGCCATAGAAGACAAACTGTCAGTAAAAACGGATGTAGGTGGTATCGCCAGGTTCTATCAGGATGAGTATCACCAGGTGACAGAATATGACCCTGGGATTATACCAGGTAATCCCTGGTTTATATGTACCCTCTGGATGGCCCAGTGGTACATCCAGAAGGCGAAGAGCACCAGTGATCTCCAAAGACCAAAGGAAATCCTGCTGTGGGTCACAGGGCACGCAACACAGACCGGCATTCTTGCAGAGCAACTGAATCCTTTTGACGGAAGTTCATTAGGTGTCAGTCCCCTTACATGGGCTCATGCTACATTTGTGATCACTGTTAAGAAATATGTAGGGAAGGCAAGGTTACTGGAAAAATCGGGAGGATGAGGGATATTATACAGGCCCTGGACTGAAGTCCCGGATCCGTGACTTCCACATGGATGAATTGCACCAGTACCCAACAAAATTGGCATTTTGGTGGAGAAGTGTGCAGGCCTAAAACATTATGTCACATTATTCAGTAGCACATTGTACACGGATATCCTGAATCGGAGTGAGATCACTCCGAAATTTATATTTCACTCATCAACAGGTATCGTTTCGAGCTGGCTCGCAACATTCCAGATAAGTGTTCTTGTATGTAATGGGATATTTGGGTCATTGCTGATGTCTTCAAGGATCGATATGCTTGATGATGTGCGCAAAAACAGTGGTTCATCTTCCTTGCGAAGTGTAACCAGAATCTCATTTGCAGAGCGTCGTATGTTTCGTGGCACTGAGTTGTCGTTTGCGATATGGTCTAAAACCTGTATGGATTGCTTGATAACGTCTTGAGTATTTACTGACATTTGAATCACCTTATAATAATTATAACATAATTAGAAAATGAATATTACTTGAGGCATCTTTAAATAATTGTATTGTATAAAAAGACTTTCGTTCACATATATTTATCATCTTTAACAAGAGGAAAATAATGAATTCTGATGACGAACAGGTAAGAAAGATATCAAGATTACTTGAACTTGGCGGAACAATGCTTGCAGAACACTGCAACATATGCAGTTCACCAATGTTCCGATATCATGGTAATGTAATATGTCCGGTGTGTAACACAAGAGAAGAAGGGGAGTCAGTGAAAACCCCTGCAACTCCTGCAGTTACGTCACTATCTGAACCAACACCCGAAGAACCAAAAGCGTTCGCATACGGTGGCGCGGTGCTGCCACTTGAAGAACTAATATTGAAAAAGATAACCGACATTGCCAATTCGATGCAGGATGAAACAGACCCGCGCCGTATCTCCGAGCAATTTGATATTATCGAACGTGGCCTGAATGTCATTGAAAAATTAAAGAAGATTCCATAACTGTTTTTACAAAACAACAGGTATTAGTCAAATTTCAACAAATCCTTACATCGTTTCAGGTTATCAACTGTATTTATGTTCAGTGCCAGTTCCGGAATCTTCAAAATAAGATTGAAATCTTCTTGTTCCTGCTGTATGTTCTTTCCATCCAGTATATTTATACCGGTAGGAACGATCAGGTTCCCATCCCTGTTAAAGACAGTATCCGGCCTGATCCCAAGACTCCTGCAGACCGAGATCGGGACATGCACTGACATTGCAGGCTTGCCGCATTTTTCATATTCACTGATGATCGAATCGATCAGGTCAGAACTGATAAGCGGCAGGTCAGACATGATAATAAGAACCGGTTCGCTAATGCCTGCACTCCCAACAGCATATACCATGTCCCCAACATAATTCCCGCCGCCCGTCATAATTACCTTAACACGCCCATCGTAGTAGTTCAACACAACCTTCCCGGTGTTCGGTGTAGCAGGTGATACCGCCACGAAGATACGTTCGATCTTCTTTGCCCCTTCAAGCGAATCAATCACGTAACTGATAAGTGGTTTGCCCAATACTTCAATACATGGCTTCTCACCCATGTCAAGCCGTTTGCCCAGGCCTCCTGCCATTACAATTGCATCCATGCAATACTCCATGTGCCATTTTTCATAACTATGTGCATAAGAACCACGATTGTCATCAATGCAACTATGCGCCCGATCTCATTTGCCGTACCAATACAATCCCCGTTGACACCTCCAAAATGACGCTTTGATATGTTCAGTACCACAAGTGCAGAAATTATGGATGCCAATAATGCAAAAATTCCAAAAATACCAAACGCAAGCATACATGCTGCAGCACCAAATAACAACCCGATTGTAAATTTAGTCAGGTTTGTATTATTGATCGCTATTGAACCCAAACCTTCATGAATGGGTTTTCCAAACGCTGCTATTGTGAGCATTGCCTGTTTTGCACTTATCTCTGCGATGAACATTGCTATGAGAACAATAGCTGCTGTGTTTACTCCCCTGCTAAACAATGCAGCCTCGTTTTGCAGCGCCGTTATGGATGCATACAGCGCAATAAGTGCGATCGCGGCATATGCCACACCACCGATACCAAGCGACATATCCTTTAAGGCGTTGATCTTCTTTTCCAGCGAACCGTGTGCTGTTGCACCATCACCAAAATCTGCAAGGCCGTCCAGGTGGTTCAGGCCTGTTAGGTAATAGATTGATACAATAATAAAAACAGCACTGACCTGTGGTGGGAAAATCGTTTCAAACACAAAAGCAGATCCACCAATGATCAGGCCAAGTACAGCGCCCACGAATGTGAAAAGATAACTTCTCTTCATCAGTTCATCGATCCCTTCCATTGTAATCCCTACCGGGATCGTTGAAAGGAACCCAAATCCTGACCTTACTGCAAGTAAGAATGAACTCATCCGGCGATCACACCGCCAATGTTAGTTCTGTGTTTTTTCTTTTTTTCGGGTTCGATCTTAGTTTCATCATCGTCACCTGTGCTCACTTCTGCCATGCCTCTTGTGTACATGTTAGCAGATACACCGCCAATCACTCCGGCGATAACATCATCCATGAACGGTCCCATCTTTGAGAGTATTCCAGGCTTTTCTTTATCGAACCTTACATACTCGAACATGCCCTTGTCACCGCTTATGTATTTTGCAATGCTCATGCCAATAACCTCGTCCGCTATGATGAATGTCAGGTCTTTTTCGTATGAACTTATGCTAATATTCGGCAGTGTCCCTGCTATTCCTTCACGCTCAAGCAGGATACCTGAATATATCAGGATGCAAAGATTCGGGTCAGATAATGCGATCTTCAACTCTTTTGTGAACCTATTTTCAGCAAGTTCCCGTGTCTCAATACCCGGATGTGGGACGTACAACTTCATTGCCGTGTCCAGTAGCATATCAACGGTTATGCCGTCATCCTCCAGTATATCGAGTATATCGTGCGTGATCTCACCTTCCAGCTCATGTGGTTGATCGCCTTTGTGGTCTTTTGATTCGATTTTGGATAATTTCATGATAATCACTCATAGGTACGTTAAAATGAATTCTATGTATTCAATATGTTTGCAAATATATAAACTGCAATACAGAACACGGCAACGGATAAAACTGACGCTGATCCTATCAATTGCGATGCTCTTTTTATATCATCAGGGTTTGAATTGATATGTCCTGGCCCGAGCACGTAGATGTTTGGCTTTTCAAGCCTGATCCCAAGCGCACCCGATGCGGCTGCAATAGGATATCCTGAATTCGGGGAAGGCGTATTCTGTCCTTCTACTTTTGCACTTTTTATGGCATTGACAAAGCCTGCTATCCTGCCTCCATCCGCAGATGTACCTGGGAACAATGCCGCTATTGCTATGAATAGCACAGATATGCGTGCAGGTATCCAGTTTAAGACATCATCCAGCTTTGCGGAGAAGTATCCCAGTTCCAGGTGGGTGTCGTCCCTGTACCCGACCATTGAATCGAGTGTGTTCACAGCCTTATAGGCATACGCGCCCACAAGTCCGAATGGTCCGAGCAGGACATAGTAGAAGATCGGGGTTAATATCCCATCAACAAAGTTCTCTGCCATGGATTCAATGACAGCGGATGACATTTGTCCTGTATTTAGTTTTGAAGGATTCCTGCTCACATATATCGGAAGTTTTGAGCGGGCACTTTTCAGGTTGTTTTTCACAAGGTCATCATGTATCTTTTGGGCAGGTGCAAGCAAACTCCGGATCGCAAAGGTTGATTTGAGGAAATAAGCTGCGATCAGGTATCCAAGTGTTTGCGGCACTGCCGGGTTCAGTGATATTACTATTGCCAGATACCCGATACCGGATGCAAAGATGATAGTGGCCAGTGCAAGAAATACACCGTAGGCTTTCCTGTGTGTATCCGGTGCAGCATTTTTTAGCATGCCTATAACTTTCCCGATCCAGACGACCGGATGAAGCGCTGCAGGTGGTTCACCTATCATAATGTCGAATACAAATGCAAGTAAAAGAATGGAGATCAGGTCACCTGCATCCGGCAAAGGGGTGATAATCATAGAAGTGGCTCCACCACTTGTTCCCATGCTTTCACTAAATTATCTTCAGTGTTCCCGTCTTCCATAAGAATGTCAAGTATGCGTTGTGCAACTTCTGGATTGTGTATTATGTGACAATCCACACAACTCCATACCCTGCCGCCGCTTGAGCGCTCTATACACTTGCCACCTGTGCGCTCGTCCTCACATGCATAAAAAGGGCAGAAGCAAAAGGTGCAATTCTGATCTTCAAAATGGCAGGGGTAATATTCGCATGTGTCCCTTCCTGTATGTGTCCCTTTGGCAACGGCCTGGAGTGTACTTTTTAGTTTTTCTTCTGCGTGCTGTTTGGCCCATTCGTTCAACACTTCCCCGAACATGTCTACGAACCTGTAATTTTCATCCCGCGTCCGTACTGCGATCCGGACATGATCATTTCCAAATGAGTGAAAGGAACTGCAATCCCTGATAAGTATGCCATGGGATGCCAGGCGCTGTGTGAGTTCGACCGAATCCATCAGGAAATCACTTACATCTACCAAAATGTAGTTGACACTGCCTGATAGTGGCGAAAGCCCGCGTATGTCGATAATCCGTTGTGTAAGATATTCACGTTCTTTTTTGATCAATTCCCTTGATTCTATGAAATACCGGCTATTGCACCCGCCGTCCATGTCCAGAAGTTCAGTGCCTATCGTATCCGGTATGGAGCCAAGGTTCCATGGAAGTCTTGCAGCATCAAGCATTTCTGCCATCTTCGGGGATGCGACCCCGAACCCTATTCTTATGCCGGGTATTGCGAAGGATTTGGTGAGCGAGCGAAGCACGAAAACATAATCATTCCCTGCCGCAATATCCGCGATACTCTGGGCTGGGTCGGATAGTTCGATAAATGCCTCGTCAACAAAAAGGAGGGTCCTGTGCTTTTCACATCGTTGTGCAAGAACCTGTATATCCTTGCGTGAGATCAATGTCCCGGTAGGATTATTTGGATTGCATACAAAGAATATTTTGGCTTTTTCAAGCAGTTTGTCCGTGATATTGGTTATGTCATCCTGCCTGGTGTAGTGGATATTTGCCCCGAATATCCTGCATTGCTGTTCGTATTCGGCGAATGTGGGCTGTGGGATCAGCACGATGTCATCTTTTTCAATGGCACATTCGGCAATAAGGCGAATGATTTCTGATGAACCATTACCCGGAATTATGTTGTCCGGCTGGACTCCCATCCCAATAAATCGTGCCGCAGCAGTTCGAAATTCGATATAGCGGTTATCAGGGTACTGGTTGGTTTGCCCAATAGCTTTTTGCAGTATCTTTTGTAGATCTAAGTATGGGCTGCCAGCAGGATGTTCAAAAGGACTTCCCATTGGATTGAGGCTTGCGCTAAGGTCTAGTATCTCCGGTTCTGGAATACCGTGCTGTTGTGCGGTCTTTTTGATCAGTCCGCCGTGTGTGCAGGGTATGAGATTTTGGATGTTGCTTTTTAGGGGAAGTGTGCGGTCTTTTTCTGGCATTTTATCAGGGATATTTAATGCAGAGAGGATATATTAAGTTAATGTAAACTGCGTGATTTATCGGTTGCTTTCTGCAGATTTGATGTGTTTTTCCCACTGCAAATCTTGACAATGGGGATTATCTAATATTTTTGTTTTTAATCCCACTTTTCGCAGGTACTTCTCAATTTTTACGATTTTTAATGCCATTATTTCCTCATGTGAATTAATGAAAATTCTCCATGTTTATTTTGATATGGGTGGGGAATTTTAAACCGCCATAAATGGGGGTTTTTACACCGCCGTTGACAGGATGTAAGGGTAATAGATCTGGATGGTTTTTGTGATTGAAATATGGGAAGTAAAGCCATAGGAAAAGAAAAATCAAACAAAAATATCTCACATATAGAAACTGATCATCTTCGTGCGACATTCATAGATGGGTCGTGTCCGTGAGCAATTGATTAAGTTTAAATACTATAAATGTAATTCCCTCTTTTGAGGAATAAGGATGGATTTAGAACTAGATTTATCAGAATTTTGTTGTTTGAATGAAGATTGTCAGGATTACGGTAAGAAAGACAAAGGAAATATTAGGTTCAAAGAGAGATACGGAAAGCAAAATCGGGCGCTATTGAGATGCAAAACGTGTAATCGTTGCTTCAGTGAAACCAGAGGTACGATATTTTTTGGACTTGACACCCCAGATGAAGAAATACTTCGAACACTGGCAATGATGCCTGAAAAAGGAAGTATACGTGGTACGGCAAGAGCTTCAGGACATGACAAGGATGTAATTACCAAATGGCTTGACCTTGCAGGGGCACATTGTCAAGAAGTTACCGATTACTTTTTTCAAGAGCTTGAGCTTGGCCAGGTACAAGTCGATGAGATCTGGTCATACATAAAAAAAAGGAAAAAAACGTGACTGATGACGATCCTGATGAATATGGTGATGTTTATGCACTAACAATAATGGAAAGTGATACAAAATTGTTTATCAGTCATCATGAAGGAGGAAGGAGTACAGATGATGCTACGGAATTGTTTAATGATTTCGAAAGTAAACGATCAAATACATCTCCACTCCCACTGTTCACCTCAGATGATTGGGATCCCTTTAAAGCAGCACTTCTAAATGTTTACGGAAGTTTGGAACAGACACCCTATTGTGGTATTGGAAGAAAACCACTTCCTGTTTTGGTGCCACCTGAAGATTTGATGTATGCTCAGGTATGCAAAAAAGTTACGAGTGGACATGTTGATGAAATGCGTCGGCGTGTTGTTTTTGGAGATACCGAAGAAATATTAAGGATTTTTGAGGGTGATTCAGGTGGCTGTATTAACACATCATATATAGAACGAATCAATCTTACGATCCGAAACTCTCTAGCGAGATTTATACGCAAAGGAATGAATTGTAGTAAAAGTACCCGGATGCATTCAAGAGCAATAGACTTCTTTCAGGTATGGTATAATTTTGTTAAGCCACATAAATCACTGAAATTAAAGGTCAATTGTGGGAATAAAAAATGGTTGCAAAGGACACCAGCTGTGGCTCAGAAACTTACAGATCATGTCTGGACATTTAAAGAATTATTAACGTTTAGGGTGCCGGTTCAATAACTCGCGTACACGACCAAAATCTTTAGTTCAGGGAAATCCAAGAAATCTTGCATTTGTTGGTGATTATGGAACTGGTAAAACGGTACTGTTAAAAGAATTCTTCAATGTGGTCAAAGATGTGTTCTGTATCACGTTTCCCTGTTATCAATTCAAAAACAATGCCCAGTTCTTTAATTTCCTGATAGATACGATAAATAGAAAGATCACTGTATCAAAGAGTAAGAAGATTCGAGATGTTTTTAATGCCAATATCAAAAGTTTTTCAATCAACACACCTGTTGTCGGTGGCAGTATTGAATTCAATGCGGATGACCAGGCATTCGATCCGATGAACAAGATGATTGAGTTGTTTGAGTCTGTTTATAAGGCGGTTGATCAACCGACCATACTATTTTTCGATGATTTCCAGCATTACCTGAAAACGATAGGGCAATCAGAGGTTCTCAAACAGGCGTTCACTGTGTTGACCCAGGAACTTGAATGCAAGATCATGCTGACTGTGTGTGGTGACTTAACCACCTTTGAAGGTGTTCAAGAGCCGTATGAACCGATTGCACGATTCTTTGAACCTATGAGAATAGAACCGCTCTTTAGAGATGAAATCAATGATGCGATAAACGCTCCGTTGGAGTTGCGTGGATATAGATTCACGGACGAAGCAATTGACATGACACACAAACTGAGTCAGGGAAGGGCATATTATGTCCAATTGTGTGCTCACTACGGATTAAACGCAGCACAAAGCAGACATATAACACCAGGGGATATATCCACCGGATTGCGTAGTGTTTTGAGCCGATTGGCAATAGAACGTTTCGATAATATCTACAATAGAATTAGTCCGGATCAACAGACCGTTTTGCAAGTCATCGCATGCTCGGATATGCCAATGTTGCACAAAGAAATCATAAACGAATCCGAAAAATATAGTGTCACCGAAAGTTCGGCAAAGATGTCAATCTCGCGATTGCGAGAATTAGGTATTCTTGCGAAAGTGAAAAACAAATATCAGGTACATGAAAGACTGTTTGAAGAATATACAAAGGGCAGATCTGTAGTGTCACAATAGATAGTTGGCGAGAGTTGTTCCAAAAAGTTTTATTTGCATTGCTAGCCAATCAATTCAATGTAGTCCAAAATGATTCAAAATAATATGGATAATAAAAGTATTCTAAATTAAGACAATATCCAAATTTACAATTTAGTTTGCATACTTGAAAATAGGAAATTGTAAACACATGTTTCTATAAATGGATTGACTATGTTAACAAAGACGACTCAGCAATCATACAAAAGAAGATGAGACTAATTGAAATCTTGTTAATAGTAGGGGGAATTATTGGAGGTTTGTCTCTCCAATAAAATAATTCTATTGTTGAAGGAACTTTTATAGTCTTTTTAATTTTTTCACTATTATATTATACCAGTATATCGGATCTACCTTTGATGAGGTTGAGATGGATACATAAATGTGCCATATTTATTGCAGCTTTGGGTGTTTCGTTGACGTTACCTGCATTGATTTTAGCTCCAATTATTATAATTGATGGAATTGTGAAATATGTATCTGTTTTTGAATATATTATTCTCTCGATTATAATTTTGGGGTACCTTTATTATAAAAATTGATTTTTTTCTAAAATCTGTTATTGTTTATTTTATCGCGTCTTCCCACAGCTAAACAAACATTTATTGGAACATTCCACAAAAACCACCACTTATTTAATCCCAGCCCCCTACTACCAATCCACAAAAAAAGGACCATCCCCCACGAGAGAACTAACAGCAAGCGACTCAATGCACCAATATTTCAACGACCTTGAGTCTAATCTCAACCGTGAACTCAAAATCGCCAACAAAGCGCGCTCGCGCGGTCGGGACCCCAAAGCCTTTTGTTGAGATACCGCTTGCCAAAGACCTTGCAGACAGGGTCGAGAATCTTATCGGCATAAAAGGCACAGCAGAGCGCATCAGGATACTTGAAGAGACCATGTCGCGCGAAGAAGCAGCGCTTGCCATCGGGAAGACGTTGCGCAGGGTTTGTTCGGATCAAAACAGGAAGCCATCGAAGGGGCGATCATGGTTACTGAGTGCACATAATATTTTACTATTTATCCTGCTTTTGCCATTAATTTGTTCAATTTCGCCAGAACAAGATGAGGGATATCAAGTAACTATAATAATTGATCCAACCCGACTTTTCGAACTCTTAAGACATTGAACACATTCATTAATCGTTCTTTGAACTTAAAACCAAAAGGAAAACTTCATTCTGGATTCCATTATGAGTGAGATACCTTAAAGTCTTCTGTTGCAAATATTTACGTAGAAACCGTTGGAAATCATGCCAACTCACTACATGCAAAAAAAGTGAAAAAAAGATTGTGGAACCCACAATCTCATCTTAATTCAATAGTACCCTGCGGACACTTTTCAACACAGGCACCGCATCCCGTGCACTTCTCCTGATCGATCTCTGCTAAGAACTTAGTGACCGTTATAGCTTCCTCAGGACATGCTTTCACACACAGTTTACAACCGATACACCCAATAGTACATGCTGCCTTAACGGCTTTACCTTTGTCATGGGAGCGACATTGCACATGCACCTTTTCAGATGTTGTTGCAAGCACAAGTATATCGTTTGGACATGCATCCAAACACAGGCCGCAGCTCTTACAGAGGTGAGGATTTACTTCAGGGAGCCGTTTATCATTAATAATAAGAGCATTGAACGGACATGCCCGCACACATGTGCCCCTTCCCATGCAGCCGAAACTGCATCCTTTCTCACCATCAGAGAGCATCATCACTGCATTACAGTCTTCTATACCTTCATAATCGAACCTGTCCACACAGTTCAGACCACCGTTGCAACGCACATACGGATATGCTTTTTCAGACTCAGAAATATCCTGGCCCATAATACCGCCAATAGCTTTTACTGCACCAAAACCACCTACCGGACATCCGTCGATCGGTGCATTTTCATTGACTACTTTCTCTGCAAAATCGGCACATCCTGCAAAACCGCATGCACCACAGTTTGCACCAGGCAAGACTTCCACCACCTCTTCAATTAAGGGGTTGGTTTCCACCTTGAATATCTTGGATGCTGCCACCAATATGAAACCTACTGAAAGTCCGAGACCTCCAAGGACTGCCATTGATTGTACGATTAAACTAGTCATACGGGAATCACCTTGAAGTAGTTAACAAAAGCCATTGATAACATCGTTGCGACTAAAAACGCATGTGGAAGTCCCTGTATGGCACCCGGGACATTGACATATTCCGCCCGTTCCCGGATCGATGCCATCATCAGCATGGCAACCATATAACCAAGACCGGCTGCTATAGCGAATACAACACTGTACACAAACGGATAATCGTTCATCACATTTAGCATTACCACTCCCAGTACAGCACAGTTCGTTGTGATTAAAGGCAGGAATATTCCCAATGACCGATATAATGGTGTTACGTGTTTCCTGAGTACGAATTCCACAAGCTGCACAAGAGATGCAATCACTACAATGAAGCAAATGAGAGTTAAGAATTCAAGTTTCAAAGGAACCAGAATATAGGTATAGAGCCCAAATGATGCAACAGCTGCCATGGTCATGACAAATATGACCGCTCCTGACATTCCGGTTGCACTCTTTAGATCCTTTGTAACACCCACGAATGAACACAGGCCAAGGAACTGTATCAAAAGGAAGTTCTTGACAAACACACCATTGATCAATACTGCAATCAAAGATTCTTCTACCATTTTAACCACCTCTTGCAAGTTTTTTTGCCTTGCGGTAATTCACGATAGCCATCAATATTGCTATTGTCAAAAATGCCCCAGGTGGCATTATCATAAAGGTTGCAGGGTTTATTGGAACGGTTATCAATGTATACCCGAATGGCGCGATAGCACCGGTTCCGAGAATTTCCCTGATAGCACCCATAAGCACCAGTACAAGTAAGAATCCTGTAGCACTGCCAAGTGCATCAATTAAGGAATAAAAGACATTGTTCTTGTTTGCATAAGCTTCAGCACGTCCGATAATGATACAGTTGACCACTATCAATGGAATGAACACGCCCAACTGCGTGTACATATCAGGCGTAAATGCTTCCATTGACATATCAACAATGGTCACAAACGTGGCTATTATAATAATAAATATCGGAAGTCTGACTGATGCCGGTATCTGTTTTCTAAGTGCTGAAATTATCACATTCGAACAGATCAGTACAAACGCAGCACCTGCTGCCATCCCTATGCCATTTTCAACTGATGTCGTAACTGCCAGTAATGGACACAGGCCCAGTACAAGTCCGAATATAGGATTATCTGTCGTAATCCCTCGTATATATTCATCTAATACTTTACTCATAAGATCACACCTGCTTCTTTAAATCATCAACCTGCCCACGCAATGCATCTATCACAGCCTGTGACGAAATTGTAGCACCAGTGATAGAATTAATCTTTCCTCCATCGCTGGTGAGCATTAGATTATTCATTTCCACATCCTTAAACTGGCTCGTGAAATCAGGACTCACAATCAGTGCACCCAGCCCGGGTGTTTCGGAATGCTTCATAATCGTTATTCCGGTTATTCTGGTGAATTGCGCATCCACTCCTCCTGCAACCTGTATCATCCCCTGGGATCCAACCTGATCCCTGAAGAATGCATATCCAACTGTGTTACCTGATGCATCCACTCCACGATAATACAATGTCTCAAGATCACCTTCTTCATTGATTACCTTGTCACCATACACGTTTTCAAAATCCACTGCTTCCGGAACAATCTCTAATAAAGCTTCCTTCTGTGCAATATCATAGTTTATTTTCAACTGTGCCTGTGTCGGACCATAAGTCACACTTAATAGGGCAGCCGCAATGACCGAGATCAGCACCATTTTTCCAATAATAAGTATGACACTATCGTCCTTACTCATTCCCCATCACCTCCGAAAGGCTTTGGCAATGTCTTAATCTCAATATACGGTGCAATACAGTTTGCAAGCATTAGTGCGTAGAATGTCCCTGTCACATAACTTGCATAATATCCATACATAACTGTCAGGACACCGCAGACGATTCCATAAATAATACGTCCTTTTTTAGTAATCGGTGTTGTTGCAGAATCAGTTGCAATAAACAGCACTCCGAACAGGTAAGCACCTGTGATCACATAGGAAAGATCATCCTTTAATAAAAAGACCAGCACCAATGTTGTTACAAAATAACTGAGTGGAACTCTCCATTCAACATATCTCATTAGTATGAGTACCACACCACCGATCAATGCAATTGGAGACACACCAACCAATATTCCTGCTCCGTTTTCCAGAATCAGATCTGTTAATGCTACAATATGAGGTGTTGACTTCGTGGTCATAATCGTAGTCCATGAAAGACTTAAAAATACCCACGATACCAATACCGGATTGAACATATAGGAACCAATACCCCCATATGCATGTTTCACTATCGCGATAGCAAAGAATGAGCCCATAACCGCGATCCAGATCGGAGCATCATATGGAAGAATAAGTGCAAGCATTAGTCCTATCATTACTGCATGTCCATCAGCTATAGTGATCTTCTGCTTGAATACTTTTTGGATTCCGGCTTCAGTTACAACTGCTGTTATTACGCTTGCAAGAAGTATTCCAAGTGCTGGTAATCCAAAGAAATAAATAGCAACCAGACTCACCGGTACAAGAGCAAGTACTTTGCCCCACATTATTTTATCAACAGTTACACCCTTTATCTTATGGGGTGGAGCTGAAATCGTTAGGGTCATATTAGATACCTCCTTCACAAGATTCGCACCCGAGTGTCAGGTTCGACGATTCTTTTTCTGCCACGTCATCATACGCTTTTTCAATCGCGACCTTTGCATATTTGATTAACTGCAACAACGGTATCTTCGAAGGACACTCCACTGCACAAAGACCACATTCTACACAATTCATAACATGCATCAACCTACATTCATCGAATTTACCCTGATCTGCTAAAATTGCCACACGGGCAGGAAGCATATCAACAGGACACACATCAACACATCGAGCACAATGGATGCATGCTACAGGCTGGACAGACAGTATTTCTGAGGGAGATTGTATGAGAATTCCGGCAGTCTGTTTTACAACTGGTACTTCATCAGTATACTGGGCAATACCCGT
>DQIP01000206.1 GCA_020793565.1 Candidatus Methanovorans sp.
GTTGATACTGTGCTTGTGATCATGCCTGACAATGCAAAGCATGCTCTTGAAATGATTGGAGCTGCAAAACCTGATGTAGTCCAGATACACAATAATATTGGTGTGGATGAACTGGAAACCATGCGAAACAACACTGCAATAGATATTGTGAAAACAATATCAATTCCCATCAGCACAAAAATATCTGCTGATATAACAGGTGCTATAACCAGACAGGTCAACGATCTGACCGATTGCGATCTGGTAGATGGTATTCTTCTTGATTCCAGTGCATATGGAAAAATAGGCGGAACCGGTGCCGCACACGACTGGTCGGTCAGCAGGGCAGTGGTGGAAGCTGTAGATGTGCCTGTGGTTCTTGCAGGTGGACTGAATCCGGACAATGTGAGAGATGCAGTTGAAGAAGTATCACCATATGCTATTGATACGGCATCCGGCATCGAAACAGATGGCATGAAAGATGAAAAAAAGATATGCCGATTCATAAAAGAGGCAAGGTGTGTGAAATGATACCAGATATATCATTTGATATTGATAAAAGTGAGTTTGCAGGTATGGTTGAGGACGCAGGTGCTCCTGTGCTGGTGCAGTTGATGGCAAAAGTCAGCACTAAATGTTCACCCCTGCAATTATATTCGACCCTACAAAATGCCGACTTCTCATATATGCTTGAATCGGTTGAAAAGGAAAAACGACATGCTCGATTCTCATTTGTTGGTTCTGATCCTGATGTTGTCGTGACCATCAAAGACAGGATACTCACACTTGAATATTCAATGGACTCAAAACTTGTTGAATATATCCGCTTAAGACTTGAATCGTTATGTACGGTTGAATCTGTTAAATCCGGTGTATTTCGGTCTCACATCAATGAAGGAACCGATGTGTTAGATGCTTTTCGTGCGGTCTTTCCGACTGCGAACGGCACACGCCTGCTCAACCGGAAAGGGTTTGACAGGCAATCATTCCTTGGAGGGGCTATCGGGTATAACAGTTATGATATTGTATATGATTGCTGGTTAGATATAGAAAAGGAACTTGAATCCGGTGTTCCTGATATGCAGTTCGCCCTTACGACAAGAACGTTCGTTTTTGACCACCTGACAGGCGATACCCACATCGTAGTCACGCCTTTTGTGACACAGCAATGTGATTTTGGAGCAGTGTATGACCAGGCGCTTTCAGATGCCCGGGCATTGCATTTACAACTCAATAATATATCAGGAATGTCGGATCAGGCAAACAGGACAATGAAACGACTGCGTACATCCGAACATGTATGCAATGCAGGACTTGAACAGGAAGAGTTTGAGAATGCAGTCCTGACTGCAAAACAATATATCATCGATGGGGATATTTTTCAGGTTGTGCTCTCCCGCAGATATTCCATAAAGATAAAACAGACACCTCTGGAACTATATCAGACCCTGCGGAAGATCAACCCGAGTCCGTATATGTACATATTTAAGTTCGGGGACCTGAGCATTGTCGGTGCAAGTCCGGAAACGCTCATGGCGGTGTACAATCGAAAGGTCATCACAAATCCAATCGCCGGAACATGCCCGCGCGGAGAAAATGAGCAAGAGGATAATGTGTTATCCTCGATAATGCTTGCTGATGAAAAGGAGTGTGCCGAACATATTATGCTTGTGGACCTTGGAAGAAATGATGTTCGTATGGTGTCAAAAAGCGGTACTGTCACAGTCGATGATTTCATGTCGGTCGTGAAATACTCGCATTTGCAGCATATAGAAAGCACGGTATGCGGTACTTTGAGAGATGAATGCGACCAGTTCGATGCGACACGTGCGATATTCCCTGCAGGTACATTATCGGGTGCGCCAAAAATTCGGGCAATGGAGATTATCGACAAACTCGAACCCGATGCACGCGGGATATACGGCGGAGGGGTTGGATATTATTCATGGAACGGTGATGCTGATTTTGCAATTGTCATAAGGACTGTGATCATAAAAGGCGATACAGCTTATATTCAGGCAGGCGCAGGGATTGTTGCGGATTCTGACCCCACGTATGAATATGAGGAGACAGAGCGCAAGATGGCAGCGATGATCAGTGCGATTGAGGGTGGACAATGAAAGTGATATTTATCAATAACAGGGATTCGTTTGTGTGGAATCTTGTGGACTATGTTTCCATGTTTGAGCCGGATACGTTAGTAGTTCCAAATACCATCTTGATCGAGGAGGTGAAAAATCTTAAGCCTGATGCGATTATTGTATCACCGGGTCCAGGCAACCCGCAAAATCCGCGGGATATTGGTATGTGCTTAGACATCATATGTGAGTTTGGGAAACATATTCCTATACTCGGGGTCTGCCTTGGCCACCAGGCAATAAACACGGCGTTTGGAGGTACGACTACACATGCAAAGAGCGGCCCGGTACACGGCAAGACATCGCCTATCACCCATTACGGTTCAGGTCTTTTTGATGGCATTCCGACCCCATTTACGGGCGGACGGTATCATTCACTTGCGATCGGGACACTTGCCCCGGAACTTGAAATAACTGCAAAAACCGATGATGGCACAATCATGGGTATCAGGCACAGGGAATATCCAATATATGGTGTACAGTTCCACCCGGAATCGGTGTTGACAAGAGAACTTATTGATAATGTTTATATGGACTACGGGTTAAAAATAATTGAGAATTTCCTGAAGATTGCAGGCAGGGTGCATGAGCATGCATAAGCATGCATAAGCATGCATAAGCATTAATTGCCAGTAGTTCCATGTTTGGATTATGTTGATCGGACTTACCGGAACACCTGGCACTGGCAAGACATCTGCCAGTGAACTTGTAAAAGCGTATTGCGGATACAGGGTGATCCACCTTAACAAATTGATCAGGGAGAAGCACCTGTATTCAGGGGTTGATGAGGTGCGGGACACGCTTGTTGCGGACATGGACAAGGTCTCTGCACATGTGTCCGGACTTATAGGTGAAAGTGATGCAGTCACAATACTTGACAGTCACCTTTCTCATTATATTGCAGATATCGTGATCGTGCTTCGCGCATCCCCCGGTGTTCTCGGGGAAAGGCTGTCGCACAGGGACTATTCACAGGCCAAGATATCAGAAAATGTAGAGGCTGAAGCACTGGATGTCATTCTTGTTGAATCTGTGGAGTGGTGTGAAAAGGTATTTGAGATCGATACTACTGATGTGACAGTTGAAAAGGTTGCAACGGATGTGAGGGAGATTATCAATGCGTTGCTGCACGGGGATGATGGGGCAATGTTACTCAAATACAAACCCGGGTCGCTTGATTGGAGTGAGGATGTGTTTTGACCAACATGGCCAAATTAAATTAACACGTTGTATGAAATCCGTTGTATGGATATACCTAACAGTTATAAGTTACATGCAACGAGAAAATCCTCCCTGCGGTCGAATTAACTCGGACTACATAATCTTATAGATTATATACTACGAGAAAATCCTCCCTGCGGTCGGATTAATTCGGATTACATAATCTTATAGATACACTATTAAAAATAAAAAAAAGAATGTGTGCAAAAGCACACATCATAGTTTCATTTAATCACGTCTTGCAAGCAAAACCGCGCCAAGTAGTCCTGTAACAGCAAGTACAGCTTCAAATCCGGGAGTACCTTGTGGTGCTTCTTCAGGTGTATCTTCTTCAGGTATATCTTCAACAGGAGAATCACTCTCCTCACCTGATCCGGTCACAATGGTTGTGTTTATTGGCGTTCCCGTGTTTGATGCATGCGGCACATACTCGCCATGACACATTGTACAATCGTTTGGGGTAACTACTGTACCATTTGGCAATATTGATGCATGCACACTGTTGTTAATACCAACAGTGCCTGTTGTATTGTCGAAAAAGTCGACAAGGTATCCGATTCCAAGATTTTCGAAGTCCAATATTGCACCGTTTGTACTGTGACAATCATTGCAGGTGTATGGTGCAGCAAGTGAACCACCACGATTGACGTTGTGTATGCCCATCTTCGGATATGCAACAAACTCGAACGGTGTGAAAGCAGGCTTTGCCATATCAATAGGCATCCCATTCTCATTTACGTTAATTGGCACATATCCAGCAGCCACCAATTCATCCATGCTAACGATTCCATCCTTGTTACCGGCCTGGTCCATGGCCCACAGCAGGTCCTTGTCAATACCCATCATACTGGCCCATAGCGGGTTGCCATTCGCCGCAGCTCCCATATCCATATAGACCCACAATTTCATCATGAACACTTCGGAAGGACGTATCTTTACATCATCCGTGTCCGGGAATGTATTGGGATTTGTGTCCGGGAAAGGCCACATGCCTGCATACGCTTTCATTGAATCGCCAATGAACGGATATACGATGTAGTCCGTATCAACGCCATTAAGTGTGTTTATGTTCGGACCAAAGTCACCGCCGGTTTTTGGACCGGCCCAGTAATAGACCATATCATGTACGTCATTTTCTTTATGTGAACCAACTATAGTCCAATCATCAAGAGAATAGGCTTCCCCTATTGTTTCCTTGGATGTGTGGCATACAAAACATTCAAGTTTACCTGTGTGCTGGTTGAGTACCGCATTTGTGTGTACCCCTCCATTTGCACCGTGACAATCTACATTATCGCATTCCTTCATTGTAGATATTGTAGTCAGGTCAAAGGCTGTGTCAGGATTATTGGGGCGTCCGAAGTTATGGTTGTTGCCCAAAACACCAGGTTGGTGACAGTTAAGACAGGTATTGTCACCATATCCTGCATCCGTTGCTATTTGTGAAAACTCGGCACTGCCTGCATGCACATCATGTTGTGCAGTGAAACTCATGTCGTGTTTAGGTGCATCGTGCGCATGGCAGGATTCTGCGGTTTCACATGATGTGTCACCAAGGAATCCTTTTGCATTTACTTCAGCCGTTGGATTATCGGTGTTTCCATTAAAACCATTACTTGTACCCTCAACACTGAGATGACAATTACCACATTTCACATCAGCCTCAGTCTGGCCGGCAAGTCCACCACCGCCTATGTGACAATCACCACAACTACCATCTTCCATCCATTCAGCCATATCGGCGGTATAGATGGTCACGTCATGACCAGAGCTGTCCAAATTATATGGGTCCAACAGTGTCTTGTTAAGGTGTGTTGCTGATGCATTCCATACAGTCGTGTTGTCATACATAGTAAATTTGTGGAGCGAAGGATTGGTTGGGTCCATCATAGAAGCCATCATATCTCCCTGAGCTCCGGTAAATGCCTGTAACATCTGGTCATAGTCCATACCATTGTATGACATAACCATGTTTGGCAATCCGCACCATTTGTCGAACATTCTCGAGCCGTATGGCCAAGTCATTAGATTTGCAGCCTCCGGAACAACCGGTGTCAACATAGCGTGATATGATGCATTCGCATCAACGCGAGCATCATCATAGACATCCGCACTTGCAGGGGCGACAAGTGTCACCAGTGCTACAAGCAGGGCAGCTAGAATTAATATTATTTTCTGGTCCATATAAATCCTCCATTCTTGATAGCATATAATCGATGGAATTATGTAGTCCGAGTTAATTCCCCCGCAGGGGGGTAACTCGTTTCAGGAATTCCGCATGGAATTCCATACCACCACCAATGCCAACCTTTGTATCGATATTAATATCATTTATGATTTCGAGAACGAGCTAATGGTATTTAATGGTTTTGTATAAACCGTGCGAAACTGGTGTGTAATGCACTGGTGTTTGTTATGAAATGAAATGAAATGAATCGTGATAAACAGCATGTATCCATTGAACTGATTTAAAAATGTCAAGATAATTTATGAGCACTTATTAAATTATATCCACTTAAAATCTGAGACTTTTCATTTTTTCCGGTCACACATATTAATCAGTTCTGTTAACCGCGGATTAAAGCCTATAAACGCGGATAAAGCATGCGAAATCCAGCAATTCCCGCTTTATGATTTTGTTTATATCCAAGCTGTCTAAAACTATACTGTCGCTCGTCATTGATTTGGCTTATGATATGACGAATAAAAGCACGTAATATCATGAAATTATTGCGAAATGTCAAAAAAACATGCCTTCGCTTGTATACATTTAAAGCCATAACGGGAATTGCTGTGCGAAATCTACGTTCATCTGTGGTTCGGTATAATTCAAGCCAGAAGAAATTTAAAAGTCTCTAAAATCTAATGGTAAATTGGAAAATGCAACCTGGTCAAATCATTGATCCCAGCATCATTCGCGCTCATTATTCGGTGATATATTCATCAGTCTGTGATTTTACCATCAAATTTGCTGTGAATGCAATAAAAGTTGGTTAGTAATACCAATATAACGATTTTTTGACGCTATCAGAAGGGGCAGAATCTGGCAGTGATAGTATTATTAAGTATTACTGTATTTATGAGGTATAAAAATGCATGGTGTATATAAAGAACAGTAGTAATTTTAGTTTATCCTCAAAATTGTGCAGGTCAATATCAGACGGGTTTGACAGGATGTCGGTTGCTATTTTCATACTGTCAATCCGATCCATTAATTCAGGCAATACGATTCCATGTTTGGCAGCATATCCGGAACTGTGAAGTGCTAACCCGCTCAATGTTAGGGAGAACCTGATTTTACTTTTAAACTTATATTTAAACTTAAACTTACATTTAAATTCACACTTACACTTAATCACGGTGATAAACATGAAAGGAAGAGTTTGGAGATTTGGTGATGACATTGATACCGATGCAATGATCCCTGGCAGGTATCTTATTCTCAACACGCCAGGGGAACTTGCAGCGCACGCATTCGAAGGCGTGCGCCCTGAGTTTGCAAAAGAGGTAAAGGAAAACGATATCATTGTCGCAGATAACAATTTCGGCTGCGGTTCATCAAGGGAGCATGCACCGATCGCCCTAAAGGGTACAAAGATCGGCTGCGTGATTGCAAAATCATTTGCACGCATTTT
This sequence comes from Candidatus Methanovorans sp., assembly GCA_020793565.1. Taxonomy (GTDB): domain Archaea; phylum Halobacteriota; class Methanosarcinia; order Methanosarcinales; family Methanosarcinaceae; genus Methanovorans. The sequence continues at coordinate 6,974 of DQIP01000206.1, forward strand.
CTTTCGGAATGCGATCAATATCGGTGTAGCACTCCTTGAATGCCCGGACACTGGTAAGATAGGGGAAGGTGACGAGGTTGAGGTCGATCTTGCATCAGGCATCATAGAAAATAGAACCAAAGGCGAGACCTACCAGGCAACCCCGCTGCCGGATTTCGTGCGCGGGATCGTGGACGCCGGCGGTTTGATCGAATATACTAGAAAAATTATTGCTTGAACAGGTTCAGGAGATCTATAATATGACACAGTACAAAATACCAGTAATACCAGGTGACGGGATCGGTCCGGAGATTATCGCAGAAGGACAGAAAGTTATCGATGCTGCCGGGGAAAAGTTCGGTTTTGATGTTGAGTGGACACAATTCCCACACGGTGCAGACCATTATCTTGAGACAGGTGAACTAATATCTGAAGATTCACTGGCAGAACTTGCAAAGTATCCTGTGATCTATCTTGGTTCGATCGGCGACCCGAGAGTGGCTCCGGGCGTGCTTGAGAAAGGAGTCTTGCTTGCTGCAAGGTTCTACTTTGACCAGTATGTGAACCTGCGACCGATTAAACTTCTTGAAGGTGTCTGGACACCGATCAAGGATAAGACTCCTGCAGACATTGATTTTACTGTTGTTCGTGAAAATACCGAGGATTTCTATATCGGAATCGGCGGACGTGTAAAGAAGGGTGAGAGCAAAGACCTGCTTGAAGTATCAAGAACACTGTACTCCGCAAAGTTCGGCCTGGATATCGAGACTGACAGTGAGGAGATCGGATACCAGATCGGTATGATCTCAAAGGAAGGTACCCAGAGGGTTATCAAGTACGCTTTCGATCTTGCAGAAAAAAGCAAGAAACATCTTTCATCCGTTGACAAGGCAAATGTACTCACTGATATCTACGGGTTCTGGAGAGAAGAGTTCGAGTCTGTAGCATCCGAATACCCTGATGTCACTACGGATTTCAATTATGTAGATGCAATGACCATGTGGTTTGTGAAGAACCCCGAATGGTTCGATGTTGTTGTTACTCCGAACATGTTCGGGGATATCATCACAGACCTTGGCGCAATGATCCAGGGCGGACTCGGACTTGCACCTGGCGGAAACATCAACCCTGAAGGTACAAGTATGTTCGAGCCTATACACGGTTCAGCCCCAAAGTACAAGGGAATGAACAAGGTTAACCCGATAGCAACCATCTGGGCAGGTGCAATGCTTATTGAACAGATGGGCGAAAAGGAAGCCGCTGATTCCATCGTGTCTGCTATCGAGAAAAATATCCTTAATAGCAAGGTCAAGACATATGACATGGGAGGTTCATCCGGAACATCCGATGTCGGTGACGATATTGCAAGGATAGTGCTTGGTGAATGAACAGGTCTTTTATGGGTGCGCTTTGGCATAAATGATTATCCGGGCGCACATCTTTTTTTTTGTGAATCTGTGTTCTTCCAGTCCGGGGATCATTCATTTACCGAACATCTTCTAAATCTCCAGGTCACTCTTCAATTGTTTTGCCTGCTGCCCATACAAAAACTGAAAACCAAATTACTGATCATATTTGTATAAAGATAATATATATCAGATCAATAATATGGCATAACCCCTTATATATAAAAAGCAATTCAAGTTTTGGAAAATTAACATACATTTTTTAAATGCTCTAAACAGTATGACAGGATTTATAAGAGGTAATACTTATGGACGGTTATCAAACATTTTTGATATTGCTTACAGTCTATCTATCAGGACTCGTAGCAATTGGATGGCATTTTTCGAAAAGACAGAGATCTGTTACTGATTTCTGGCTTGCAGGCAGGGATGTTGGCACTATAGGTATCGGCTTTTCAGCCGCAGCATCATGGCTCACAGCAGGAGCACTTCTGGCAGTTATCGGTTTTTACATGCTGCTTGGAATGGGATCGATATGGGGATTTGTTGCCCCGAACATCATTGCCCTGCTGATAATAGCGCTTCTCGTTGGCAGGATAAAGCACTTGCCAGCAATCACCCAGCCAGAATTGCTTGAGCAGAGGTACAGCAGTGCAATACGCGCTCCTGTTGCGTTTATCATTACCATCGTAATGATACTCTTTGCAGTGGCTGACATCAAGGGATTTACATTTGTCATGGAAGTGTTCTATGGGATAAGTCCAATTTATGCAGCATTGATAGTGGCACTTGCAGTATCGGCATATGTAACCCTTGGAGGACTGTCTGCTGTCGTATGGACTGATGTTGTACAGTTCGTATTCCTTTCGATCTTTGCAATTGTAATGGCGGGACTTGCAGTAAGTGTTGCAACATCCGGTGCAGTTGGAATGCAGGATATTTCCGTATCCGAACTGTTCAGTGACGTACCGGGCTCATGGTGGAATCCGTTATCGATCGGAATCCCCATGGTATTGATTTTTATTTTTGCGATCATCCCGGGATGGATGACAGAACAGGATCCGTGGCAGAGGGTCTGGGCTGCAAAGGATGCAAGATCCGCAAGATTTGGAATGGTACTGGGTGCATTGTTAGTAGCAATCGTATTCGCAGCATGCGCAGTGATCGCGATCGGACTGAATGCGATATATCCCGAAATTGCAGCAGCCGGTTTCCCGATGGGAATGGCACAGGCAGAACCTGCGCTTTTGGTGTTTATAGTCAGCAACTTCTCACCGGTCATTGTCGCACTCAGTGCGATCGGGCTTGCAGCCGCAGCAATGTCATGTGCTGATACCTTCGCAACATCCGGCGGATCATGTCTCTCCCGCGACATATACCAGAGATACATAAAACCTGATGCTACAATGAAAGAGATGCTCGTGGTCAACAGGATCAGTGTACTGATCGTTATTGCGGGTGCAACAATTGGCTCATTCTTGATCAACGGCATCCTTGAGGCGATCCACATAGCGACCTTTATCGCAAGCGCATCATACTTCTTCCCGCTTATGGGCGGACTGTACTGGAAGCGTGCCACAAAGGAAGGCGCACTTGCAGGACTTGTGGTCGGGGCAGTTGCCCAGATCGGGCTTATTGCCATAGACCTCGTGAAAACAGCACCAATGGCACCCCCGTATCTTGAGACCGTGCATCCGATCCTCATGAACCACGGAGTTATTGTTGGAATGCTGCTCAGCGCAGTTGCATTCTTTGGAGTATCCTTTGCAACCAAACCATCAAGCGATGTGAACCTTGCACCGTTTTTCAGGGATGTTGCAGAGCGACTCATACAAAAAGATGAACAGGAAGTCGATGAATCAAGCCCCGAATACGCCAGGTACCTCAAAAACCTTGACGAAAAGACAACGGGCGAGCGTGCACATCTGCACTTAAACCTTGAGGCATCTGCAACAGTGAACTGGACAAAGTTCGTAGGTAATTTGAGATCACTGCACCCTGTGTGGGTAACACCTACAGGTGTTGATTCAATTTACAGGTTGACCCGTGCAGATATGCTTTCATGTGTTTCCGTGACACGTGGAATTACTGAAAATGATGTCTGGTTCGCATCGGAACCCAAGGTCGAATCCGTTGACCAGCAACGAAAAGAGTTATTCCTTGCATACAAGGAGATCGCGAATATCCTTGGTGACATGGGCATAATGATGATACTTCCAGACGCAAATTGAAATCGAACTGAGGTATATTTGCGTTGCCTCTTACATGATGGCATAGGTGATTGTGAAGATTTCTCACCTATGCCATTTCACAGACCAGTATTCTGCCCCTATATTTTTGGAGAATGCTACATAACCGGTAAGCATCGACACTGTATGCCAGTCATGCCTATATTTCTTTGATCTTGGTATATTATTCCCCTGTAATATATACATCAAAAGGATGTGCCTGCTCACGCTAACTGCGCCCAAACTCTTCAAATTATTTGTTTGAAAAACCATATTTCGATATCCAATGTATGGAAAACAATACAAAGTCAAAGGTTTCGGGACTTACAGTATCAGAATTCATTATACAAGTCTTTTTATCACCAAACAGCAATGTACATTGGATGGAGTTGGTGAGCATGAGCAAGGTTTTTTTCAAATCCGTTGACAACATAGGTCCCGAACAGACGCAGATCGATCAAATAAAGGAACTGTTCCCTAAAATATCGCCTGTAAAGAAAGGCGATATCGTGGCAGTGAAGATACATCCGGGTGAGTATGGCAACACTACCCATATTCGCCCTGTGATCGTGAGAACTGTTGTTGACATGGTCAGGGAAGCCGGAGGTATTCCGTTTGTGACGGAGACTACCGTTTTGTATAAAGGTATGAGACTTAACGCAGCAGACCTGTTATGGTCGGCTGGGATAAATGGATTTACGCAGGCAAGTATGAACGCTCCCATTATTGTTGCGGATGGGTTACTTGGGGATGATGGCGTTGATGTCGGGATAGGTGGAGAGGTTCTTGATACTATAACCGTGGCTTCCGCCATCGCAAAGGCAGATTGCATGATCATGATATCCCATTGTAAAGGGCACCCGGGTTCCGGTTTTGGCGGCGCGGTCAAGAATCTTGGGATGGGATGTCTTGACAGGGATGGAAAAACGCGCGTCCATGAGGTTGGGAAGCCGTCGATCAATGCTGAAAAATGTATCGGGTGCGGGGTCTGCTTTGACCAGTGCGTCTGGGGCGCGCTGAAGATGAATGGCGATAAGGCGTATGTTGACAGGGAACTGTGTAGAGGTGAACTATCATGTCCGGAATCCTGCCCGCATGAAGCCATTGTTCCGCCTGGAGATGTTGCACAACAGATGCAAATACGGCTCGGTGAGGCTGCTATGGGACCGGTAAAGGCATTGTCCGGTCGTATCGGATATATCAACTGGATATTTGACCTGACACCGGGTTGTGATTGTTTCAATTTCTCTGCGCCGGTATTTTCACGGGATGTTGGCATTGTTGCCTCGTGCGATCCCGTTGCACTTGATATGGCAAGCATTGACCTGATAGACCGCACGATGCATGAGGATGGGAAATGTGATGGTGTGCATGGCGTGTGGGATATTGATCCTGTGATACATCTTGAGTATGCTGAGAGGGTTGGGGCTGGAAGCAGGGAGTATGAACTGGTAAAATGATGTCATACCCTCAAGATGATTATTGCCGGTAATAGTGCGGGTGGAAACATGCTTGAAAGCCCAAAAACGCGATATTGACGGACAGCTTGAGCAGTATCTCACCGAATCAAGACCGGATGCTATTTCTATCTCTGGGAATTGGTTGGACAAGTATAGTGTAACTGCCAGCAAGGCTATACAGCGATTGGATCGATTGATACTGCTTTTCACCACATCTTTGAAAGTCTGGAATTGACATAATCGAACTGGTTCAGGTATTGGAATATGGATGCGAAGGTATTGGAGCGGAAAAACCATGCCCTGATAGAAGTGATGGAACATTTCGGCCTGAAAGAATCACTGGTAATCACCGGGGATTATGCATCAACTGAAAACTTTGGTGACCGCGTGATAAGATTCGTGCCTTTGCACCAGTGGTTGATGGGAGTCGCTTGAAAACAGTATTGTATCTCATATTTATGGTGTTGGAACATGCAGCGCTTAAGCGCGTATGGCCGTGCCGTTATTCACATCTGCCTTAACCCCTTCCGTTTAGCAACATTGCATTGTTGATATGACACTAGAACAAACAGGATTCACCTATTCATCAATATTATAATAATAGTACTCGCCTTTAGCCTTCTGTTCCCTGTCAAGTCTTGAACCTACTTTATTCACCCTCGGGCGGATTGTTTCTTCATCCCTGCGGAACGTGATCGCAAGATTTGCCAAAAATTTGTTCATACCATCCTGCATACCCATAGGTTCATGTGCTTCACCATATATTGCAGGTTCGCCTTCGAACACGATCAAGCGCTCGCTCAGCATGTCGATCATGTATATGTCATGGTCTACGACCATGGCTGTTTTTTTGCTGTTTTCGGCAAAGCGCTTGATGGCTTTTGTAGCAAGCGACCGCTGCTCGACATCAAGATGTGCGCTCGGTTCATCAAGAATGTAAAGATCGGCTTCCTGGCTCAGGCATGCTGCAATTGCCACTCGTTGAAGTTCTCCTCCACTCAGCTCGGTAACTATCTTTTCGTACAACATCTCAAGCTGCAATGGCTTTGCGATCTCGGCCTGATAGTAACTCGTATCGAACCTTCGTGTCACACCTCGTAAATAATCCTGCACGCGCATAGGTATATCGGCTTTGAGGTACTGCGGCTTGTATGCGATCTTTATATCAATATCGATCTCACCCTCATCGGCTTTGATCTCACCTGCAAGTATCTTTAAGAATGTAGATTTCCCGATCCCGTTAGGTCCTACAATGCCAAGAACTTCTCCTTCCTTCAATGAACCTCCGGTTGTTGAAAGTGAAAAACCATCCCCGTATTTCTTGGAGAAACCACCGTATTCGACAAAATCTGCGATATCGGTCGCGGTTCTTGGTGGATGTGTCTCGAATTTAATAGCCTCAGGCCGGATACGTACATTTTCCTCTGGCAGGTAACCCTTAAGGTACTGGTTGATCCCGATCCGCACACCCTTTGGATGGGTCATGACACCGTATCCGCCGGGCTGGCCGTATGCCACATGAACCGTATCCGCAAGCATATCAAGGATGGCAAGGTCGTGCTCGACAACCAGGACCGCATTTTCTTTAGCAATTTCCTGAATAAGTTGTGCAGAATTGATACGCTGGTAGATATCCAGGTACGGACTGATCTCATCAAAGAAATAAAAGTCTGCATCTTTTGCCATACAGGCAGCAAGAGCCACTCTTTGCAGTTCACCACCACTGAGTTCAGAGATATTGCGATCGATTATATGTGTCAGGTCAAGCCGCTCGACCAGTTCATCCAGAACGCCGCGGTCATTGGTCTTTTCAAGCAGGTCGCTCGTCTTTCCCTTGAACGCCTTTGGTATCATGTCAATATATTGAGGTTTCTGGGAAACTGTCACCTTACCGTCAACGACATCCCTGAAATAATCATAGAGGGCAGACCCTGCATAGTATTCTAAAACCCTGTCCCAGTCGCCTTTTTCCTCGCCGAAGTTGGGGACCAGTGTGCCTGAAAGAATCTGTATAGCCGTACTTTTTCCGATACCGTTGGGCCCAAGTATGCCTGTTACCTTTCCGACCTGCGGGATAGGGAGGCCGAACAGGGCAAAACCATTTGTCCCATACCTGTATGTTGGTTCCGTAAGGGCTTCAGGGAGCCCGATGATCATAATGGCATCGAATGGGCATTTGTTGATACATATGCCACAACCGACACACAACTCTTCCGATATTACTGCTTTTCCGTCATCCCCAAAGACAATGGTCTCATCGCCTGTCCGAACCCTTGGGCAGTATTTCTCGCACTCATGACTGCACCGCCTTGGCTGGCAGCGGTCTTTGTTCAATATCGCTATTCGCATTTTATATCCCTTGGGAACAAGCAATAAAGGTCAGTTTAAAAGCAGTATCCATGTGACTAAGCAAAAGTCTATTACCAGGAATTCAACATAGAACCAGCCCTTGAGCCCGAACTCTTTGGTGTTGATCTTGATAGCCGGAAAGATCAACCTCTGTGCATAATATGCAAGGACGGCAATAATCGTCAGTATCGCATACCATGTTGTATCTTCGGCTGTCCCGAACTGGTTAAAGGATATAAAACCCGCAACAATTCCCACCATTGATGCGACTACCGTTTTTATGATACCTTCGATGTGGTTTTTCTTTCGCTCTTCAGGAGTTCTTTCTTTGATTGTAATGATGCCTTTGCCAGGCTTAATGTTGGGATTAGGATTGGAATCAGAATCTGGATTGGAATTCGAATTTGCATTGGCATCCGCACTGGCGTTATCGTCAACATCAGCAGCACCTGCGGTGTTTTTCCTTTTGTCTTTTTTGGATTTGCTGTATTGCTTACTCAACTGGTATGATCTCCTGAATTTTGAATTGAATTAATATGTGGAAGGCATTGAATATTCATCTAAAATAACTAATAACTATTATGTGTGTTTACACTCTTTTTGGCATAGAGGATTATAAACCTAAATAAACTCATTGCTCAAAACGTTTTTGATGTTGTCAATGGAAATGGATTCGATACCTATGGAATTGAGATGTTCCGCAAACTTTGCCGGGCGGTCTCCGTTCGGGTGATAGATAATGGCAACTTCCGGATCGATGTCCTCTACCATTTTTACAAGGCCTGTTGCATCAAGGTGGTCGCTAATATTTATTGCGGGATAGTAGTAGTCAGACCTGCCTGTGAGCACGTATTTTGCAATATCACGCGGCAGTTTGCCAAGATCCCACGGCGGCACTACACACATAGCCTCACCTCCGGATTCGCCAAGACCCACAAGCTCACCGCAGTTATCGAGCAGGCGCTGTGTGAGTGCAAGGCTTTTGTCTTCCATCTCGATGTCGCCGTCATATCCGAAATCGCGGATAAGTTCGACTGCACGCTGCGCCTTCCCAAATGCATACGCACCAAAGGCGATGCTGCTATCCATTTCCATTGCTTTGTTGAATCCGGTTATGTCATCCTCAAAATGGCATGCAGAGTCTGCGTGGTCCCCATAATTTGCTTCGGTTATGAGGATGTCGCATTTTGGCAATCGCGATGCGTCCTTGACATCACCTGTCACAAGAATGCGCGTGCCGACTTCGTTTTTCCAGTAGAACGCGGTGGAACCTACAGTATGCCCTGTAGGATAGGTCGTAACGGTTACCCCGTTGACATCGATCGATTCTCCCATGCCCACAGTTGACCCGTTATACTTGTGCTCGTGCCGTATCTCAAGCGCGATTGCGGTTTTATCAGAGCAGACTGCTCTCCCGGAGAGCATAGCCGATTTACCATGATGGTCAGAATGGGCATGTGTTATCAGGTATGCATCAGGCTGCCGGTATTTTTTGGGAATGCGTGTCGTATCAACTGAAAATGTACACGCGTTGCCGTCCTCGGATTTGAATTTTATCGCAAGGTGTGGTTTAAATGTACCGCGTACATTCATCTGGCGAATCGCCAGGACACCCAGGTCAATTAAGTGTTTTGATATTACGATTCCTCGGGTTAGGAGATGGGATCGAAGGTATTTGTATGTTTGGAGGAGATTTGTTAATATATTCCGGATAAATGGATTGTGGCAAAAACAATCACGCCTATATGAGAAAAAACGGGTAGTAATATACCATGGATTAAAGTGAAGATGTGAACAAAGATATCTATAAATTCCTTTAGTGCCAACCTATCGTTCATGGATCAGTTAAGCCAATTAGAAGATACTGCAGAAAAGATCACAAGCATGGAAATACGCGGTGCGGGCCGGATCGCAAAAGCCGCAGCGGTCGCACTTCGTGATTATGCAAAAAGCCTGGAAGTTGGCTCAATAGGGGAGTTTAGCCGCCATATCGAATCATGTTTCAAGGAAACTTTCAAAACGAAGCAATAACTTCAGCTAGTGGCATCATAAAACATGGTTATTACCGTATAAGGTTCTTCTTTTCCTCTCACCACCACACGCAATACTTTATTGCTGGACCGTCCGAAGGCATGCCAGACATCGTCTTCGATTTCTTCCTTCCAGTCGGGGTTTTCGATAACCGAAACAATTTCATATTTAGTAAAATTTCATTCTTTCAGCATCGTTTCAGCGTGCTTTGTGAATGTAACTGTGTCCTTTGGTCCCATCCATATCCCTTTACTCAGGATACCCCTTATATATTTATGATCTCTGCTATCCTCTGTTCTCCGCTGATCTGATCGCTTCAACTGAAGATCTCAGTCCACAACTTTAAAGGGAATTGCATTCTAAAATTTTACGTGCTTTTAGGCTATAAAGACGTTATCTCATAAAAATCCATCACTTTTTAGGAAATATTGTGATCGGGAGTTGGGACGCGCTGCATCCTGATCATAACAACGGGAAGACGTATACTGAATAGGGGGACGCGCCTGCAACCGTAACTGCACTCGAACGGAGGCGGGTTCAGCGCACCAAAAAAGGCAGATGGGGCGCGGCTTTTGTGCTCGGTTCGAGTTCGTATCCCGCACCAGTCTCGATGCTTGTGCGAAGACCGCGCGCTGTTTAATCATTTTTTCAGACGCTGATTTATACGGATTATGAATCACAATTTCATATATTATATATTTTAACAGACATGGTGAAGTCCCACCAATCCCCGATGTCGCCGCTTGCATTTTCATCATTTATTCAGACGCATATTCACGCTGATTTACGCAGATTTGAATTTGAGAAAGGAGATAAATTGTGAATTGGTGCGCATGCGAGAGGTGTGTGTTAACAGGAATGCGCCTCCGGGTGGGGATCGAATTCTCCAGAAATATAATATTTAAGACCGCAGAGGCCGCAGAGGTACGCAGAGCATTTTTGTTTATTTCTGCGTCCCTCTGCGGTTAATGTGAAAATGCAGACATGGCAGGATTGGTGGTGCATGGTTTTATCGGTGGCAGCGTGGATTAAATTGAACTACGCAGTCAGCGGAACCGTAATATGTAATGCATCATAATCTACAACCGGCATCTTCTTTACGTGGTTTTTTCCTTCTTTAAGCTCAAGGAGACCGACACCTTTCAGGAAAGTAAGGTCGTTGTGTACATTCGATTGCTTACGTTTCAGCATCCTTGCAAGTTCACTGATTGATTCTGGTCTCTTTTCCCTTATGATCTGAAGCAGGCGCAGGCGCTCGCGGGTCAATATCTTTCCAATATCCTCTGTTGTGCGTGCTACTATCTTAGGGGGTTCTGGTTTGTGTATCTCGCCGCGTCTTACATTTTCAAATAGCTCGTTTAGGTGCTCCCCATATTCTTCATTGCTCATAACTATAATTTCAACGTCTTTTAATTTCATCTATAGTCCTCCGATTATCTTCTATTAATTGCATTAACTCATCAATTAATTCTTTTGGGCTGTTGAATTCTATTTCCTGCGCCTCATTTCCAAACATGTGTCTGTGGTCTCTTTTGCTGTGTCCTTTGATGGTATGTGCATTATCGAAACGTATCAAAGTCTTCCATCCTTTTTTTGTTCTGATGCGGTAATTGAAACTGTATCTGACGCCGTGTGAGATTCCAGAGGATGTCGGTACCTATGTACTGAGATGTCGACAATCTCATCTTCAGCAAGTATTCTGGTTTCTTTAATGACTTTCTCTATCACAGAATTAATAGGGTTTTAAAACTATAAATGTTATATGGTGATAGCATATAACATTTGAATTGAACAGGTGTATTACAACATGGGATTTGCACTTTCTTTTTACATCTTCATAACGGTCTCATGCAACTCAAAATGAACTTTTTTTCTTACACCAGCCGAGTTGCTTACAAGGTTGGTAGCGGATGCAGCCACGACAAGAGTAGTGGAGCAGGCACCGCGCCCGCATGTGCTCAAGGCCACACTCGAACGGCGGCGGGCTCAGCGCAACAAGAACAGGCAGATGGGGCGCGAAGTGGGTGATGGGCCCTACGAGTTCTGAGATGTTGACGGATTAATTCATCTCTGTAACGATATTTGAACAAAAGCGTATACTGGAAATCTGTACCACTATTTGATGAAGAAGGATGATCGAAAGACTTTCTTTTATTCTATCGAAATGGCAGGTTTCATACTCGATTTGCGAGGAATAATAAAATATATTTTTTAAATATACAATTAGTGCATGGGGAAATGCCTTTAATAGGTGAAATTCATCTATTTAATTGGTGTTTAGAAATGGAAAATTTACATCTACCCATAATCATTGAGATCGACGAGGATGGGTATTACATCGTAAGCTGCCCCCAGTTTAAAGGTTGTCATTCATATGGCGAAACTATAGATGATGCACTGGAAAATATAAGGGAAGTTATAGAGATATGCCTTGAAGAGACAAAGATTGAAGAATTTAACACATTTATAGGATTTAGAGAATTGGATGTAGCTCAAAATGTCAAAACTTCCTGTATTTAAAGGCAGACGATTAGTGAAATTTTTGGAATCATTAGGCTTTAGGGTTACCAGAATAAAAGGTTCTCATACAAGGTTGATATCTGAAGATGGAAGGGCAACCACTGTTCCTGTACATGGAAACAAGGATATACCCAAAGGGCTTCTGCGTAAAATAATCAGGGAAGATTTGGCAATGAGTTTAGAAGATTTTACAGAATTGTACTCAAGATACAAAGGAAAATAAAAGATAGGATTATTTTTCAAGCGACATTTGCGTATTTGTGTAACATTCGCTGACGAAGATTGGGCATTGATTGGGTGATTGGGGAAGGGAATTCATTAGGTCGATTCTGCAATCGAGACTGCACCCAAATGGCGGCGGGCTCAGTGCAGCAAAACAGGCAGATGGGGCGCGGCTTTTGCGCTCGCTTCTAAGTTCGCACCCCGCACCAGTCTCGCTGTCTGTGCGAAGACCGCGCGCTGTTTAATCATTTTTTCAGACGCTGATTTATACGGATTATGAACCACCATTACGTATATTATATATTTCAACAGCCATGACAAAGCCCCACCAATCTCCGAGGCCGCCGCCCGTATTTTCATCATTTATTCAGACGCAGATTCATGCTGATTTACGCAGATTTGAACTTGAGAAAGGAGGGAGACTTTTTATTATTTTCAGGTGGTTAGCACATCCCAATATATTTTAGATACAACTCTATCTAAGTTCTATTAAACATTAAATAATAATATTTATATGTTATGTGATTTATATAAGAATGTATGGCAAAAGGAAATAAGTTCATCTATAAATCACTCGCAAAAGATGTAGTAAATGGTTGTATCGTTCAGGAATTGCCTGAAATTGAATATAGTGGTAGAATGTATTCGTTGTTTACAGCCATTTCTCCAACACATTGTATCATCTGTGGAAACACCCTTAACGTTGACAAACACTCTGAGCGATTTATAATTTCAAGTTATGGCACTATAAGATGCTCCGTCACTTATTGGGTCTGTTCAAATCCAGACTGCAAAAAACACTATCCTGACATATTGATAGGTGTTACAGGAGGGGCAAATTATAGTGACGAATATATTGAAAAAATGAATAGTGTAAGGTACAACGGTAGATGCACATTATGGAATTCATGCACCATAGGTGAAATATTCACAGAGGGGTTAACTGATGATTCAGGAAGGGCACCTTGCCCAACAACACTATGGAAATATGAACAAAAACAAGGCAAAATCTCAGCCCATGAATTAACAAATCAGGATATCGATTTCAATGGTGCATTACACATCGATGGAAATTGGATCAAAACGGGCTGGAGAAAATATATAGAAGCTCAAATGGGGAAGAAATTAACCACTAAGGAATGGAAAAAGCTCAGATATAAAGTTATTTATGTTGTAGCTACAGAAGATAAAGTCGTTCTGGATTTCCAAATAACTGACATTATGGCAAGTTACTTGGAACTGGTACCTCTTCTAAACAGAATTAAAACACGCATATCTGAAGAGAATATTTTAAAAGTTGTTTCTGACGAAGAGAGGGCAATAATTGGTGCGGTAGCACGCGTTTTACCCAATGCCGTCCATTCATTCTGTGT
>DQIP01000205.1 GCA_020793565.1 Candidatus Methanovorans sp.
CAAAAAAACGATGCATTTCAGTTGGGTCACGGATATGCAAGTGACTGAAGAAAATGTTTTTGAGATCATGCGCGGTGGCAGAGCACGATGGAAGATCGAGAATGAAACTTTCAATACGCTCAAAAATCAGGGATACCAATTTGAACACAATTTTGGACATGGATACAAGAACTTGTCAGTTGTTTTTGTAATGTTGATGATGCTGGCGTTTCTGGTGGATCAAGTGCAACAACTTGCCTGTCGGCTATTTCAAGCAGTTTGGGGGAAGTTAGGGAGCAAAAGAAACCTCTGGGAACAAATGAGGGCTTTATTTTTCGGATATCGATTTGATTCGATGGAAGATATCTTCAGAGCACTGTTTTATGGATTTAAAAGGGAACGCCTGGTTATTCTTGAAGATTCACCGCCGTCTTGATGAATAATTTGGCGATATGCCTTTGAAAAAACGTAATGCATAGAGGAATTTGACTTTATCTACTGATAGAGATGGCCTTTTTGGTGATAATCGTTTAAAATATCAAGTTCAAAATTTTGTTTTGCGTATGTTTGACATACTGAACGCATAATGTAAGGTTAAATCTCGATAAGTGGCATGAAAAAAATGTGGTTGGGGACAAAACGGGAATTGCTGACATATTTAGAAGAGCTGGGATGTTTCAGTGTTTAATGGCTTGACCAATTCAACAGATATCCTTTTAGCATTTTAAAAGACAGTGATAATTCTCAATATCGAATTTAAATCTAACACATATGACATGAATTGTATATGTTTAGCTGATTACGATAAAATGTCGATGCACACTAAATTGCTATGCCCGTGCAGCAACCCCGCCGTAGGCGGCGGATTCCAAACATTATGAAAAAGGAATATATGTATATATCAATCGGATAAATCAGTTGCATAAATGAAACTGTCGGAAATGTGATGAAAACGGTACATTTATAATAATATTGGTGTTTAAAAACGCAATGCTACGCCATCCCACATTTATTTTATAAATTGAAATGCTGCGAAAACGCCCATATCGTTCGCGTCAGTGGTGTGGAAATTTGCCGCCTGCGGCGTTTGTATTGGTTTTAGCTTCAGTTTCAGATCGAACAATCAAGTTTACGCAGCTATACAAATACCACGAATTGAACGGACATCCCCCGAATCCGACCTGTGTGCATCCGTAAGATCCGTATCCCATCACAACACCACCCTTAACCGATAACATATAAAAACAACATATACATAGTAGCCAACATGGAGAAACAATTACTAAATGCAATTCTTGCACTCGGTCTTACTCACAAGGAAGCAGAGGCATACCATGCCCTTGTCACAAAAGGCGTGATGACTGCCGAAGCTATCAGTAAATTGATAAATGTCCAGCATCCGATCGTTTACAGGACACTTCAGGGACTCGATAACAAGGGATGGATCGATTCTACAACCGAACGCCCGAAAACATACAGGGCAAAACCACCAAAAACAGCAGCCGAGAATGCAGGGGAAAGCCAGATCACTGCGATCGAGGAATCCATTGAACTCATTGACCAGGTGCTTTCTCCGCAGTATGATGAGAACCAGGAAATGCTGAGGCAGGAAATATGGACTGTACGCGGCCAGGAGAGTGTTATCCAGAAGATCAGGGAGGTAGGGGCGCGGACTAAATCAGGGGTGTTCGCCAAGATCACAGGTCCGATCGATGATGATACTTTCAATGAGATATTCACCAGTATCCCGCCTTCAATATCAATGACAGTTCAGATAATGGGACCGCCCATCATTGGTATCGACCCGAAACTTGAAAAAAGGATCAATATCCAGCGTCCTTATTTCGAGGGGAAATGCAGGATGTTCCCTATGGAATGCCCGGATGTCCATGCGAAGGAAGAATTCTTAAAAAACGTACATGGTTCCAGGTTTATTTCGATCCACCTGCTGTTTGGCGAAAAGGAGGCACTGTGGATCAATATTCCATACAAGAACAATATTATGATCAGGGACAAGGTCTGGGCGAACTGGATCATAGATCCGGATTACATTGAGATCGTAAAGACCGGAGTATGATATGCGCATCAGCGTTTTCTATACCGGTGAATTCGGAAGGAAAGTTATTGAAAATCTTGTGAATTCCAGTACGTTCTGTATATCCTGTGCAGACCTATGTGACCACTGCCGCGAAAAGCGGGAACCCTATGGGAACATGATCGTCGATATCCATGAACTGCCAGATGATCTTCCCAGGTTCGTTGAAGAGCCGATGGAGTATGTTCCACAGGGTATGGGCGAGTGCGACCTCATACTTGCAATGGGAATACACCCAGACCTCCTTACAACACTTCCGTATATTGCAAAAACAACAGGCGCAAGTGCTGTTATTGTGCCGGTTGAAGACCACAAGCTTGTACCTGCGGGAGTGATCGGGGAGATCAGGGAAAAACTGGAAGAGGAAGGGATCGAATGTGAGTTTCCCAAACCCTTCTGCTCCCTTGGGAAGACCGGGAAGCAGGTCATTGATGACTTTGTTGGAATGGGTTTTGGAAAACCCGTATTAAGGATCGAACTGAACCCCGGGGGTGATATCTTCACACAAGCCGAAGTACTCCGTGATGCTCCCTGCGGCTCAACGTGGTTCGTTGCCAAGAAACTCAAATGGTCTGATGTGGATGATTACAAAGAAACGATCTCAGGTGCGCACCATTCGTATCCATGTACTGCGAGCATGGAACGGGACCCTCTTCTCGAAGACACGATCCTGCATGAAGGTGGGTACATTATCAGGAAGAGTGTAGAAGAAGGGATGGGGGATCCTTAAAAAAAGAATGAATGGTATTTGCATAGATGGTCTTTATTAAATATCGATGCACAGCCTATACATCCCTACCCCAGGCAGCAATCCCGCCGCAGGCGGCATACCCCATACATTATAATAAATACGTCACTGTCTGATAAGCAACTTTTACCTTCGGGTGCACATATGAAACAAAGACGAACATATACACGAGAATTTAAACTGAAAGTCTTACGGGAATGTGAAAATGATAAAAGGAAGGCACAACCCAGCCCCAAATCAGGAAAATAATAAAAACCCCTGAATTTAGAGACTTTTTAATATATTCCGGATAAAATGAATCATAGCAAAGAAAATAAACCACAGAGGACATGGAGGACACAGAGAGTTGTTGTTTTTTCTCTGTGCCCCTCTGTGTCCTCTGTGGTTTTCCAACCACTCCGGAAGATAACAAAAAGTCTCTGAATTTACGTTCCCTTTTCAATGATTCTTACAAAATCAATAAATGTGTATTTTTTGTACCGCTTCTTTCCCGTAATCTCCACCAGGAGATCCTAAATTGATTTTAACAAGTTATTCCCAAGTAAACCCTAAATATTGAATGATGTCGGATGATTGTGTTTTTCAAAATTATTAAACAAATGATTTGGAAAGTGAGTTATCGAAACCAGCTATACAAACACGAATTTTACATCCATAGCATTCAAACTAAAAAAGATGTGTCGCAGATGCTTTGAAGGCAATATGGACACGAGTGCCGTAGGCAAGCTCCAGATCTTCATACGAGCGCTTTGTCAGTGCAACCACAAAGGGAATGCCCACATCAACCACCAGCCTGACGAGCGCACCCATATCCTTAACTTCCATGATATTTCCTGAAAATGAGTTTCTTGCACTCGAATCAATCTCCTTTTTGGAGATAAATATATCTTCAGGCCTGACCGAGATCGAGACGTCACCGGATTTCAATGTGCTGGATAACATGCATATCCCATCGGCATGAACCTCGGAGATGCCATCATGAACAACCGATTTTCCACGAAATAAATTTTCAACACCAACAAAATCTGCAATAAACTCAGAATTGGGTTTTCTGAACACATAATCAGGCGCACCTACCTGAATGATCTGCCCGTCCCTCATCACAGCGATCCGGTCACCAAGAGAGAAAGCCTCTTCAAAACTGTGTGTTACATGGATCGTTGTGGTCTCTGTGAGTCTGTGTATCTTCCCAAGTTCCTCACGCAGCCGCTCAGTTGTGCGGTTATCCAGCGCAGATAGCGGCTCATCCAGAAGCAGTACCTTTGGCTTTGTAACAACCGCCCGTGCGATTGCAATGCGCTGTTGCTCTCCTCCGCTCAACGTACCCGGATATCGGTTCAATAGATGTGAAACGCCAAGAAGATCTGCAATCTCATTCACTTCTGCTTCGGTTTCACTACTGGTGATATTTTGATAGCGCAGCCCAAATCCTATGTTCTTTTCCACAGTCAGGTGCGGAAAGAGCATATAATCCTGGTAAACCATACTAATGGACCGATCCTTTGGCGGAAGGTCCATAACATCTATCCCGTTTAAAAAAATTCTGCCGCAATCCGGACGATAGATGCCTGCAATCGTCTCGATAAGGATCGTTTTGCCGGCACCGGTCGGACCAAGTATGATGAAATATTCTCCTTCATTAACATGCAGGCTCACGTCATCCAGTTTAAATTCACCCAGATCCTTTGACACATTCTCAATTCGTATCATCTGTATCACCTAATATAAATGAAAAATACCACCACGCCGTTCAAAGATGTATAAGGAAATAAATGATATAATAATTAAAATGGTTGCAGCGGCTATTGCCATGTCAAGATCCCCGCAAGACATATTCAGATACAGGGATATCGGCAGGGTTTCTGTCTTCATCCGTGTTGCACCGGCAACCATAAGAGCTGCTCCGAACTCTCCTATTCCTTTTGACCATGTTATAATCCCTCCGGCCATAAGGCCATTCTTTGACATCGGAAGTGTTGTCCTAAAGAATGCCTGCGCCGGAGTGCAGCCAAGTGTCTGAGCAACATATTCGTATCTTGGACTGATCCCTTCAAACGTTGAACGCAGGATCCGCAGCATAAACGATATGTTCACAGCAAACTGTGCGATGATAATTCCAAGTGGTGTGAATATGAATTCCAGTCCTGCATCTGCAAGCCAGTTTCCGAACGAGGTTGTGCCAAAAAGCAGTAGAAGTCCGACTCCAGCCACAAGAGGTGGCAGCGCAAGCGGCAGGTCTACTATGGTATTGATCAACGTTTTCCCTGGGAAATTATACCGTGCAAGTGCATACGATGCAGGTATCGAGACCATGATACACATCAATGTAGATATAACCGAAGTGAGCAAACTTAACTTAATCGCAAACCGGATCTCTTCGGATGCAATACTTGTCAATAAAATATGCAGGTTCGTTTGCGTAACAATACATATAATCAGCGACAGGATAAAGATGGTCAGGAGTAATGTGATCGAAATAGTGACGATCTTGAGCATTTGTCTCCTTATTAACATTTACTTGTCTCTCAATGCTCGCGGGGTCTGGTCCTTGATCTCATCTATGTGCTGTTCATCAACCCATCCGCTTTTCACTCCGATTCTATTATCAAACCTGTGTACGAAAGGCTTGATATCAAGCAGCGGTGTCCCATCTATGATATCAACATCACTAATCTCCAGTATGTTCCCCCTGACAGCATTTAATGTAACAATGGAAATACCGATGTGATTCGGTCGTTCCGGATGCCTTATTGAGAAGATACCCCGATCTTTACTTTCTTTACCTTCTATAAATGGCTTTGAGATCAAAGAATAATCATTCACAAGATGAAAATTGTAAATAAGGATCAGATGGGAAAATCCATCAATATCCTTGAGACCAACAGCATATTCCGGGAATACCTCCACCTCACCTTTCGCTTCGTTTGCGAAAACACCCTGAATTGGCGTATCATCCGGATCGGTAAATGATGAATGTATGATTCCGATAGGGGTATGTGTTATATCAGTCATGTGCATATCTCCAGTTTTCGTATTTTTCGTTCGGGTATGTCGTGAAACCATATTTATCGAAGATCATTTTTCCTTCTGGGGATGCAACAAAATCCACAAACGTCTTTGCAGCATCATTCTGTTCGGAAAATATCAGCGTGCCGATCGGAATGATCTTTATGATGTTTTGCTCACAGGGTATTGTCACAGTCTCTATCTTTTCACTGTTTACAACCAGGTCTTCCCAGATGATCGATGCGTCCGCCTGATTCATGGACACATAGATCACGAGTTCATTTACGGTCGCGCCGCGAGCAATGATATTTTGTTCCACTGTTTCATAGATCCCATTCTTTTCCAGTATTTTATTCCCCAATTTGCCGATCGCACATGCCTTCGAATCTCCGAGTATGACATTTACTCCTGACTTTGCAAGGTCATCCAGAGAGGTTATATTCGCAGGATTTCCCTCCGGTACTGCGATTACGGGCACATGGTATGCGATAAGTTCCTCATGATCGGTGAATCCCTTCTCTCTTGCAACATCGAAATAATATGTTGCCCCTGGCATGTATATGTCTCCTTTCTGTGTGAGTTCCATCTGGCTTAAGAGTGTATTTGAACCTGCATAGTTGTAGTTTATAGAAGTACCGGATTTTTCTTCAAAGAGTGATCCAATCTCATCCATTGGCTTTCTCATACCTGCACCACAATAAACATGGAGTGACTGCGGGTTTTCTGTTGCGGACGGCGTAAGTTCCTCGTTTGTTCCATCGATCGTTGAGATATGTTTCTGCTCCTCTCCGATGCACCCAAGTGTGAGCGTGCTGAAAAGCAGGATCATTGTCATAACTATTTGTGCGGGTTTCATTATGTTCAATCATACATAATACTTTAAAAACTTTTCTTTATGCTCCCCTTGACAAAATTCACTCATCGCCCTTATGCCAATAAGGTTTTATTCTTCCCAATAATTTTTAGATTCCAAATTCTCCGAATATTATGCACACAGATACGCTCCGTGTTGGCTTGTTATTCACATTCTGAATATGAGTTGAGTTGAACTAAAATGAAAGAACATAATTGAGTGCACGCATTCACGGTATACGGCGTATCATTATCCCTGCATACATTTACGTCATCTGCGGTTGTTTTTAGAATGATCCGCACTAGCTGCAATTATGTTTGCAACCCGCGCCGCAAATGCACCTGCAACAAACCCGGCATCGATATTGACAGCACTAATAACAGAACAGCATCGCAGCATCGACAAAAACGCAGTTTCACCGTCACCCAGTCCGTATCCTGTAAACACAGGACGCCCATAACAGGTGCATCGATAAGTCCGACAACGATCGTATACAAGATGTGTCCATTCATTCCTGTGACTGGAACAATATGATACGATTTTATTCCTGCTACTGAAATGAGATTGTAGTGTTTTATCCCAATAACTTGAATATAATTGTAGCATTTTATTCCAGTTACAGGATGATTTCATCCTTCAATTCGTAATTGACACAAAAACATCCATCAGCAAACTGCAAGAAACAGAGGCAGTGGCACAAACAAAATATCACCATCAAGCCGTAAAGTATTCTTGGTAACAACAATACCGATCCCTGTGTCAAACTCATTCATAAACTCTTTAACGCCCCCGATATCGTCCGGATGTTCCTGGTATTTGACCTCTATCGGAATTGGGATCGGGCCGAGTTTGATCACTACATCCACTTCTTTTTTTCCCCTCCAGTAATAACCCTGCATGCGCCCTTCTAATCTATACACCAATCTTGATGCATGGTCTGCAACGATCGTTTCCACGGTTTTGCCGATCTCCTCACCAAATTCAAACAAACGCCTGTTCAATAGTCCGACAAGTACATTCCTTGTTGGATGGTCACGCAAATACAGTTTTTTTCCTTTTTTGAAAGTGCTGTCCGCTTTCGAATAGAAACGTGACTCCGATATCATAAAAACATCAGTGAGATACCCGAGGTATACCATGAATGTATCATACTTTATGCCAATAGACTTTGAAAAGCCATGATAATCTGTCATTTGCCCGCTCTGCATAGCGCACCGCAGCACGAGATTTTCCAGTCCCTTTATGTTCCGGACAGAAAACATTCGCATTATATCCTTATGTATGGTCAGCCCAAACCGCTCCATAAGCACATCCCTTGATGTTTCAAGATCGGCATCTAAAAGCGCAGGATAACCGCCTTTTACGATGTAATCGGGAATATATTTGTCAAGGGATATGCCATTTTTCAGTAATGCATTACGATACACCAGTAAAGCATCAAACATCGCACCTGAATCCCTTTCAATGAGTGCATTTATGACTGTTGCAGAGTCTGCAATATCGCATAATCTTGATGGATGTTCTTCCTTGAAAAGGGAATAATTGACATAATCTGCAAACTTCCACTGAAGCATCAAACGAAGTCGTGACCTTCCGATCAACGATTCCGAACTGCCTTTTTCAATTTCAGTACTTGATGAACCTGAAACTGTGAATTTAAGAGGAGATTGCAGGTCATGAAATTGTTTCAGGTAATTGCTCCAATTGGCAATAGTCTGTATTTCATCAAGGAAAATATATGCTTTTTCGCTCCCGGATGGTTTAACGAAGCTGGAATAAACATCAATTATATCCTTAACAGGCTCAGTGCAGATCATGTTTATGGATGTGTGATCCATTGAAATATACATGATATTGTGTGGTGAAACATGTTCATGTTCGATCAGGTGTTTCACAACCTGCTTCATCAAGACGGTCTTACCGACTTGCCGTGGACCATAAACGATCTCGATATTTGGGTCATCCATTGCCGATGCCAGTGAATCGAACCATTTTGTCCTGTATTTCGGAATGTGAAACTCACTGCTTTTCCACCATGGGTTATATTCATACAATACATCTAATATTTTTTGGGCATTGTCTTCTGAATCGATCATTGCCTTTATGATGGTAGTGATTGTATAAGTATATTACCTTTATGTTGGTAGTTGATTGGTTATTTTATTGCCTTTGTATTGGTAGTGATTGTATTGCGTTTTTTTTTCTGTAATCAGTACTTCCGATTATACGTATTTCCGAACGTGCAATAAGAATGATTTAAGAATATACAAACCATACTAAAATCATGTACCCCTCATCCAACCCTCCCCGCATATTCATCTCCTATGCTCGCAGCGACGGAGAAGACTTTGCCAGAGACCTGCGCAGTCGCCTGATCGAGGATTATGGCTTTGCCGTTTGGCAGGACAGAACCGAGATGCAGGTAGGTGAAGCCTGGTGGCATCAGATCGTTGCCGCGCTCACAAGTAAACATGTCGAATACATGGTGCTCGTGATGACACCTGCTGCAATTGACTCAAAGATGGTGCGCAGGGAATGGTGGCTCTACAGACACTTGAAGGTCACACCGGCGGGGTCAATGCGGTTGCAGTTACGCCCGATGGAAAACACGCAATCTCAGGATCAGACGACAACACACTGCGGGTGTGGGATATTGCGAGTGGGGAGATCATCGCTTCGTTCAGCGGGGACGGTTTTCTTCATGCCTGCGCCATATCACCAGACGGCAGAACCATCGTCGCAGGCGAGGCGTCGGGCAGGGTGCATTTCCTGCGGTTGATGGGTGTATGAGCAAGACGATTGCAACGCTCAGGAAAAATCAAATCTAGATCAACGACCTCCGCCGAGGGCACACCTCAAACCCCCCCTCAAAAATACCTGATCTGGTATCTATACCCCTGTTCCACCAAAAACAGTTGCCGATTGGTTCCGAAAGTCTGCTCAGTAGTACCCTTGGACACCAGTGTATAAAAATGAGAGGTCTGCTTATTGGGCCTGAGAATGCGCCCCAATCTCTGTGCTTCCTACTGGCGCGAACCGAATGTACCTGATATCTGGATCATAACACTGGCATCAGGCAGGTCCAAGGCAAAGTTTGCGCCCTTGGATACCACAAGTGCATTAATGCATCCCTGTTTGAACATATCATAAAGTTCCTCCCTCATTGCTGCGGATTTCTTTATTTGATAGTTTGTATCAGACGAATACGTTCATATGTCAATATTTCCCAAATATTCTCGGATGAACGGGTAATGATATTATGGGAACGTGCGACACTGCTAAGCCACCAAAATTGATCTGCGTAATCCCATGCTGCATCCATCACAACGTCCTCTGGGAATTTCCAAGCCCTGCAAGAAAAACAGGGATCGGTATGAATGTCATATCATCAACGATCTCAAATTGGTTCTTTGTGAGCACGATGTCTTTACCGGTTTCGCGGATATGCGTAATCTCCCTGATATCGACTTCTTCCCTATATTTTACTTCAATGCCAAGGTATCCGTCTCCGCCGCCCTTGTAAATGAAATCGATCTCCTTACCGGTCTTTGTGTAATACATCCACAGGAAAGTTTTCCATTCTTTTAGATATGGGATCTCTTTTGTCCGGGCAAGATGGTTTGCAACCATGCCTTCGATCAATATATCCCTGTTCTTCAGGAGGATCTCTTCCGTAATTGAAAAGCCATCTTCCCCGGATAACAATGCAGCAACGCTATAATATATGAAAGGATTTGAAAAATATATCTTCTTGTTACCTTTAATTCTCGCACTTTTTTTGTTAAAATCGTATGAACTCACAACCTCGATCAAAAGTGAGTTCTCAAACAGTTCAAGATATTCTATGACGGTCTGATGGGAAATGTTCAGGCTATTTCCTATTTTTGTGAAACTATATCGGCTGGCATATTTCAATATGATCTCTTTCAGGATAGCTTTTGCTGTGGTTTCACTTCTCCTGAGTTTTGTTATATCCCCAAGAACAACCCTGATGAATCTTTCATATATATTCGGACCGATGTTTTCCTTTTTATTGATATATTTTTGAGCGAGATAGTCATTTATCACTACAGGTATGCCACCGGTCAGCGTGTATGTTGCAAACAACCAGTCCAGTTCTTCTTTGAAAGGCAAGATATTCTTTACCGAAGTCGGGTTAAAATTATACAGATCGATCGTATTTTTTTCGATTGCACCCTTCAATCCTACCAGTGCATCTGCAAGTTCCTGCGATTCGATATGAACTGATAACCTGTCTATGGATTGAAAAACAAAATCCCTGAAATTGAGAGGCTTGAAATAATATTCATTGCCTTCTACTCTCCGACCCGGCAGCCTCTCGGTCTTTTCTTTGAGTTTGATCGGATTTGAGCCTGTTGCAACTATTATCAGCCTGTCAATGTAATTGCTGTCTGCAAGATTTTTCAGTTCAAGCACCCAATCCTTGAGATAGGTTATTTCATCAAGGAAAAGATATAATGTTCGTGCTTCAATATTTTGTTGGATAAAATTAGAGGTGAGATTATGAAGTTCTTTTCTAGATGAGAGGCGGTCACATGAGATGTACAATATTGTGCCGGCATCGATATCATTTTCAAGAAGGCTGCGGATCGTTTGCTTTATGTAGGTGGTTTTCCCAATTTGCCTCATGCCTCTTATTATGTAGATATTTCCGTTTTTGAGGTCAAGTGGTTTCCGTTTGTATTCAATAAACGCATTGTGTAGTTCCCTGAGATGGCGGTCATAGTTGTGGAATTTATTGCCGAATTTCCACCACGGGTTTTCTCTTGAGATGTCTTCAAATCGCATGTTTGGTAATTGTATTTACTAAATAATAGTCTTTTTGGTAAGTTGGATTACCAAATTGGATGATATTTGGTAACTTTAGTTACCAAATCTATCGTCTGACATGTATGATTGAAAAACCGGATAGATTCCGGCCTCTCAGAAACCGTTTGTACCGTCTCAACCAGAAAAGTGTTATTGATATATGCAAGAGCAGAAATAACCTGCCGCTTCAGGGTCTTTGAATATGTTCTCTCTTCCATATGCTCTGAATTTCATCACTCCGGAAAAAACTCAAAAATACCTTATCTGATACCCATACCCCTGTTCCACCAAAAACAGTTGGCGATTGGTCCCGAAAGTCTGTTCAGTAGTACCCTTGGACACCAGTGTGTAAAAATGAGAGGTCTGCTCCTTGGGCCTGAGAATGCGCCCCAATCTCTGTGCTTCCTCCTGGCGCGAACCGAATGTACCTGATATCTGGATCATAACACTGGCATCAGGCAGGTCCACGGCAAAGTTTGCGACCTTGGATACCACAAGTACATTAATACATCCCCGTTTGAACTTATCATAAAGTTTCTCTCTCTCATCATGTTTGGTCTTGCCTGTGATAATCGGCAGCTCCAGTGACCTGGCAAGTTTTTCTAACTGTGAAATGTACTGGCCAATGATCAGTATGCTCTCACCTTTGTGAATCTCCATAAGTTCACACACAAGCTCTTTTTTGCGCTGGTTCTCTGCCGCGATGCGAAACTTAGCGCGTTTATCAGCATGGGCATACTCAAGCTCATCTTCGGATGAAAGAGAAACGCGATACTCGGTACAGACGGCTTCCGCGATATAGCCGCGACTCTCAAGCGTCTTCCATGGGACATCATATCGTTTGGGACCGATAAGTGCAAAAACATCATCCTCTTTACCATCTTCGCGCACCAGGGTTGCAGTAAGCCCTAGTCGCCGTCTGGCCTGGATTGCCGTTGTTGCACGAAATACCGGAGCCGGAAGCATGTGTACCTCATCATATATAATGAGCCCCCAGTTATGCTTAGTAAAGATATCAAGATTGTGAAACGGTTCGCCCTTTGAGCGACGGTATGTCAACATCTGGTATGTGGTTATCGTGATAGGCTTGATATCTTTGACACGACCTGTAAACTCACCAATATCCGTTTCTTCGATATAGGTCTTGGAGAGAAGTTCTGCGCGCCATTGCCGGACCGAAACATTATTAGTAGTAATGATCAGGGTGTAACTTGATACCTGGGCCATAGTCCCGAGCCCTATGATCGTCTTACCTGAACCGCAGGGAAGAACTATCACCCCGCTGCCTCCGGTCTTCTGTCCTGCACAGTAAAACAGGTCAACGGCATCCTTTTGGTAATCGCGCATCACAAAAGAGTTACCATCAAGGTCAACGCTGCGCAAAGCGAGATCGAAACGTTCCCCATCCAGGTATCCGCACAGGTCCTTGACAGGGTAGCCTGCCTTGATCAATGCATGCTTAAGATCACCCCGCCTGGCCTGCGGTATGAAAAACCCGGGGAGGCCGTCATTGTCCACCCAGAACTCTTCTAATGACTCAATATTACGGATCCGTTCCAGAATACGCGGGTCTTTCACTTCAAGTTCCAGGCGATCATTCGCGGTTTTCTGTAACACCAGCTTGCCATAGGTCTCATGCCACTCCCTCATATCGACAATGACATTTGACGGAATATCGTAACGTGAGAAGTCTTCAAGTCCTTCAACGATCTCTTCGAACGAAACACCCAGTGCTGCCGCGTTCCAGAGAGATAATGGTGTGACCCTGTAGGTATGTATAAACTCCGGTGATTTTACCAGCTCGGCAAAAAGAGCTAAAAAGTCCCGACATTCAACGTACTCCAGGTGTCCAACCTCAAGCATCAACGTGCGATCGCCCTGGATAATGAGCGGTTTTTCTAAACTCATGCAATATCCTCGAATTTTATGGTGTAATCCTGTTTCAGTTTGTTACTGATTTTCTTTACATCTGGTTCGTATTGACTGGCAAATGAAAGTGTCAATTTCCCCCAATCAGCAGCAACAGGGCATCTGGTAGCTATAAGTTCTTTGCGGAATTCTTCCATCAACTCTTTTGCTGGAAAATGAAAAGTGATCTGGACTTCCCGTTTTATTGTCACAGGCTTCTTTGCTCTTGCCTTTGCTTTTAAAACGCTCAGATCCCGCCTGGGGAAAACTGTGCGTGCACCATCCGGAAGAAGCGTAAGAGCCGAAGAGCGATGTTTTATGTAAAGGGGGATCAACTCCTTCTGCTCAAGATGCATGAACAAATTGTCAGGTGAATGCACGATCCTCATCGTAGGTGATATACGTTCGATCGTGAATTGGTCGATTTCTGGCAGGTTTTCATCCCCTTCGAGAAGCACAGCGTTCTCATAGAGAATGAACGCTTCTGAAGCCCCGACCCACTCACCAAGTTCGATTCGAACATTCTGTGGCAGTTTCTGATCGCTTATGTCCTCCAGGAGATTGATCACATCAAAGTCTTCCCTCTCGTTCAATTGGGTGAGTACCTTCTTTTTTTGAAGTTTTAGGATACTGGTTTTGTCCTTTGTAACGACATCAGCAAGTTTCGTCAATTGCGCAATGACCCGAACCGGATATAATTCAGATTCCACGTGCACTTCGAAATTCGGCTGCACGGTAACTTTTGGCTCTATGATCTTACCGCTCATCACGTGCAGGAACTTATCATTGACCCGAAACGCCTGAATCTGATTCATCTCAGGCAGGTATCCCTTATACTCTGCTTTTGAATAGGCAACCTCAATATATCCTAAAATAAGCGGTAATCCTTCAAGGAATCGTTCCACATAGCGACCTTCCACTCGTTCAAATGCATCTGCATCACTCTCTGGTACCTTTGTCGTCTTACCCCATAATCCCTTGCTCTCATAAAAATTACCATATCGTCCATCCCTTTCGTCCCATTCAGATCGATATTTTGGTTTTTCCGGGATAAGAAAATATGGGTGATGCTCTTTCAGGTACTGGATCAATGAGGAAGTCATGTACCAGACACCGGGCTTACAGGATTTTAGGACCTCAATCAGAAATCGCCTGGCCCTGGTAAAATCCAATCCCGGCATAATACCAGTCGCTGATCCCCGGGTTGGGAAACCGGATAGCCTGCCAAGCGCACTTGTAACATAAAACTCATTTTTACCATCTATATAAGTATTCACCAGTAGGTCAATAAGATTTTTCTCCTGTCTTATAAGCGGTAGATTAATAAATTCATTATATTTTTTGGTATTGACTTCAATGTAATTGTCAGGAAATGACGGTTCCCTACTTGTGTATCCTGCATATGTTCCCTCTGTGTCATAGTTTACGAACTCGAATACAAGTGCCAGTTCATCAACATAATTTATCCACTCAGAATCTCCATTATTTTTTACTTCTTCTATTATATATGGTTCGCTCATAAGTTTTGCCAATCGCTTTGAGTCAACTCGGTTCAGCTTATTATTTCGGTGTAACCGTTTTACATCGCGGTCCTGCATATACTCAACATAAGCATGCAGGTCATGACGCACATCACACGGGTTGGAAACGATGCTCAGTTCGATGCTCGGTTTGTTGCTAGATTTGTTGCCGGGTTTGTTTATATTTGCCGTAGTTAAGTTTGGGTTTGGGTCTGGATCTGGCTGCATCATTTATACCTCGCCTTTTTGATCACATGCCCTGAAGTCTCCACAAGTTTTTTTATCGCGGGAAGAAAGTCATCGGGAAATGCGATATAATCGTCCGGAAGCGATACAAAGCTTCGCGAACCAGCATACGATTTTTCGATCTGTACCTTAAGGCTCAGGTCTTTTATCCTTGCAATCATCAGGTTTTTATGAATTACCTGTTTACCCCATCTCATTTCAGCCATCTCTGTCGTGGTGCGAAAACCGGGTGAGTTCTTTATAAGCCACGCAAAAATATTCCCATTGCGAACTGTCGTAAGCGTATTTCCGATCTTGATTATGCTGGCGGTTGCGCGCAGGCCTGAATCATGGATATCCAGAATTGCAACCGAAGCCAGCATTTCCAGTGCGGTATGTGGGATATTCGCCAGGTCCAGAGTTACCGTACCGTCGGGCTCGACCTGTATGTACTGCCCAGGCGATGATGAAGTCGTGTCTTTCAGGGGGTCTTCGGGTAACTGGTAGTATGCCTTTCCATCTACTACGACTTTTACCAGGCAGCCCCACTCCCAGCCCGCCTCACATATATGTTCGTATGGGTAATCCTCCATCTTTCCTGTAAAGATCTTAATCATCACTGCGAGACTATCTGCGGCTAGCCATTCATACTCTTTGAGTTGTGAGAGTGCATAGAGTGTAATTTCAATCGTATTATTTTCAATTTCATCTTGCATATTTCGATAATTCATTTGTGAGAGCTTATAACGTTTAATTTCAATGGATTCGATTTCTCCAATATTTGCTTTCATTTCGGTATTAATAGATGCATGCCAGCAGTCTCGCTGCCATTTCAGCAGGTGATTTGCTTTGAACTTTTCATTTCCACTGAACAAGTCTCCATTTTTGATCGAAAGTGTGAAAGATCGTTGTTCTGGTAAAGGAGAAGGTTTTTGCTTTCCTCCGATAATTTCCAGTAATTTATCACGCAGTACATTTTTCTTGAAATTCCCGGCCCGTTTAAATTTCGAAGTCCTGACAACAGGTGGAAGAAAATCTGCAAATTCCGGTGGAAAACGAAAACGCAAGCGTTCCATTTTGGTAGTTTTTTCGTACGCATGAACTTCCTGTTCTATGATAATGAGCACTCCTTTTCGCACCAGGTTATTCTTCAATTTTTTGAATGTTTCTTTATAATGCTGGTTATACGTTTCGTAATAATAATTGTTCGCAGATCCGGAGCTACCGTATAGTCTCCTGAAGTACTTGACATCAACTTCTGTGTTTATTTTATTGAGCAGGTGCAGGAACACAACTTCCTCATAGGTCAATGAGTCCAGTACTTCCTTTATGCCGATCGTGGAAATGAAAAAGTTTTCAAATACGTCACGGGAAGTTGCTTCTTTGGCAGGAAAACCACGGCTTTTGCAGATTGCTTTAACATCGGCGTCATTGAGATCATTTTTGCACATCTGCTTCAACATTATTTGCATATCCATTTAATCGCACCTGTTTGTCTTATATATAAGTCCACTATACCAATGACTTTTTTTCATAGTATGTAATTGATAGAATTATGTAGTCCGAGTTGATCTGAGCGTCAGCGAAGATTTTCTCGGAAACAGAGTATCAATTAAATACTATCAAAATACTAAAAACTTTACGTTTTTTGTCTGGTCCGTTGTCTGGTTACTTATATGTACAACATGCGAAAGACGTGAAGACAGGGTTAATAATACTCATCGTGTTTTTGCGTTAAATTGTAAGGTAGGACGCGCAAGAAGTCATAATGTGTATACTAAATGAACAACAGGTACAAAAATAAGAAAAGATAATAATAAATGCATATGACAGGTCTTATTAAGTGATTCAAAGTTTGGTAAGAACATATTCCTGGACCATGGCATTATCCCAATTCTGGGTGGCAGAAACTGCCGGGTTAATGACCACAATCTTACTTGGTAACTAAAATATAAAACATGGATGGATTTTAATGAAGATACATACTCTCCAATTACACAATTTTCGTAAATTTGAGGATCATACATTCCAATTTCATCCGGATTTTACGGTTCTGATTGGGGATAATGCATCAGGGAAGTCATCTATACTCGATGCATTGGCAGTCATGCTTGGAACCTATATTCTAAAATCCCAGGATGGGGCTGGAATAGGCGGAATCAAGAAAAAAGATGGAAGGCTGAGGATATTTGAAAAATATGACCTGGTCACCATGGAGCAACAGAAACCGACATTTTTGAATGCGCAGGGAACTTTACATGGAAAAAATATAGAATGGAAAAGAAATTTGGGTGACCGGGGCAAAGATGCCCATGATCTTATTCTAATTGGGGAAAATGATTTTACGGATGTAAGGACTGGGAAAGATGTAGATTTACCCATTCTACTGTATTATGGAACTGGCAGGTTGTGGAATTTGCATCGTAAGATTGCAATCGGAAAACCTGATTCAAGAATGGTTGGTTATAAAAATTGCCTGGAGCCCAAGTTAGACCACCATCTTTTTGAGAAATGGTTCAGTCAACTTGAACTTTCCGCCCTACAAAAGAATAAAAAAATTGCAGTTTTAGAAGCTGTCCGAAACGCCACAAAGATGTGTATTCCAGGCGCGAAACGTTTCTATTATGATGTGGCAAACGGCGAATTGATGATCGAGTTGGAAGATAAAGGTTACTGCCTGTTTGATAGCTTGAGTGACGGTTATCGAAATATGGTTGCTATGGTCGCAGATATTGCACATCGTGCAGCTCGCCTGAATCCACATATGGGTGCAAATGCTGCAACAGAATGTTCCGGTGTCGTACTTATCGATGAAATTGATCTTCACCTTCATCCAAAATGGCAGCGTCGTATTGTTGGAGATTTACAAAAAGCATTCCCAAATATCCAATTCATAGCCACAACCCATTCGCCTTTTATCTTACAATCACTTGTTCCGGGAGAAGTTATTGATCTTAATGGGATCAATGGCAGGTTACCTATCAATCCTGGTCAAGAGGTCGCAGCCCCTTCCCCAGAAAGGGAATACAGCAGCAAGAGCATTGAAGATATTGTAGAAGACGTGATGGGGGTTGAAGTACCCCAACGGAGTCATCGTTATCAGGATATGTACTCTGCTGCCATGGAATATTACCAGGTGCTACAAGAAGCAAAGGATTCTGACCCATTGAAAAAAGATGAACTTAAACGAAAACTTGATGAATTGTCCACGCCTTTTAGTGACAATCAGGCATACCATGCATTTCTTGAAATGGAACGAATGGCTGCAGGCCTTGGCAAGTCAAAACAGGAGAATAAATAGTGCGTCCTGTCAATAGGGGTCCTTTGCCAACTGATGCATCCGGGAACGAGATCAATTTTAAAAAATATGGGGATGCAAGGGGAAAACTTATCGAAAGGCTTGGAGAAACCTGCTCCTATTGTGAAATGCACCTGGATTCATCGTTAGCTGTTGAGCATGTGAAGCCCAAGAAACCGGAAGGTTCAGATGAGAATATTCTGGAACGTGAGTTGGATTGGTACAATTTTCTCCTGGCGTGTGTAAACTGCAATTCAACAAAAGGCAAAAAAGATGTTATTCCGGATGATTACTTCTGGCCAGACAAGGATAACACATTTCGTGCATTTACTTATTCAGAAGGCGGAATAATAACGCCTTATGCTGAGCTGAGTGTGGAGTTACAGGATAAGGCAAAAGCAACCATTGAATTAACAGGATTAAACAAGCGTCCGCTTAATGACCCTAAAGCTTCTGATCGCAGATGGATAAACCGCAGGGAAGTTTGGGATATTGCCATTCTGGCCAGAGAGCGCCTTTCCCGAAATGACAATGATGTTTTTCGTGAACAAATAGTAGACACAATGACCGGCCATGCTTACTGGAGCATCTGGATGACTGTGTTTCATGATGATCCGGATATGCTACAACGATTCATAAAAGCTCTGGCAGGAACTGCAACGGATTGTTTTGATGAAGATGGAATGGCCCTTCAGCGTCCGGGAGGTCAGGTATGATTATGAATGTTCTTCACAGGTATGATGATGAATGTTTTTCACAGGTATGATAATGAATATTATTCACAGGTATGATTATGAATGTTTTTCACAGGTATGATTGTGAATGTTATTCATAGGTATTCTTGATCTGTATTTGTTTTAGTGATTTTTGACACCGAGGCAATACGCCGCAGGCGCACATTCCCAAATCACTTGCGCGAACG
>DQIP01000204.1 GCA_020793565.1 Candidatus Methanovorans sp.
CCCAGTTTTCGTTGTTTCGAAATCAGAAGCACATACAGGCGTGACGTGAAAAGTTCAGCGAATATATCTGGTGGGTAAATTATTTATTGGGAAATCCCTAAACCCGGTTTAACTGGTTCACTTGCCAGTGTTTTTTAAATTTGTATCAGGTGCCTGCTAGAATTTTCTCGAAAAGGTGTGTGAAATCCTGTGGTGATGTGAGGAAAGCGAGTTTTTCGATATCATCTACAAGACCATACATATCTTCTCCTTTTATAAAACCAAATTCAGGATAGTTCGTAGGTTTAAGATAACGGATTGGAGGGACGTTATCATATTTTGGATTCCGGATAAATCCGGATTCAAGAAGATAATATGCTCCCCCTGCCAGTTCCTTCATGGGTTCATATACTGATGAAAAATCACGATTCACCCAGTTTGCCATCCTGAGCACTTTATCGGTTGCGTTAATGGTGATATGCCCGTAATCAGGTGGAACGATCACGTTGTCACCTGCCTGTGCTGTTATTACAACCACATCTGTTATTTTTCCATTATCCGTTTTTTGCAAAAGGTAGGTTGCTTCCCCTTCAAATATGTGGTACACTTCCGTGTACGACATACCTGTGCCAGGAACCTCCGGATGATAATGTCCTGCGGTTTTTATGTATTCGCGCCCTAACATGTTGGGAGGGATCACAGTAATATCATATCGCAGGTTGTGTTCCTTTATAATGTCGGCTTCTGTTTTGGTTTTATACATGTCGCGGAACATATAGTATAATTCAAAATTGTCTGCTGTCCCAAGCCATGTCCTGTCATAGATGACCTCATCCATGTCATACAGCATCCTGATATCGGCAACTCTTGCCAATTCCCCAAATTCAAGTTCTTTCCCAATATCCATAATTATCCCTGACCATCATAGTTACGTTAATATTTAATCCAATTATAATTTCCTTAATACTGTGTATATCTAAATTTGTTATATGTTAAACTTTATGGTAACTATTCAGCCCGTCCAAGTATCACCTACAGTGTTAATTTTCTTCACTTAATAACTCAATGATTATCACCGATACCATGGCAAGACATTAAAATATCCATTCATGTTTATGATGTTTGTAAACATAATTGAACATTTGTGTTTCCAGATTGCTTATTTGCTCATTAATATGTTGGATCAAGATTAGACATGTTCGTAGCCTTACTGTAGCACTTTGAGACATTCCACATTCAAGAATCCCTTTAATCTGCTCACCCTTTTTACGAACACTTGGACTGAGTTTGCCCACAATTTGGTCAAACTTCTTACCAGAACAGATTTCGGATAAATCAATTCTACCCTTCTTACCAAAAATATCATTGAGTACATCATTGAGATAGAACATTTCCGAATTCCATTTATTCTCATTCCGGATTCATCACAACCAATGACAGGAGATTGCTTTAAACCCTCATTAAGTACATTCTCGAATTCTTCAAGTCCTTCAAAACATTCGTTTTCTGCTCTGATCAAAGTAGCAGGACTTATTTCACACCCATCAACATCAGATAATAATTCACAACTGCGATTATAAGGGATAAATGGTAATCATGTAAATAGACTGTAAAACCTCTTATTCGTGGGCCATATTGAACAGGCTGTGACACATTATCTGGAAATTCAGTTGTGTTTGTGCGCCCACACTTCTGACATAATTTTATTTCACCACGGTGTTCTGTCGAATGGAGCTGAACAGGCGGCATGTCAAAAATCTGCCTTCTTGACCACCTGCTTTCTTACCACTTTTTACACGCCTACTTTTTGGCGTGGGTTTTTTAGATGCATAAGCATCAGTTGAAGGGGGCTTACTACTGTTACGACTGTTTTTTTTGAGTCATTCCTACAATGATTTGATACGTTCTTCCTGTTTTGTAATTGTGGCAAGCAATTGTTCGATCAGATTGATGACTGCTTCTGGCCCATCTTCATAAATTCTAAGAATTTCTTCACATTCCATGTCAATCCCCTCTGATCAATAGGAATGTTTGGTTGTTTCTAATTATTAATTTACGATGAGGTCACGGTATATTGAATTATTGAATTTTCGGTTTTGTGTTTTTTGGAGAATAAACGGTTTATAAGGTGGCTGAATAGTTACGAATTTTGTTGTGTCACTGACAATGATGCTGGTTTTGAATTGGGGAAATCAGGAGTACTAATTTTGAGAAGGATATATTTCATTTTTGGGGATGCTTATCAGGTAATATCCACAAAGTCCGGTATGAAATGGATACATTTCGAAGGATATATGTATTGCAATTGTGTTTTACTTGTACTGTATTAAATTAGAAATCTTTATGAGAAGGGATTTTTTTGGAACTTAACGGAGTAGAAATAGAAGATACATATGCAGAAGCGTTCCCTATTAAAGTGGCACGGGTATTGATCACAGCAGCAACCAAGCACTGGGCACTAGTGGCTGCACAGGAAGCGACAGGATTTGGTACATCAGTTATCATGTGTCCTGCAGAAGCCGGTATTGAGAAGGTTGTTGGCGGCGATGAGACGCCTGACGGCAGGCCTGGTGTATACATCCAGATATGCACATTCGGCTTCAAGTCACTCGAACAGCAAGTGCTTGAGCGTGTGGGACAGTGCATTTTAACAGCACCCACAACTGCCGTGTTTAACGGTCTTCCTGATGCTGAGAAGCAGTTTGACACAGGTTTCAAACTTAAGTTCTTTGCAGACGGCACAGAATCCGAGACAGAGATCGCAGGCCGCAAGATGTACAGGGTTCCGATGATGGAAGGCGACTTTTTAGTCGAGCATTCGATCGGTGCAGTGACTGGAGTAGCAGGCGGTAATTTCTTTATGCTTGCAGACAGCCAGATGAGCGGTCTTACAGCAGCAGAGGTTGCAGTTGAAGCGATCCAGCAACTTGAGGGTTCAATCACACCATTCCCTGGTGGAATTGTTTCAAGCGGTTCAAAACCGGGTGCTAACAAGTACAAGTTCTTGAAGGCAACCGCAAACGAGAAATTCTGCCCATCGATCAAGGACCAGATCGAAGGCACCGAGATCCCTGATGATGTCAATGCTGTATATGAGATTGTCATAAATGGTATAGACATAGATGCAGTTGGTAAAGCAACAGCAGCAGGTATCAAGGCAGCTGTAACCATCCCTGGTGTAAAGTCGATCACAGCAGGAAACTACGGCGGAACTCTCGGACCACACAAGTTCAATTTGCACGACCTTTTGTAAGGTCGTTCTCTTTTTTTTGTTTTTTCCCAATTTTGAGTGGGGTGTGTAATACCTCTCGATCTGACCAAACACTCCCTCACATAACTAAATCTGCGGTTTATTTTTGATTTATTTTTATACTTTTCAGATACGAACATACAGATCAATGTTAAAGAAGCAAACCGTTAATCGACAGGAAAACTAACCACACAAAAAGGATGATAACAACCATGATTATACTATCGGGCGGCACCGGAACACCAAAATTGCTAAATGGGCTTCGCAAGGTAATACCGCAGGAGAACATCACTGTAGTTGTGAATACCGCAGAAGATATATGGGTGTCCGGCAACCTGGTAACTCCTGATATAGACACCGTCCTGTACCTGCTGTCAGGCAGGATCGATACTGGAAAATGGTGGGGAGTCGCTGGAGATACATTCCGGACCCATGAGACGATGATATCATCCGGATTTAATGAAGGTATGATGATCGGAGACCTTGACCGTGCAACCCATATTATACGTTCCGATGTCATGCGAAACGGTGGTACCCTGACATCTGCGATCCGGAAACTTTGCGGTGCATTAAGCATCAAGGCGGATGTGCTTCCAATGTCCGATGACCCGGTATCCACCATCATAACTACGCCGCAGGGCAAGATTCATTATCAGGACTTCTGGGTCAGGGATCATGGTGAGCCGGATGTACTGGACGTTTCAATAGATCGCATTTCCGATGCCGCTATTGCACCTGCCGTACTTGAAGCACTTGGGACGGACGATGATATATTAATCGGACCAAGCAACCCGATAACAAGTATAGGACCTATCCTTGCATTGCCAGGCATGCGTGAAATACTAAAACTCAAAAAGGTAATTGCGGTAAGCCCGATAATTGGCAAAGAGCCTGTCAGCGGTCCGGCAGGAAAACTCATGCGTGCATGTGGGTATGACGTGTCTTCGGTGGGTGTTCTGGAGTGTTACCAGGACATTGTGGATGTATTTGTCATCGATGAGCGTGATACTGCAGGTGTGGCAGACTTTGGAGAGGCAGGATGCAAGATCGTGCGCGCTGATACGTTGATGAAGTCTGTGAATGTAAGTGTGGAACTTGCAAAACGAATGGCGGGGATCTTTGAAGGGATGTAGCGATTTAAAGCTGGAATTTGTTCTGGAATGCTTTGTCTTTATGTATTCGTTATCACTTATTGTGTTTTTTCGTAGTTATATCCCCATGCATTTGAATATACAGTCCTGGAAAATACCCTACTGTCATGTCAACTATCGAATGCCTGATTATTAAATCGAAACTAAAGAGATCGGAGCATCAGTCTGCGCCGCAGGCGGCATATTCCACTGTTGCCAAACTCACAATCCAAACATTTCATTCTAGATATGTAAATACTATACCGTTCGAAAACAGGTCTTTGTTTAGCGATTTTTGACGCCGAAGCAATACACCGAAGGCGCACATTCCCAAACCATTGGCGCGAACGATGACGTTTTCTTGGCATTTCAACTTATAATCAAAATATGGAATAACGCAACATAGCGGTTTTACACATCAATGTTATTGAAAATGTTCAGGTTTATTCGACCGAGGTATATTTTTAATCCACAATCTAATATTTAGAATACGCCGCATGTGGCGGTATTGCTGCACGGGGTCTGGCGATATGGGCTGTGCATCGAGATTTTATTGAAACTATCATACAAATACGGAAATATTGTATTTCGAATTCATGGTGTTGGAAAGTGCCGCGCTGCACGCGCGTGTGTTCGCACCGATTTTCACATCTGCCTTAGCCCTTTTCCGTTCAGCAATATTGCATTGTTGACACCATACTACACCTGGATGATATAATGTAGATCACATTGAATCGAAATAAATAATGACAACAAAGCAAGCCAAATAGCAAATTAACTGTTTTCACTTCGACTGTAACGTTGCAAACGTCATGAATTGTTATTATATATCGAACAAAAGTATAGTTTTTCAAAATTCAAATCAACCATGCAGTGTAACTACTGTTATCAAATAAAGTCAATACATAATTCGATAAATAATATACAAAAAAGAAAAGAAAAACTGGTTTGATTAAACCAGTTTGCTTATCGGATGGTTTTCCTCATCAGCAATCTCGATACCAAGTTCCTTAGCTGTCTCAGCCAGGATAATATCAACCATTGCTGTTGCAGGGAATACAGTTGTTGCGTTTTCGATCGGACCAAATAACTGGAAATTCGAACCCATTATCTGCGCTACAAGATTTGTACCTATATCAGCAGGCATGTATGCGTCCTTATGAGTTTTCTTGAACGTCTTCATCCAGTCCCATGCAGATGCCATGTTATGGTATCCTGCCCCGACCGGAAGACCAAGATGGCCTTTTATAGTTGTAACAGCCCGGATCGTTGCGCCTGCACCCGCACCAAGTGGAGTTGCAGCAACATCAATAAGAGGTTTTGTGATACCGCACTCTTTTGCGATCTCAAGCATTCCCTTGTCCTGACCTGTGCCTCCAACTTCAAGGATCTCAAGTTTTCCTTTCACACTCGGGTCGGTCGCATTGAATGCCAAAACAATTGCGGCATCCATACCACTTCGCTTGATAGCCTCGATCTCGTCATCATGGACACTTGAGTTAATAGAGTTGTGGATTGAACGTTTGGCAACACCGATCTCTGTAACATAGTCTGCTGCTGCTGAACGGACATCACCTGCGGATGAATCGATCAGGAATGGGGTCTTGTCATCAATTTCAACAAACCAATCAATAAATTTCTTGATCGCTTCTGGTGTTTCACCAACGATCTGGTTGATGTATGGGTTACCTGTAACATCTCCCATCTCTTGCATATCATTCCACAAGGAATCTGCTGCGCCCTTGTTGAATTCTCCTGTATCCTCATTAGTCACAATTTTGTGCCTGTTGTAGAACATTGTACCGATCAAAACTGTAGGATACTCGCCTGGCTGTCCGCCAATCTTGACTCCTCCAACTTCGAATACTTCCTGTTTCTTGTCAAATTTAAACATTTTAACACCTCTTAGAAGGGAATTGATGATATTGAGATGTATAGCAAGAACATCAATATCCCAACAACTGCTCCATATAAGATTCCTATATCTCTACCAACTTTTTTACCAATCCGCTGTGCGATCTCACTGTTTACGAACTCAATCTTTTCATCGATCAGATTGAGTTTTTTGATTACGTCATTGAAATCGTTTTGGTCTACAACTACACTTGGTATTACATTACTCTCATCGCTCATTTAGATCACCTGCCAAATAATCGATGGGATCACAATTACCATAAGCAGTGCAAAAATGAAGCCGGCTATAAATCCGGATACTCCAGTTGTTGCTACACCTGAATCAAGCTTTTGGTTTCGTGCAATCAATTGTGCCCTGTACCTGATGCTTTCAACAGCGGAGTCAATCGGTCCCATCTGGGGACTGACGACCATCGGGACGCCCTGTCCAATTTCTTGTTCTTCTGCCATATCAATTACCTCCCGAATAGCAACATTCCAAGCATTGACAATGTGATCACAAGACCGATCATTGCACCTTCTATCTTACCGGCATGTACTCCGGAATGGAATTTGTTCATATTACCGGCATTGATCATGTCGATCTCAATATTTCGGATCCTGGAGCGAATAGTTGCGATCTCAGCTGCCATTGGCTTGAGTCCGCCTGTTTCTTCTTCGTCTTCCTCTCCTCCTTTGACCACCATAATTATTGGATCAGCATCGAAAGCACCTGGGTCCTTTGCAGCACATTCCTTAATCTTGGCAGTGATCTCTCCCATATCTTCAGTACCGATCAGTTCAACACATTCGACCTGTTGCTGGAACCTTTCCATCGCTTCTTCATTGATGTTCTCAATATATGGGATCGCACCTGTTGCTCCGACAATCCGGTTATCTTCCACACCATTGGCATGCATACTTGACATTGCCTGTCCGGTGATGTGTCCTTTGACCTCTGAACCTGTTATCAAAAGGAATCTCAGGTTCGGGTTTGATATGATGTGGGCGACGACCTTCTCTATACCAAGGTTCTCTGTTTTACATGGTCCGGTAATTGCCGCACCTGCATCTAACTGGGGACCTCCCGGAAGGTGTGAACCGAGTGTTATTACTGCAACACAGTTCTCGACATTTCCAACATCATACTCACCTTTAATAGTTGGCCATCCGGATACTGCTTCTCTTTTATCTGCCATTTTACATCCCCCCGCTCATCAGAGTGACTACATATAGAGCAACTGTCAACAGTCCTGAAAATACCAGACCTATAACAATACCATAGAATGCATTGCCATAGAAACCTGCTTTACGTGAAGTGTCTTCACGTCCAGGGAATGAAGCAAGCAATGGTTCACTTGGTGAAAGTGAATTCACAAGGTCGTCTGCGATCTTATCAAGTTCATCGACCTGTGCCATCACAGGATCCATTGAATATGATATGATATCGTCACGTTCCTGTGCAAGCAATGATGTCATTGGATCAAGTACCAGATGTACTTCCGGTGCTACTCGTATCATGCTCATTGCAACTCCTCCTCTGTAGGCAGCAGTCCTGTTCCAAGTACCTTATACGCATCTCTCTTTGTAAGTTCATAGAACTTCGCGAAGGATATGTACCAGATCAACAATCCGATCACGATCGATGGAATTGCTGCTGCAGTGCTTATAACCATAGACACAATGCCTGCAATTACCATGGCAATTCCACCTTTTTCGAAAGCCACTGCAAGTGTGCGGTCCTGTTCTTCATCAGGTCCGAGACATGCGTTGAACGGATGCAGGATTCCCATACCCCCAGCGATGAATATCACTGCGATATATCCCGGTGCAACCACTAATTCAAGCACTTCAGCAAACATGAATGTTCCTGCCATTGTGGTACTGAGCCCGACAATTGTCAGTGCGCCTGCAACACCAATCTCTACCATGGTCTTTTCCATAATAGGGATGTTCATTCCAAGTACCTTGTTCGCAAGAATACCAATTACCAATCCGATAATTGCTGCAGCTATTACTGCTACTATAGGTCCTGCAAGGCCTCCGACTGCAAGTCCGAACAACGATGCTATAACACCCATACCAAGTGCGATCATACCAATGGACGGTACACCTGTACCAAGACCATAACTACAAACACGCCTTACTGCATCTGCACCCCATACTATCGCGCAAACCGCACCAAGGGCACCTATGAATGAAAATACAGGGTTAACCATTGCTAAGAAGTGTGCAGCATAAATACAGATCAATCCTCCGAGTAAACCGAAGACGATCATCTTTCCAGGGGCTACACCTCCATGGGCTTCCCCTCCTGGTCCTCCAGCTGACATTTAAAGACCTCCTATAGCTAATACGGCCACAAGCGCACACATAAATGTTGCGATCAGTGACGAAAATACGGCTTTTGGCCATTTCTTGAATTTTGGATCATGGAAACCTTCGATAGTTCCACCGATGTTATAAGAAGGAATTACAGCGTTCACAAAGAATATGCCTACTGCAAAAACACTAGCAAGACCTATAAGGTTTGACATTACCACATCCGGGCCCATACCTGCAGTTATAAGTGAGTGATATACAAGTGAACCACCTAAGCCTCCAAAGAGACCACCAAGAACTCCACTGACATAACTGACAGTTGGCAGGCCATGTCCTTCTGTACCCTGTGATACATAGAGATCCTGCCGATCCTTTGTGATCGGGTCGTACTTGACTTTTGCAGATGCTGGTGGGCATCCGACTCCATATACATATACCCATGTTCCTACGATCATTGTGACAGACATCATGATCATTGCACCGACCGCGCCGGCTGCAAGGACAAGTGGAAGACTATTTGAAACCTGCATAACAGCACCTGCAGCTACAAGTCCCGTAAGACCTGCACCCGCAGCCAGCTGAACTGTACCGGTTCCAATACCGGTTGCCTGTGCCATTGCCGCAGGGGCACCGCCTACAGGCACGAAGTGAACACTAAGTGAGATCAATGCGCCGCCAAGTGTTATCAATAACACATACAAGATATTATCTATAAGGATCCCTGCAATATCTATCATGCAGCCACCTCATCTTCCTTGTATGGTCCATATGCAGCACGTGCTGCAACTTCGATCTTCCTGTTCCATAGTATCATAATAAGT
Organism: Candidatus Methanovorans sp.; assembly: GCA_020793565.1. Lineage (GTDB taxonomy): Archaea > Halobacteriota > Methanosarcinia > Methanosarcinales > Methanosarcinaceae > Methanovorans. The sequence continues at coordinate 9,396 of DQIP01000204.1, forward strand.
ACCAATATAACACCTGCGATAACTGAAAGCCATCCAATTGCGATGCCTTTTGCAGGGTCGAACACAGTTGTGACCCAGCCGCTTAAGAATACTACCATGCCGAATGCAATTCCTGTAACAGGTCCGCCGAATTTTGCGCAGAACCATGAATTGTCGAAACCGTTACGAAGTCCGGATTCTCCTTTCCTGACAATGTTTCCTGAATTTGCAGCGTTAAGTCCTGCACCGAATTCCACGCTCTGGAATTCCCGCTCTGCACCATAATGGACATCACCGGTAGATGAGCCGATAGCTCCTATCGTAATACCCCATATAAATGCTATAAGTGGCAGTGGGAACGGGTGTCCGAGTACAGAGACCATGAGGTACGATATAACGAGAATACAAAACGTCGTTATATACGAATATCCCATTATGACCGGTGTATGCGACCACAAAATATCAAGATAAACTGGTTGTTTGAATCGTTTCTGACTTGTAGGTCTACCCAAGAATGCTGTTACGGAATATGTTCCATGTACTAATGCAGCTATAAGTGCTCCCATAGCAATTGCAAAAACTGGGGACATATTGTATGCACTCATCAAAACTGTAGCTGTTGTACCGCCGACCGCGCACATAAGTGCATTTGATGGTGGTTCACCAGAAATAGCTTTGTTATAGATCCTGTGTGGATACATCATTTGGGGTGCCAATTGCACTTGTGAGTTTGGGTTACTTTGTGATCCGACATCAGACTCAAGATCTTCTGACGCACCTGCGACAGTCGCAGCAGCACCCATTAGTGCCAGCACACCCATGCTTATGAGTGGTTCCATTCATTTTCCTCCATTTATTTTATATTATTCTATAATAGATCGCGAATCAGTGCAACGAATTTAAGATGCACTTTACTCCAATTCACGTAACGATATCACATAATTATGATATAAGCTAACATATGTTATTGTGGATTATATTAAATCATTCATAAACCTTTCGAAATCAATACGATTTTTTGGAAAATACAGTCAAAGAAACGAACCATAAAAACCGTTCACACAATAACGATTCCATAGATATTACCATTACTTGCGGTTAAACCGTAATATATATATGTCTGGCCTTGGTTGTTTACCGCTTCCTCTCGCAAAGTCCATGTAGCAGTGATTGCACAGCATACGCAGGTTGAGTGATGCAATTTCTGAAGTACCCGGAATAAGTCGTGCAAATACAAATGAGGGATCGATGCCAAGGGACTGTGCGGTGTCGGTCAGGTATTTGAGTATGTATTCCTCAAAAACTTCCAGGTCATCCACCTGTAACCCTCGCGTATTGATCGTTGCTCCACTACAACCGCACGGAAGTGCGAACCCGTCCATCTCAATCAAAAAGATAGGTTTTCCGAGCATGTTCCTGAGTTTGTTCTCAAGTTCTCCACGTGAAATCAATAATTGTTCGGTTAATGTCATTGCTGTTTCCCCATCGTATGTAATGGCTTTAATACCTGCCCTGTACCTTCAGTTGAATATACCTGTGTAATTTTTTCTGTCAAACGCTTGCAGTAACCGCATCTTTTACAGACCTTCTCACACTGTTTCCATTGCGCAAGAGCACCATCAAGTTCCTTATTCGGAATATAGAACAGGTCCATCAGGTCCTTTGGACAATCCAGGAGATCCATAAGGTTCCCATCGTAGCTCTCATTTGCATATGCATTGACAACATTCAGTGTCCAGTTCACAAAATGGGTTCGCCCTCCGATCTTGAATATGTCTGTTATGTGTTTGTATTCCTTGAGATCTTCAGGTCTTATCCATGGTGATTTGATGATCAGTTCCGGATTCTGTATCCTCAGTGAAAGGCACTTGTAATAATAATAGTCATCAGTAACATTTGGTTTTGGCCCGGGTCCGTTTGCGTGCGAGAAAAAATTAAAATGTGCATACCTGAACGGGCACTGGTAAAGGCACCCTTCATTGACCAGCAATTTGAGTTCGCATGATACGGATTCCTTGATGGCTTCCAGTTTATCAAAATGCCTGTTGATCGCAGAATCGATCACGATCGTGTCTGCACCAAGATCTTCATAGAACTCCGCTTTTTGCGGCGAATCCACAAACGAAAGCACTGATACAACAACTTCCATGTCATAATCCCTTGCAAGCATCTCAACAAGGTATGGGTCTGCAACAGTTATGGAATCGATACCAATATCGTTGAGCCTGTTAAAATACCAGTCAATAGACCGGTATCCTTCGGGTGTAAGGTGCTGCCCGCCCATGCACGAACTGTTCAGGACGATTTCAAGTTTCACTCCCTTCTCGTGTGCATATTCGGTCTGGACTGCGATATCCTCAAGTTTCGGTGCACTTAGGTTCGTTCTTCCGGTACCGATATATTCAGGCGAACCTGCCATGTAAACGCCATATATGTTACCTGAACCTGCAAGTAGCATTTCAAGTCCTTCAAGATGTCCTACATGGGGCACGTAAAGTTTCATTGCATGCTGGTAATCTTATAAATTAGATAAGCATTTTGGTACTCGCCCAAAATCAAAACAATTATTACATTTATCCACGCATGTTTTAATATGATAATCGGAGCTTCATCATTTGCAGGTACGATCGAGGAGATCAAGAACGAGGTACAATCGATAGAGTTATACATCCCGAAACTCGGATTGTATAAGAATATGCAACTGCAGGAGGATATGCTTGGCAGCATCATGGATGCCATATCAACCTGTGACCTTTTAACATCGGTTCATGCTCCTTATTTTGCCGATGTTCCAACATACCCAAAGGAACTTGTTGTTGACACTGCCAGCATGGGACGCACCCATTTTCGGCTGATGGAAGAATCGATCGAACTTGCGAACCGTTTGGATTCAAAGGTTGTGGTGATACACCCCGGGAGGATAAATGGCAATCCGGCATCATCATTTTCAAAGATGGTCGATAATCTCAAGAAACTTGCATCAACTGCTCATGACTGCGGCGTCATGCTCGGTCTTGAGAACAAAGAGGGTACAGACCCTGGTAATTTATGTTGCATGACGGATGAGTTGTTGAATGCCGTGATGGCTGTGGATTCTCCAAGTCTTGGTGTCACATTTGATATCGGGCATGCAAATCTTACATGCGGTGGCATTTCCGAAAAAGTGCGGGATTTTGCAAAAGACCTTGATGGTCATGTCGTTCACATGCACCTGCATGATAATAATGGCAAGTGGACTGATGAATACGCAGGAGATGTGCACATGGCGCCCGGCAGTGGAACAGTGGATTTTACGGTGATCGATGAGATATCTGGTTATCGTGGTATCTATAACTTGGAGGTTTTTTCGATGGATGATGTGGTAGCCGGGAAAAACGTCATCATCAGGAGACTTCAGTAGAAGTTTTCAATCAAATACTTCGTAGTGAGATAATTCAATTTGAAACTGAAGCTAAAACCAATACAAACGCCGCAGGCGGCGGATTCCCACACCACTAACGCGAACGATATGGGCATTTTCGCAGCATTTCAACCGAGAAAATCCTCCCTGCGGTCGGATTTACTCGGATTACATAATCCCAGAAATTATATACTAGAGACTGTCGGAAAAGTCCATATTCAGAGGCGTTTTAATTTATTAAATAAATTACACACAGCGCAGCATAGCGTTTTACTTGCGGGTATTAATTAAACAGTTTTGATTTAACCTCTTTTCCGACAGTCACTACTGTAAAAAAAGTCTCTGACAATATCGTAGCCGATATTTTTCATCCTAACTCCAGGCATTTCGTAATCAATATGGATAGAAGATGTAAAACAACAGGCACAAGACAAATAATACCCACGCAGCAGGCTGGATTTCTTTATATTTTCCGTCAATGGCCTTTACAAGCGGGAACAGTACAAAACCGCCGCACAGGCCCACTCCGATATTATACGTAAAGCTCATAAGAACTATGACCGCAAAAGCGGGGATTACCTCTGTATAATCCTCGAAATCGATATTTTTTATCGGACTTATCATCAGCAGTCCCACTATGATCAGGGCAGGTGCGGTAGCTACCGGTGGAATTGCAGAGAATAGGGGGGATAAAAAAAGACCAAGCGCAAAAAGAGCTGCCACAACCACTGCGGTTAATCCTGTTCTTCCTCCTTCTTCAATACCTGTTGCTGACTCAATGAAAGTACCTGTAGTTGTGGTACCAACAACTGCCCCGAACATCGTTGCCAGGGAATCTGCAAGCATCGGTTTTTCAATCTCCGGGAGGTTACCATCCTTATCCAGGAAACCAGCCCTCGCAGATGCACCTACAAGAGTGCCCATAGTATCCAGCAGATCCATTGTGAACATCGTAAGGATCACCGAAAAAAAGCCCCAGCTCAAAGCACCGGCTATATCCAGCTGAAGGAAAATAGGGGCAATGTCCGGGGGCATACTCACAAGTTTAGCAGGGGTATTTGCAAAACCTGTTGCAAAAGCGAGTACTGCGGTTACAATAATACCTATCAGTATAGCTCCTTTTATGCGCTTTATAAGAAGCGCTCCCATTAAAATGAAACCGAATATAGCCAGTACAACCCCGGGTGCATTCAGGACACCGACATGCACAGGTGCTCCTTCCACCCCAAGTATTACAATTCCGGCATTGACAAGACCAATGAATGTAATGAATAGTCCGATCCCTACCGCAAAACTGTATTTCAGGTTGTTAGGAATCGCCTTTACCATCAATCCCCTGGCGCCTGTAATTGTCAATACTGTAAAAAGTACGCCACTGATAAACACTGCGCCCAGGGCAGTTTGCCATGAATAACCAAGCACACCTACAACAGTGTATGCCACAAAAGCATTCTCACCCATATACGGCGCTATTGCAAAAGGTCTATTTGCATATATTCCCATGATCAATGTTCCGAAAATAGCCGAGATTATTGTTGCGACCATGGAAGGACCAAACGGAATGCCTGCAGCCTCAAGAATAGCAGGATTGACCACGATGATATACGCCATGGTCATGAAAGTAGCAAACCCAGCTATTATTTCAGTCTTAATATTTGTTCCATGCTCTTTTAACTTGAAGTAATTTTCCAGTATATTGACCATATTTATTCACCGGTAGCAGGCCTGTAATTATATTAATTGTTAAAAAGTCATATCCGGATATGTATCAATATCTCTATCACATCCGCAATTAATAAAATATTGTTCATTGATATAAGGGTTTTGAGTGTTGGGGCCTTTGATAATATCATTTTTGGAATCTGCGTGTGTGGTATTTTTTGAAGTATTTATTGCAAAATCTAACCGCTATGCTGCAGCATATTTGTTCAAAAACAGAGTGTTGGGGTTTAGGATTTAGTTTGGAGTGCATCCTATCCAATAGCGTTAAATTAAGCCTGAATGGTTTTTTGTTTTCGCAATCATGTGCAATTTTTTTATTCAAGGGGTGGTGTATACACTACATCAAAAAAAGGGAATATATTTGTCAGGTAGTTAAGTACATATAGAAACATCCACTATTTCATGCAAATAAACATTATAGGAATATATTATGATGAATATTGAAAAAATCGTTACACCAAAAAATACAATGCTGGCAACCGTGCTTACGCTTGTTTTGTTAACAGTGTTATTAACAATCGGAATGATGACACCCCTTGTTGCAAAACTCACAACAGGTGTGGAAATGAGTCTGAATACCCAGTATTTCAACAACAGGTCAGCACTCCCGGTCGCAGCGCTTGTGATGCTTCTTACAACATGCTTGCTTATGGGATACTTCGGTGCTAAAAGATCCGCAACCATTGCAGGTGTATCCGTTACAACATCAATTATTTTTGCGATCGTATCGCCTTTTAACAACACCCCTATCGATGTTACAATTCCACTTGTATTAGTTGCACTGGCTGCAACACTATACAAGATGTGGCGTTCGATTGACAGGCAGTCCACATTTAAAACGGTACGCGGTGTAAGCGCACACATTATTCACATGGGTATATTACTAGTCTTAATCGGTGTTGTGATAAGCACTAATACACAAGTAGAAAGCTCAAATGTGATTTCAGTAAATACCGCAAGCACATTTGCTGATCAGGATTATAGCATCAATATAACCAGTATGACATCCGGTTATGAAGGTGAAATGTATCAAAAATACCCTGGCACGTCATATGTGACGAATATTAATTTTGATGTCTATAAGAATAATAAATTTTTTGACAGCGGTCAGGTCAAATACATTACTGACTTTAAATGGGGACAGACATACACCAATCATTATATCAAAAGAGGCTTAATGGAAGAACTTTTCATAGCTCCGAAGGCTATTGATGAGGCAGGCAGCAGGGTTGACCTGTATGTCAGGACTGTCCCTTTCATAACAGTATTGTGGCTTGGAATGTATATTATGTCATTCGGCATTGTAATTCTCGGAGCTGCTGAATACATAAAAGCCGGCAGGAACATTATTATGGAACCAGGATCAGGATCGCCAAAGAAAAGTAAATCCGGATCACCTAAGAAAAATATACATCAGAAAGTCGCGCCGACATCTGATATCGAGAAGAAATACGAAGAGAAACTTGAGCGTGACCTGGTGAAGCGAAAAGGTGAGCATGGTGGAAAATAAAGAGACGGTGATGATATGAATGTCGGAATGATCTTAATCTGGATTTCCTTTGCCCTTGGATTTGGAGCCACAGCATATTCTGTGATTTATTATTTTAACAGGGATAAAAATACAAAAGCAATATCAAAAAAACTTGAGATTGCCTGTGCAGGAACAATTACGTTTGCAATTGTTTTGCTGACGTACTACATGTTCATCATCAATGCAGCATTTAATTATGTTTATCAGCATTCCAGTGTTGATCTTACATGGTATTACAGGATATCTGCACTATGGGCAGGTCAGGAAGGTTCCTTCCTCCTATGGACCTGGTTCATATTGATGATGCTGCTTTTGATGCAGTACACAGGACATACCAAATATCTTGCGAATACAAAATTGATGGATATTACACGATCCATATCATTGCTTATTGCATTAGTGTTCCTGCTACTACTGGTACTCAGGAACCCATTTGCAGCTTATTACCAGATTCCGGGCGGGACACTTGAATTGACCAACTGGAATGCTTTTGTAGAACTATACCGGATCCCATACGGACAGGGAATGAACCCATTGCTCAGGAATCCGTGGATGGCAATCCATCCACCGGTACTGTTCCTTGGATATGCAGCATTTACAATCCCATTTGCAGCAGCTATCGGGAATTTGATACTGGATGACAATAGGTGGACAAGGATTGCAGCAGACTGGATGAGGATCTCATGGCTGTTCCTTACCCTTGGTATCGGACTTGGTGGATTCTGGGCTTATGAAGTACTTGGATGGGGAGCATGGTACTGGAGCTGGGACCCTGTTGAAACCTCATCCCTAATCCCATGGGTTGCGTCAACGGCATACCTGCATGCACAGACACGTACAAAGCATGGGGAGTACAAATTCCTCGCACCAATGCTTGCTGTGCTGTCATTCATACTTGTTATATTTGCAACGTTTGTAACAAGAAGCGGTATGTGGGCATCAGTGCATTCGTGGCAGGACTTTACATTTGAAGCTATGGTAATCGCTATATTCCTTGCAACATTGATAGTGTCAAGTACAGTGTTACTGTTCAGGAGATATCTTGCAGACGAATAGGTAACAGGTACATTGTATTTGTATAGGTGATTTCGATAAAATGTAGATGCATAGTCTATATTACAAGACCCCGCACAGCAATACCGCCGCAGGCGGCGCATTTCAAACATTATGGAAAATATACCTCGGTCGAATCAAACTGAACATTTTCAATAACATTGTTGTGTAAAAAATCTATGCTGTGTTATCCTATATTTAGCTTATAGTGGCTGTCCTGCAATTCAAAAATTCAGGGGAAAGAAGGTCAAATATAGATTTAAATGCAAAAAGAAGGATCGATACTATTGAATGCCGTAATTATTGGAGTGCCGAGCAAAATTCATATTCGCCAGTTGGTGAAAATCCAACCTGGGGAAAGGCTAGCCACCACCTCAGAACTGAACCCCACACCCAGTCTGGTAACAGACTGATGTGAAGCTGGGGGGATGGGATACCAGGCCGCAACGGAAGTGAAGGTTATAAGCCCCGAAATACTGATAATCTTGGAAGCCGACGTTCTCAATAAGACGGAAGGCAGCATTTACACCACCATTAGTCCAAACCTCAAGGCTTGGAATATAGAATTGAGCTTAAGGACATGGCAAGGTGATGTAAGTCCAACGGGGTCCAAGACCGTAGCATGGTGTCAAACGGAGACTATGGGAACTCGGGAGCCCCAGTATGTTCTCTCTACAGTAATGGCGTATGCGTTGTCAAGCCTATAAACGGTAAGGCTGCACAAATGACATACTGGGAGTCGGATCAGTTCATAGTACTGATGAAGCAGGGTAATGCCTGTGGAGGAAAGGGACTGACAGAAGCGCGAATGACATCAGGGGCACATCTACCACACCCAGAGGTGGAATGTAGGTGACAACAAAACTGGTGTCTAAGACTCAAAAAGCTGTACAAGTTATAGCTTTAAAAGCCAAGGAATACTCGAAATGCAAGTTTACGTCATTAGCACACTTGCTAACAGAGGATTTTCTAAAAGAATGTTTCAGGGAGTTAAAGAAAAGAAAATCTCCTGGTATTGACGGAGTAACAGTAGGAGAATATTCGAAGAAACTGGGTGCGAATATCGCAGACCTGATAACAAAGCTCAAAGCAAAACAGTACAAGCCTCAACCGGTCTTGCGCGTCTATATCCCGAAGCCAAACGGCGATAAAAGACCGCTCGGAATCCCGGCTGTCGAGGACAAGATTGTCCAGATGGCACTAAAGAAAATTCTCGAAGCAATCTTTGAGCAGGACTTTATAGACACGTCTTACGGGTTTCGACCGAATCGCAACTGCCACGATGCTCTAATTAAGTTAGACGAGATCATCATGAATGCTCCGGTTAACTATGTGGTGGACATGGACATTTCCAAGTTCTTCGACACAGTGGATCATAAGCAATTGATGAAATGTCTGAAGCGGCACAGTCCCATAATTCAGTTACACAGTAAAAAAACAGTAATAATATCACATCGGATGCATATTTATATAAAT
>DQIP01000203.1 GCA_020793565.1 Candidatus Methanovorans sp.
TTTTTAGATATTTGAGTATTGAAGATCAAATTTTAGAAAATCATAAGTGATTGGAAAACAGTATTTAGCTGATTAAGGGGGTATGTTTGGCGTAAAAAGTGGAAAATCACTAGATTATTGAATTGTGCCATTAAGTACAATAAGAAAGGAAAAGTTCAGGGCAATTCGATCTATGTATATCGTCTGAACGGTTTCGATTATATTGTGAAAAGTAATGCCTGGATCGGGCTTGCTATAAGTGATAATACTTCTTCCTTCCAGGGAAAAGCAGTGCTCCAGATTTTTGACCCGGTTACAGGTGAACTTCAACCGGAAAGTAGTGACAACTTCCAGTTTACTGTAGAGGCCATGGATAATGAGTTGAATGGTGATCCGGATTATTATGAAATCACAGTTCTTGACAAAGATGGATTGGAATATCATAATGCAACGGGTTCATTAGAGGGCGGAAATATCGTGATACATAATAAGAAATCAAGATAATGAATTTTTCGCAATAATGCTCGCCCAAGAGACAATGTAAAATTTAATTATCATCTGGATTAAGCAATTGTGTTTCTCTTCAATATTGAGCGTGATAATTGTTGGACAGTCACCCTACACACACGCAACATCAAACAAAATGGCATGCCACATAATGCCCGTCCCCCACTTCAACAGTCTCCGGATCCTTGAGCATACATATCTCTTCCCTTCGTATACATCGCGTATGAAACCTGCACCCTGCAGGGATATCGGTCGGGCCCGGGGTCTCACCTTTGAGAATTACCCGTTCTCTTTGTCCCGCCGCCGGCTCCATCATGGCAGCAGACAGTAGCGCATGTGTATACGGATGTTTTGCGCCATTGAATATATCGTGGGTTTTCCCAATTTCAACGATCCTCCCAAGATACATCACTGCTATGTGATCAGCCATGATCCGCACAACATCGAGATCATGTGTGATAAAAAGATACGTATGACCAAACGTACTCTGCAAATCCATCATGAGATTCAGGATCTGCGCCTGGACCGAGACATCCAGGGAAGATGTTGGCTCATCAGCGATGATGAGATCAGGATTCATAGCAAGGATCCTTGCAAGAACAACACGCTGGTTCTGGCCGCCGCTCAGTTGATAGGGATAACGATTGATATGTTCGGGATGGAGACCAACGGTTTCTACCAGTTCTAAAATCTTCTGCCCGATTTTATCCTTCGGGGTCGCACCTTGTAATTTTAAAGGCTCTGCGATACTTGTTCCAATCTTCATCCTCGGATCAAGCGAAGAATCCGGATCCTGGAAGATCATCTGCATTCTGGACCTGATAGCCCGCAATTCCTTTCTTTTCAACGCTAAGAGGTCAATGCCATCGAATAACACTTTTCCGGCTGTTGGTTCGATCAATCGCAGGATCAATCTTCCAATCGTCGTTTTTCCACATCCACTCTCTCCAACGAGTCCCAGCGTCTTACCCTTCCCGATCTTGAATGATACACCATCAACCGCCTTAGCATACTGTTTTCGTATCACACCTGATGGATAATATTTAGTTAATCCTTCAACTTCGAGCATGGAAACACCTCACAAAATGCCCGTTCCCCATTTCAACCATATCCGGATGTTTTTGCTTGCACTCCCCTGTTGCATAGTCACATCTCGAATGAAATCTACACCCATCCGGAAAATTGATTAGCGAAGGGCTCATGCCCGGTATCGGCACAAGTCCCTTCTTCGGGAGCGAGTTCAAAAAGCCTATAGTGTATGGATGAAGCGGTTTTTCAAATATCTCGTCAAGTGGGGCATATTCCACAAGTTCCCCTGCATACATAAGCGCTATCCGGTCACACATCTCTGCGGCAACACCAAGATCATGGGTTATGAGGAGCATCGCCTTGTGTTCGGTCATTTCTTTCATCAATTCAACGATCTGTGCTTTTATCGTGACATCAAGCCCCTTTGTGGGTTCATCTGCAATGATGAATGAAGGATCACATGCAAGGCCCATTGCAATCATCACGCGCTGTTTCATCCCACCGCTGAACTTATGTGGATATTCATTCGCCCGCCTGGATGGCGATGAGATCCTGACAGAATCGAGCATCTCGATTGCTTTCTTCTTTGCATCATGTTTATTCAGCCCCTGATGGAGTCGAATCGCTTCTGCAATCTGTTCACCCACCTTTAAGACCGGATTTAAGGATGTCGTCGGGTTCTGGAGGATTATTGCGATCTCTTCTCCCCTGATCTTTCGCATTCCTGTCTCGCTTACTTCAAGAAGATTTTTACCATTGTATAATATCTCTCCACCCACTGTTGCGGTTGGTGGTAAAAGACGCATAATCGTAAGTCCAATCACCGTTTTTCCACATCCGGTCTCGCCGATCAAGCCGAACGTCTCTTTCTCTCTTATCGATAGGTCGATTTTGTCCACTGCTTGCACAATACCGTCAGGAGTTTGAAAGTGGGTTGTCAGATTGATAATCTCAAGTAAATTCACTCGATCACCGACCTTTTCGGGTCCAGTATATCCCGAAGCCCATCCCCCAGGAGATTAAACGCAAGCACCATAGCCATTATCGCAAGTCCTGGCAAGATTGTAAGGTGCGGTTCTGTTCGCATGTACACACGTCCGGCATTTAGCATTACACCCCACTCAGGTGTCGGAGGCTGCGGACCAAAACCAAGAAAACTCAACGCCGCTGCCGAGAGTATCACGTAAGCCATACCGAGCGTTGCCACCACGATTATCGGGGCTACAATGTTTGGAAGTATGTGGCGAGCCATGATATGAAGGTCGGTCGCACCAAGTGACCTTGCAGATTCAATGAATTCCTTCTCCTTTAATGATAGCACCGAACCTCGTACAACCCTTGCATATTTTGTCCAGTCTACTACCACAAGGGCGATCATGACACTTACTAACCCCTGGCCGAGAATACCGGCAATCGCCACAGCCAGGAATATGCTCGGAAACGCAAGAGTAGCATCAACCAGACGCATGATCAAAGCATCGGGAAGCCCGCCATAATATCCTGAAACTACCCCGAGAATAATTCCGACCGTTGCAGATATGCTAACAACAGTAATCCCGACCATAAGCGAGATTCTGGTGCCGTATAACAATCTAGAGAGAAAACATCTTCCCAGGTGATCTGTTCCAAGCGGATACCTGAATTCTGTGAACGGTGATATGAGGCGATCATCCAGGCACGCTTTTGTGGGGTTGTTTGGTGATAACTGGGGTGCAAAGATCGCCAGGAGACAGAATAGTACAATTATGGTAGCACCGATTGTGACAGACCTGCTCTCTTTGAATCGTTCTATAACGTCCATAAACTGGTTGTTATGCTGCGCCATAGTGTATCCTCGGATCAATGTATTTGTATGAAATATCAACGATCATATTTACTGCCACAAAGAGAACAGCTACAAATATCATGCAGCCTTGAACCATCATGTAATCTCTCATATTTATTGAATCTACGATCAAACTGCCAAGACCGGGCCAGCCAAAGATCGTCTCTACCACAACCGAACCGTTTAGCAGGTAACCAAAGTTTAATCCGACCATGGTCACAACCGGGATCAGGGCATTTTTGAGGGCGTGTTTTCCGATGACCACCTGTTCAGGGACACCTTTTGCCCGGGCAGTCTGTATATAGTCCTGCCCAAGGGCTTCAAGCATACTAGACCTCATAAGCCTTGCAGTGACTGCGGCAGAACCTGTTCCGAGTGTTATGGCTGGCAGTATGATGTGTTCGATATCGCCACCGGCCCCATAACCGGCTACGGGAAGCCAGTGCAGGTATACTCCAAAAAGCAGCATGAGCAGGAGTCCCAGCCAGAAATTCGGCATGGAAACCCCGAGCGACGCACCAACCATGCAGGATACATCAATAAGCGAGTTCTGTCTGATTGCTGAGAGGATGCCAAGAGGAACCGCAATGATCAATGAAACAACTAAACTTACAATTGAAAGTTTCAATGTAGCTTTGAATGCGGTTATTATATGTTCAAAAACTGGTTTTTCACTCCGGAATGAATATCCTAAATCGCCGTGCACAACATTGTTCAGCCATATCAGGTACTGGGTGTGCAGTGGTTTGTCAAGCCCCATTTCAATTCTGAATTTCTCTACAGATTCCGGATTCGTATTTCCATCCGGCCCTGTACAAATTGTCTCCGCAGGATCACCTGGTGCGAAATATATTATCGAGAAACTTGCCACCGAAACTATGAGTAACGCAGGGATCAACTGAAGTATCCGTTTTAAGACATAGTTAAACATTTATTTGGCCTCTTAGGTATGTCATGTGTAATTGTACTATTAAGCCTGCTGGATTTTGTTGCTATTTTTCCACAGGCGCTAACGGGTTCGTATTTTCATCCGATCTTGTACAAATTGTATTCGCAGGATCGCCTGGTGTAAAATATATTATCGAGAAAATCCCCCCTACGGTCGGATTTTCTCGGCATTTCAACTTATAATCTACATATGATGTAACGCAGCATAGCGTTTTTACATACCAATATATTGAAAATGTTCCGATTTATTCGACCGAGCATATTTTTAATAATGATTAGAATACGCCACCTGCGGCGGTATTGCTGCGCAGGGTTTGGCAAATGGATTGTGCATCGAGATTTTATTGAAACTATCTATGCAAATACAATCATTTTATTGGGCTTTTTAGTATGCCATGTGTAATTGTACACTATTAAACCTGCTCGATTTTGCTGCTATTTTTCTCCAAGCGCTAAAAAAAGAGATGGTTTATTTGAAATTTTATATGATAAAGATCTATTTTTATTTTCAAACCGCTTAAGTTTTTCGAGATTATCCACGGATATATTTTTTAACCCGGCTTCAGCAAATATGTCTATGACATCATTTGGTGCGCTTCCATTAAAAAATGGAAATTGAGATTTTATTCTAGCGTAGTGACTCATAAACATACGTGGATTTCTTTTTTCAGTTATAGAAACGATGATCTTACCAATAAATCTGCGTAAACGCATATCTATTGAAGAATCGTACCATTTTCCATCGATCAGCATAATTTTACCACCTGACTTCACAACCCGACTCCATTCATCAACAGCGATTCTGGGATTTGGTATTGTCCACAGGAGGTGCCTATTAATCACAATATCAAAGGTTTCATCTTCAAAAGGTAAGTTTTCCGCATCCCCATGTATAAAATCAACAGTTAAATCTAATTTACCAGCATTATGCCGTGCTTTTTCCAGCATACCTTTGGAGAGATCTATTCCTGTTACACTATGTTCCATTTCTGCAAAAAGCAGAGATAAAAATCCAGTACCGGTTCCAACATCTAGTATCTTGAGGTTTTCATCTGTCCTGACCGCATTTTTTAGTATACTTTTCCAGAAATTTTGAGTCGCATTATGCGATTTATATCCATTTTCGTCATAAGTTTGGCTTCTTTTATCCCAATATCGCCTGACTATTCTTTTCGGTTCCATTCACAAACTCCTTTGCCCGTTTACCTGTACAGCTTAATATTTTCAAACCTGAAATAAAATAGAACAAGCAAGATGACACATGATCGTATCATCTCGCCTGATATTCGCACAGTTACACTACCTATTGTCCGACATACATATCCTTAGTGAGGAAACTGATCTCGTTTGGATATATCTCATAACCTATAACCTTGGTATTGTACCCGACAAGTTCCATTTCATGGAAGATGAACATCTCCGGAGATTCTTCCACGATGATCTCCTGTACCTGGTCGTAGTAGTCTTTCCTATTGTACGAATTCGTTTCCTGCCTTGCGGATGCTAACAGCGTATCAACAGCGGTATTTGAATACCTGGTCCATCCATTCTCCTTGTAACCGGCTGTCGAATCAAAATGATGGGTCAGGAAATTATCAGGATCGCCACTTGGCGCCACACCATACGAATAGAACGCCAGGTCATAATCCCCATTGGTCATAGCTTCCTTTACGGCAGGTGCTTCGAGAAGTTCAACAGTTACATCAATACCGATATCCTCCAATTGTGTTTCAATCACCTCTGTACCAGGTTGCATTGCAGGCCGGGAGGTATAGGTCTTTATGTTAAGTTTGAAGTCTTCTCCGCCATATTCCAGCATACCATCGCCATTACTATCGGTGATCCCTGCATCCGCCAGCAGTGACAGTGCTGTATCCCGATTGTATGAATATCCGGTGAGTTCATCGTTTGCCCACGGGAAGATCGATGGGAACACACCTTTGGCTGGTACGCCACCAACGCCTTCAAGCGCAGTATCAACGATCACATCACGATTGATTGCATAGTTTATCGCCTGTCTCACCCTGACATCATTAAGAGGTGCTTTTTCAGTGTTCACGAAAATGAAGTACATGCGCAGTGTTTCTTTACTTACGACATCCAGGTCAGGATCGCCCTGTACCGTGCTCACTTCCGGATACGGAATGCCACGTGACATGTCAGCGTCACCACTTTCCAGCATTAATGCCCGCGTTCCACCATCACTAATATATGTTATTTTTGCGCTTTCAAGTTTGACTATGCCATCCCAGTAATTCGGATTCCTGACAACCGACAGACTTGCCCCAAACTCGTGATCAGCATACATAAAAGGACCTGTACCCACAGGATTTGTGTCTGGATTGTTTGCATCAGGACTCACTATGGATACGAGCGGATCGGTCAAACTTGCTATCGCCGGTGCATATGGCTCGTTTGTGGTAATCCTTACTGTATGATCATCAATTGCAACGACAGATGCAATGTGATCATACTCACTGCTACGTGAATTAGATATATTTAAAACCCGTTCAATAGAAGACACAACAGCATCCGCATTGAAGGGTGTACCATCGTGGAATAGAACACCCTCCCGCAGATTGATAGTATATACAGTGGAATTAACCTGTGTATACCCTGTGGCAAGTTCAGGTGTAAGTTCCATTTTTTCGTTGTACTTGAATAACGTCTCATAGATGCCAGCCGTCCTCATGTACCATCCATTCCATCCATTCGCAGGATCAAGTGTACTCGTAGGTCCGAACATCATCAACACATTCAGGTTTCCACCAGGGAATGGTTTTAGTTCAAGAATTATCAACTCTATAGCGGTCACATCCTGCATGTTGATATTGGTGTCCTCATTCATATCGGCTAACATAGTCACAGGATCGTATCCAAGGATCATTCGTTCTACCCTGGTTATATCCTGTATGTCAACATAAGTATCTTCATTCACATCTCCGAAAATCCCTGCACTCACAGATGGTATAAATGCCAGGAACATCACGCTTACGATCATTACGACTGTTCCAAATCGAATTATATTTTTCATTATATGTTGCCTCCTTTGTTTTGCTAATTATTCATTTATTACTATAATTGATATGTCATTCAGCCACTTGCCAGCAAGGCCATTGCTTCGAAGATTGTGGGGTAGTCACGCTTATTGCCCATATTATTATCTGGTATATTGCTATTTAATATTACGATTATTTAGGAAAGTATCTTCAAATATTATAAAACTTGTGATTATAATTATTGAGAAAATCGGGACACATGGCACTAAAAACTTGCCTGGAAAATCTTCGATGGTTCCCAGGTTAGTTCGGACTGCACAATCCTATCGATTATAAGGGCTGTCATGCAATTCAAAAATCCAGGGAAAAGAAGTGAAATATTGATTTAAATATAAAAGGGAGGATCAATATCACAGAATACCGTAATTAGTAGACAGATTATATATAAATGAGAAAATCCTTCCTGCGGTCGGATTAACCCGGACTACATAATCCTATAGATTATATACAACGAGAAAAGCGGATATGAATTTTGCCTGATGGCTATGTGTACTGTAATGTTTGCCCGAAATCATTTGAATTTGAGTCGTATACTGAGTTATGTGACCTGATATGCTTTTGCCATAGTTCAAGTCCGGTACTGGAATTGATTCAGAGTAACACACTTAAAATCCACCTATGGTCTCGCAGCACAATGATTATAATGAAAAGTTGCGATTTCTGGACAACTACCTAAATTTGCGATAATGAATTTGCCCCAATCCTGCTACTTCGGATCATGTGATCTGCAATAACCATCGCAACCATCGCTTCAGCCACCGGAACCATCCGGGGTGGTATGGTTGGGTCATGCCGACCCACGATCGTAATTTCTTTCTCAGTTAATGTTGACGTGTCAACAGTACGCTGCATCTTTGAAATAGACGGGGTCGGTTTGACAGCAGCACGGCATATGATCGGCATTCCTGATGAAATTCCGCCAATTATTCCGCCGGCATTGTTCGATCCGGTCGCAATTTTCCCGTCTTCGATAATGAACGGGTCGTTCATTTCACTGCCGCGCATGTTCGCACATTCAAATCCCGCACCGATCTCAACACCTTTGACAGCCCCTATACTCATGATTGCCTTTGCAATATCAGCATCCAGTTTGTCAAACACGGGTTCTCCGATCCCTGCAGGTACACCGCGGACTATGATCTCAACAACACCGCCGATACTGTCACCTTCCGCACGCGCGAGTACTACTTTTTCGAGCATTTTTTCAGCAGCGTCAGGATCGGCGCATCGCACAGGTGTCTTTTCAACATTGATCAGTATATCGTCAAATGAAACAGGATTGGCACAGATACCGCCAAGTTCGATCACATGGCCAGCAATCCCAATACCGAAGTGGGACAAAAGTTTTTTTGCAATTGCACCTGCAGCCACCCGTCCAACGGTCTCGCGTGCAGATGACCGTCCACCACCACGATGATCCCGAATACCGTATTTCGCAATGTACGGATAATCAGCATGCCCAGGGCGCGCAAGGTTTTTGATATTATTGTATGATCCTGAATTGGCATCTTTGTTCCATACAAGCATCGCTATCGGCGTGCCTGTGGTCTTGCCCTCGAACAATCCAGATAGTATTTCCACGATATCGGCTTCTGTGCGCGGTGTAGATACTTCACTCTGTCCGGGCCTGCGCCTGTCAAGTTCTTTTTGTACGTCCTCTTCGCAAAGCAACAGGCCTGCAGGCACACCGTCAACAGTAACGCCTACCGCGCGCCCATGTGATTCTCCCCATGTTGTGATCCTGAATGAATGACCGAATATATTTCCTGGCATGAGTATGTACATCTCCGTGATGCTATTTGATTTTTTGGATAATATCAATTGTTGCAAGTTTTAAACCAATGGAAAATAATCGGGACCAATCATGATAGATATTTCGTGGAACCTGTGTGCATCCTGCCCACAAAGTCACTCAATAAGCGGAAATCAATTTTATCCGGAGGCTATATGTTTTATTAAAGTGTGATTTGTATTGCAGGCCGGTTTCCACAAAACAAGGATGGTATGACCTCGTCCACATTTTAAGAAAGTAAATCCAGATTGTTCTGCACTATTGCCGTGTTTGGATGATCCTCACCCAGACATTCGGTAAATATCATTAGCGCCCGCTCGAAATTTTTCTTCGCGCCGTTTTTCACATCTGCCTTAACCCCTTCCGTTTAGCAAAATTGCATTGTTGGGATGACACCAGGGTTGGAACTTAAGTCATAACCTACCAGAATTACCAGTTTCATTTATTGCTACCTGAACCAGTATCATTGTTCTTTTCCTGTTTCACAACAGCACCGCGATATATGTGCTTGCGCTCATAACCGTCATCTCGGCGGTGAACCGGACGTCTTTGCCGGTGGAGTTGTTTTAACATCAACTCGTCCAGATCGTCATTTTCGTCCACATTATGCGAATCATTAGTTTTATCAGTTTCATTATTTCCCAAGCCACATCCCTCACATAACATTGATGAACGGATTGTGGTCAATGAATTCCACATCCACGTCAAGCATATCCAAAAGGCGCCCGCACAGGTGCTCCATTGCCGGATTTTCGGTAGCATAATGTGTCGCATCAATAAGCGATATATCACCGCGGGCGCGTATCACATCATGTTTCAGTTCCCCGGAGACGAGTGCATCAACTTCGTTGTCACGTGCGATGTCGAGATACCCGGCCCTAAAACCACTGCCTCCGATTACCATCACACGCGAGATATCGTCCCTGTTCCCTACATATTGTACATGTGTATCCAGTGATCTTGATACATGTTTTGCAAATGTATCGGCAGAACACGTTGGAATTTCACCTATCCTTCCGGATTCAGAGTCGATGTTAATATTAAGATTAACATTAACATTAATCTTAAGACCAGTAACATTAACAAGACCAAGCCTATCTGCAAGTACATCGTTCACACCGCCCTGTGCTTTATCATAGTTGGTGTGCATGCTGTAAAGTGAAATATTGTTGTCAAGAGCAATTTTCAGGGTATCAGCAAGCGGTTTTGTAATTACCGTGATCGGATGGAAAATGAGTGTATGATGCGTAATAAGCATGTCAGCACCAATGTCGGCTGCGCGGTTAAGTACATAATCGGTTGGGTCAAGTGCAACCGCGATCTGTTCAATATCGTTGCCAAGGTTTAGTATGGCTCCAATCTTTCCCTTATCGAAATCTTCTGCTAATTCAGGTGGAGCGATCTGTTCAAGTACCGGTATGATGCTGGAAATATTCATTATATATCCATGCTTTTAAGCAAATATCAACTTATCGGAATAGAGTGATACTTTTGTTCAATATAAAGATATTTATTATATAAAATTTATACAAGATGTCAAAGACAAATATGCAATCGGGTATTGGCTAATGTTTATTACACAAGCCAATATTCTAATGTAAGACACCCACATGAGATGCACAGGCATAAAGAGAGTATAATATGTGCTTTCAACTTTAAGCGCAGGCAGGTACGGGCCTGTCATTCCAATATTGGTACGATAAAAGGAAATATTGACATGAAACACTTCAAAAAAACGTCAAAAACAGATTCCATCATCTTAACTCATGGCGATTCTGACGGTGTGTGTGCAGGAGCGATTGCAAAGAGCGCTTACCCCGACGGACATGTATATTTTACAAGTCCTGTAAATCTTCTTAAAAAATTGGATTTTGCAGATGGATATAAAAATATCATAATATGTGATATTGCAGTAGATGAGCGTACCTGTGTGCAATTGTATGAGAGACTTGATGAGCTTGCACAGGTTTCCAATGTTATTTATATCGACCATCACCCACTGCCGCAAGCATGCTGGGATTCTGAATGGTTATATCATGACCTGGGTCCATGTGCATCGGAATTAACATACAGGGTACTTGAGGACAGGTTGAGCAGTGATATGAGAAGAATAGCCATCTATGGTGCAATTGGTGATTTTTGTGATAATACACCATTGATCAACGAATGGTGTCATGACTGGGACAAAAGAGGGCTCTATTTCCAGGCAGGAACTCTTATTCAGGCACTTACGTTTGTTGGACGGGATTATGATTTTAAGAGACAACTGATCAAACCCTTGTCCAATGACATGATCCCTTCAGGGATAAGGTATCTGCTTGAGTATGCAAAGGATGCTTCTGAAAAAGAAGAAAAAATAAGGTTACATGTAAAAGGGCATGTCAAGGTTATGGAAAACATTGGATATGTGGTCAACGCCAATGGTTATATGTCAAAAGCAGCGATCTATGCTGCATCATATAGCCACAAAGGTGTGGGTATTTCGGCTGAGTACAGGCAACGAAAACGTGCATATGACCTGAGCATACGTTCAAAAGGCTTTGTTGATATCAACAGGGCTTTACGTATGGTTGCAAAAGAGCACGGAGGTACGGGTGGAGGCCATGCATTTGCTGCTGGTGCAAGGATACCCCGTGATTCACTTGATGCATTCCTGCATGATTTTGATAGGACGATTAGCAGGTATAGCGTAGACAAAAGGGATCCGGAAAGTGAAATTTACTGAATATACGGCATTGGTGGATTAGTATGAAGAAAGGAAAGAGTCTTGAAGATGGCGCGAAACTTGAGATTATTTTTGTTGGAAGATCGAATGTCGGTAAATCGTCATTTATCCGTGATTTTACCGGCAAAAAAAAGGTACGGGTAGGTAAACGACCGGGTGTAACGTTAATACCCCACCATATTCGTTATTCCGACATGCTGATAACGGACATGCCGGGTTTTGGATTCATGAGCGGGGTACATGACAGCAAACAGAACATTGTTAAGGATACGATCATCGAATATATTGAGGATAACTCCGATCGGATCAATATGGCTGTAATGATTGTTGACGGTGCAACATTTCTGGATCTGGTTGAACGCTGGAACGCCAGGAACGAGATCCCGATCGACATTGAGATGTTCGATTTCTTGCGTGAGATGGGTATCGATACGGTCGTTGCTGTGAACAAGATCGATAAAATAAACCCGGATGAACTCGAGATGACACTTGATGGAATTGCCGATTGTCTTGGCATGATGCCACCATGGAGACAATGGCTTGATACTATCGCACCGATAACCGTAAAGAAAGGTGATACTAAAGCGCTTCGTGGGCTTATCAGGAAACGATTGCATGATGCCAAGCGTGACGACCTGTTCAAGTATATTCCAAATTCGAAATGAAATATTTGCA
Source organism: Candidatus Methanovorans sp. (assembly GCA_020793565.1). GTDB lineage: Archaea > Halobacteriota > Methanosarcinia > Methanosarcinales > Methanosarcinaceae > Methanovorans. The sequence goes on from DQIP01000203.1 coordinate 12,540, forward strand.
ATATCTTGGTACCGGCACTATACAATTGTATTGTTATGCAAGCATCGTTGTATACCTATTGTTATTTCACGGGTGGGGGTGTAGATTTTGAAATCGCTCCGGAGTTCGTACCAATTACATGCTAAAACCGTATGCGGACGGCATGTAGCTGTTGATAGGTATGCGCTGCTAAAATAGGGACTTTTTATTATCTTCTGGAATGGTTCAAAAAACCGCAGAGAGCGCAGAGAAAAATAAGCCCCCTCTGCGCCTCTCAGCGTCCTCTGCGGTGAATATTTTTTGCCAGAATCCATTTATCCGGAATATATTATTAAAACGGTCAAACTTGGGTTGGAGTACATAATCTCATAGGTTATGTACAGCAAAAAAGATTCACCGCAGAGGACATTCAACTACGTAGTATGTGAGTGTCTGCTACGCCCGCAAGGCATGCAGGACGCCGAGAGGCGCTTGTCAGCGCATAAGAAATAAAAGCCCTGATAAATATGGCTTTCAAGTTGTTTATCAAAAGGGAAGCCATATAAAAATGAAAGGAAATATTTCAATGAAGCATTCACGATCATAATTCCAAATTATGATGAAATACCAATCGGCACTCTAAAATCAATGATAAGACAAGCCGGACTTTCGCCAGATGATTTTATAAAATTGTTTTGAACTTGAAGTTCATATTTGCCACGTTTATTACATGATATCGTGTGGAAACTTCATTATTCAGGGATATATCCTCGAACATAAAATCTCACGGCCTGGTTTTATGGACCGAATTTACCGGAAAAACAGGATGATGCAAGCCATTCAAAATCCTTTCAATCCTGTCCATCCCGTCTGAAAATTTCAATTTTCCTGATAATTTAAGCACATTACTCACACTATATTGTGAAGATCAATTTTAATTAATCTTCCGCGCTGCGAGTTCGATCGCCTCCACCATACTGTTCTTTGGCATAATAGTGGCAACAGGTATCCGTAATATCTTCTCTACCGTGGTACTGACAATCGGTGCACACACAAGGGCTTTCGCACCCTCCCGCTCGGCACGGACTGCTGCTATGATCGCCTCCTCAATAGTTGTGGCGGAATATTCCCTTATGGTTAAAAGTGTACCTCCAATCTTTCTTTTTGTTTCACTTATACTATCCAGCACAGGGCGTGCGGCAATCACCGCAATGAACTCACCATGCTCGGACCCTTCCAGTTTTCGTACTGTTCTTATGATCTGGCGGAGCGTTTTTATATTGGGCTCCCGATTCCCGGACAGTATTTTGTACATAGTACTTGGGGGAATATTAGCATGCTCGGAAAACTCAAGAACTGTAATATTCAAATCCTCTTTAATAGACTTTGAAAGAAGTGTCTGAAATGCATCATCCGATTCAAATACCGAAGCAATTATTTTTTCAACAATATTCATTTTTTGACCTCTTTCTTTAATAGTAACCATTTCAAATTAAGATCTTTTTATCCTGAACAGGACATATCTTCAATCATATTAATACTTTCAGGATATATCAATTCAGTTTTAGATAACACATATATACGATTGTCCAACGAATATACAATAGTCAATCGTTTACACCACATTGAGGTGACAAAACCATGAATATCAAAGGAGTAATATTTGTAAGCATTATATTATTGGCAGCAGCATTTATATCGGGATGCACTGCCCCGGAAGATGAAAAGATCACAGAACTGAATATTGGCCACCAGCCAAGCACACACCAGATAGCACACATGACCGCAATGGAAAAAGGCTGGTGGATAGAAGACCTCGCACCTTTTGGCATTGAAACAATAAATGAACCTCAATTCCCAACAGGTGCACCGGAGATGCACTCGATGCTTGCAGGTAATATTGATATTGCTTACGTAGGTGCTGCTCCCGTAATATCCGCCCTTAGCAGTGGGTTGGATGCAAAGATCATTGCAGGTGTTCAAACACAGGGTTCTAACCTGGTTCTTCGCCCTGGGATATCGTACACAGGTCCGGAAGACCTCAAAGGCCTGAAGATCGCAACATTCCCTGCAGGTACTATCCAGGACACACTTTTAAGAGACTGGCTACAAGATAATAATATCGACCCGGAAACCGATCTTGAGATCATTGGTATGGGACCTGGCGATGCAAAAGTTGCCATAGCAGCAGAACAGGTTGACGGTGTATTTTTACCACATCCATCACCCACAATCATTGAAAGCGAAGGCAGTGGTATCTCTGTAATGGCATCAGGCGAGATGTCCCCGAACCATGCATGTTGTGTTCTGGTAGTCAGTGGTAAACTTATAAGGGAAAACCCTGCTATGGTCGAGCAGATATTGAAAACTCATATAAAAGCAACTGAATACAACAAGGAAAACATTGTTGAAGCAGGTGAGATATTTGCTGAAAAGACAGGATTGGACGTTGAAAGTGTAAATAAGTCACTTAATGATTGGGATGGTATATGGATATCCGATCCTAACCTTATCGTGGATTCCACAGTTGACTATGCCATAGTACAGTACAATCTCGGATATATCAACACACCGCTTAAACAAGAAGATATATTCGACCTGAGCTTTTTTGAAACCGTGAACGAATAAGTTCCTGGCAACTCAAAAATGGCAACATACATTAACGAACAGCACATAATTAGTTTCGGATAAGGGAGACATTTGTCTCCCATATACCGGAGGATATATGTACAACAGAATCAAAGATGCAGTACGCAAAAAAGGACTTGAAGCACTCTCACTATTAGCAATAGTTGTATTGTGGCAACTTGTTGCTGACCTGATCATAAAGAACAAATTGTTTCTGCCAAGTTTTGTTGATGTTGTGTTATCATTTTCCAAAGTTGTAAAAAGCGGTGCAATATTCACAGATATATCGGTCAGCCTGCTTCATTTTGGAATCGGGCTATTTTTAGCATTTATTATCGGCATTCCGATCGGCATCGCAATGGGCTGGTTCAAAACCGTAAACCGCATCTTTGATCCCATAATCGAGATCATACGCCCGATCCCGCCGCTTGCATGGATCCCTTTTGCGATCGTGTGGTTTGGGCTTACACACCAATCAGCCGGTTTTGTAGTTTTTGTTGGTGCTGTGTTCCCTGTAATAATCAACACCTATGCAGGATTCAAGAGTGTTTCTATCATTTATGTGGAAGCTGCAAAGGTTCTTGGATGCACAAGCGACCGTGCTCTTATACGCTACGTGGCCCTTCCATCAGCCCTTCCATCCATTGCGGCAGGAATGCGGATCGCTATGGGGGTCGGCTGGATGTGTCTTGTCGCTGCAGAGATGTTCGGGGTCAGCACAAATGGCCTGGGCTACAAGATATGGTGGCACTATTACCTCCACCAGATGGATTTTGTTCTTGTGTACATGCTGCTACTTGGTTTTATTGGATTCTTGATCGATAGGGCATTTAGGCACTACTTAGATGATCGCCTGCTCAAATGGCGCACGGGAGTCGTGATGTAAATGAGCAGGCTGACAGTGACCAATGTTTCACGAACATTTAAAAATGAAAACGGGGCACCAACCAGTGCACTGGACAATATAAATCTTGAGATAAAGGACAAGGAGTTCGTCTGTTTCATAGGACCATCAGGTTGTGGCAAGACCACACTCTTACGCATCATTGCCGGACTTGATACGCCAACATCCGGTGATATATTACTTGACGGCACAAAAATAACGGTCCCTGACGCAAAGCGCGGTATGGTATTTCAGGAATATTCCCTCTTTCCATGGAGAACAGTAATCGAAAACATTGCATTTGGACCCAAAATGCAGGGTACAAAAAAGGAAAAGTCCCTCAAGATCGCAGAAAAGTACCTTGAACTTGTCGGTCTTGGTCAGTTCAAGAACAGTTATCCTTACGAACTTTCCGGCGGAATGCGCCAGAGGGTAGCAATTGCACGCGCGCTTGCAACACAACCGCAGGTATTGCTCATGGACGAACCTTTCGGGGCACTTGATGCCCAGACAAGGAATACATTGCAACATGAACTTTTAGAGATATGGGAGAAAAAGAATGTCACGATCCTGTTTGTGACCCACAGCATGGATGAAGCCGTGTTCCTTGCTGACCGGATTGTGGTTATGAGTGCCCGCCCGGGTAAGATTAAAGATATTATAGATGTCAATCTCCCGCGCCCACGAGACCGTACAGCCCCTGAATCAAATACACTGCGAAACAATGTGTTAAAATTGCTTGCCAGGGAAAGAGAAAAATAAAGGCAAAAAAAACATAAATTGTGTGTGCATCACTCCGAGCGAACAATCACTTTTGTACCGGATTCAATTTCCTTGATATTTACTTTACCGATCAGTTCAATGGTGTTATCAGCCTTTGCAAATTCGATCGAACACCCGGGTCGCACAAGCATTTCCCCCCCACATGTCGCAGACCCTGCAATTGCAACCTCATTGAGCATTGTCAGGTCATTTTGAACCTCAACGCTGCCACTGATCTCAGTATGTGAACCTATGATCGCATTTTCAGCCTTCACATCACCTTTTACAAGCGAACCCTTTCCAAGTTCGAGTGAGCCGCTGACTATAAGCCCATTCCAAAAGTTAGCACCAGCCCCGACCATCATGTTTCCATCTAATGATACCGCATTCTCAAAATACGCATTCTTACGAACAATATACGTATCAGATCCTGAATGGTACTTGATGAATTCGTTGTTCATTGTAATCACATATCACGTTTATTCATGTCAATTTACGCTTTACCTTCGCTGCCGAAGATTCCGATCTTGTATTTGACAACTTCTTTAATTGCATCCCGTGCAGGTCCGCATATCTTTCGCGGGTCATATACATCTGATCCGCTTACAACTTTCCTTACCGCATCCCGAAATGCCAGGCGAAGTTCGGTATCGATATTGATCTTGTTGATCCCGAGTTTTACAGCCTTTACAATGCTATCTTCCGGTATGCCGGACGCACCGTGAAGTACAAGCGGTATATCAACTTTATTGTCGATCTTCTCAAGTCTCTCAAAATCAAGTTTTGGCTCGCCTTTGTAGATCCCATGTGCGCTGCCGATAGCAACGGCAAGCGAGTCAACATCCGTCTCTTCAACAAACCGGACCGCTTCGTCCGGGCGTGTGAATACAGCATCTTTTTCGTCCACGGAAATATTATCCTCGATTCCGACAAGACGCCCGAGTTCAGCCTCTACGGAAATGCCGCAGGGGTGCGCCACATCAACGACTTTTTTTGTAATTGCAATGTTTTCCTCAAAAGGCAGGTGCGAGCCATCGATCATCACGGAAGTGAATCCATGTCGTATGCACTGGAGTATTACATTGAAATCCGTACCGTGATCAAGATGCAGGGTCACGGGTGTATTTGTTTTGGAGGCTGCGATCTTTGCGATGGCTTCAAGATATTCAATGCCGGCATAACTGATTGCACCCTGGCTTGCTGCAAGGATCACAGGTGCGTTCATTTCTGATGCAGTGGTGACGATCGCCTGCGCGATCTCCATATTGTTGATATTAAACGCCCCAACTGCGTATCCACCTTCGTTTGCGGCATCAAGTACTTCTTTGTTTGTGACTAAAGGCATAACTACTCCTCTTATGTTTGAATTGGTATTTCTGATTGTAGTAATTGAGTTTTGAGATTATAAATGCTGCTCTTTAATGACTAATATGCTTTTTCATTGTATGTAATTTATATAATTATATTATTTGTTTAGCGATTTTTGATGCCGAAGCAATACGCCTGAGGCGCGCATTCCCAAACCACTGGCGCGAACGATGACGTTTTCTCGTTGTATATAATCTATAGGATTATGTAGTCCGAGTTAATCCGACCGTAGGAAGGATTTTCTCGTTGTATATAATCTATAGGATTATGTAGTCCGAGTTAATCCGACCGTAGGA
>DQIP01000202.1 GCA_020793565.1 Candidatus Methanovorans sp.
ATTGCGCCTATCCCCGATTTCTCTTGAAATGTCAAGCGCCTGTTTATAATATTCAATCGCTTTTTCTACCTGCCCCAGATGGATGTAGGCTGAGCCGAGGTTTCCGAGATTAGCTCCTTCCCCTCGCCTATCCCCGATCTCCCTTGAAATCACCAGCGCATCTTCGTAATGTTCAATCGCTTTTTCTACCTGCCCCAGATCACTGTAGGCTAATCCGAGGTTTCCGAGCCAAACTCCTTCATTGCGCCTATCCCCGATTTCTCTTGAAATGTCAAGCGCCTGTTTATAATATTCAATCGCTTTTTCTACCTGCCCCAGATTGCTATAGGCTAATCCGAGGTTTCCAAGCCAAACTCCTTCTCCGTGCCTATCTCCAATTTCTCTTGAAATGTCAAGCGCCTGTTTATGATACTCTATCGCTTTTTCGACCTTCCCCAGATTGCTGTAGGCTAATCCGAGGTTTCCAAGATCAGCTCCTTCTCCGTGCCTATCTCCAATTTCTCTTGAAATCTCAAGCGCCTGTTTATGATACTCAATCGCTTTTTCTACTTGCCCCAGATCGCTGTAGGCTGAGCCGAGGTTTCCGAGATGAATTTCTTCTCCGCGCCTATCCCCAATTTCTCTTGAAATGTCAAGCGCCTGCTTATAATATTCAATCGCTTTTTCATAAAGACTGATCTGGTAATGCAATATCCCAAGCGATAATAACAAATATGCTTTTATTTCGGAATCTTCATAAAGTTCTGATAATAACTTCTTTTTCAGCTCTATCCCACGCTTGATCTCGGAAATTGACCTGTACTCGGTTTCCAGTGCAGATTTAATAAGGGCAGGTCTTAACTCTGGCATCTGTGAAGGGATTTCCATAAATTCTACTACACGATTCCTGAATGCAAAAAAATCAGGTGCTTCAATACTGATGCGGATAAGTTCTTCTTCAGTCACCCAGAATACAGATTTGATACGATTATCAACAAGCTCTTCGCGTTTGAAATTTAAAAAATTGAGTGATTCAGGAAATCCTTTTTCAATATTGTGCACAAGAAAAACAGCATTACTGGAATTTTTCAATGATAAAAACGAAGGCAGATCTTTATTCATACCTGCATCAACATCGATAACATCAAGCCCGTGTTCCTTCAGGTGATAGCGAAGGCGTTTTTCAGCATCATTTCGCAAAAACTCGCTCAGATATATGGCAAAAAGTATGGACGATTTATTATATTTATAAGCACGGGTCAGGTAATTGCCAAGCCGCGCCACCCGTATTTCAAAACTATCCTTTACTTGTGCCATATATTAAATATCCTCAAGAGTCGGGTGTACATCACACCAGGTATCACCATTCATGTACTCAAGGACGCTCAGGTTGTGCAATAAATGGCCAATCTTTTCTATACCGCGTATTTCATTATTTTCACGGACATTTTTTAGGATATCATAATCTTCTGTACTCAGCATCCGCTTAAAATCACTTATAATCTCTTGCTTTGCCCTTTCCACATCATCTTCTATTATGCAATTTCTTCCACGCTCAATTGCATTATCAATTGAAATTTGCATTATTCGTGCAGTTTCCCTGAAAACTCCTGCACCCATTTTTATGGCCAGATCGACCGCATCTTTTTCAATTAAATCTTCCTTCATTCGTTTATAAATGAATGTTCTCAACAATTCATAACCCTGCTCATCTTTGTTCTCCCTATTATTTTTCTCATGGAGCTTAATATTCGGAAGAAAATATTTACTATCTCGTATTGCAACAAATTCTTGGGTGAAAGAGATGGAAATTGGAACAGTACATACAATATAACATACAGGCTGGGTTATAGCCGTCTGGTTATCATAAAAAATACTCTTCGCCTGCTCAAGATTTGGTTTATCAAGATCATCTATTAAAACCAGCAACTTCTTTTTTTCTTTTCCTTCGATATCCGCAATGATCATATTAATTTTATCAATCAGATCGGAAAGATTTGGTTCGATTGTTTCCCGAATTGTATTTCTTGTAATATCTTCTGATTTTATTTTTGCCATAATGGAAAGGAAAAATATTTTGAGTCCACCATTTACTGAAGTTTCTATTGCCGATGAGTCTTCCGTAATTTTCTCTATGATGTTGTTTTTCCATCCCTCAAGTTCACTTATAAGCTCTGGTCTCAGTTCTTTTCCAGCTTCCGTATATTGGATATATAGCTGTGCCCCAATCGAAAAAAGCACATCAATATAATTGAGGTTATTTACATCACAAACATCCTTTACCGAATACTTTACAACAATGAATTTTTGGTTGATTGCCTCATCAGCCGCAAGCCTGTTTAGTTCAGTTGACTTGCCACAACCCCGGTGCCCGGAAAAAAAGTACTTGGGTGCTTGCCTGTGACGGCGTAAAAGAGCCCTGGTTAACTTATTCAAAGGTTTACCTTCACGCTCTACATGAAAAGGACAATTCACCGGAAGAGGATAAAACGGATCGAAATTACTCCATGCAAGGTCAAGGTCTTCTGCGACAACGAAATCTTCTATTTGTTCTTCAACCATTTACTTACCTCAAGAGCTTATATAAAAATTGCAATTACAATTTTAATTTTACTTGTTCATATGATTCAGGGATATATTATCTTAATCCCACTTCCAGCACTTCCGATAATTGAACAAGCTCTTCCCCAATCATCTTATTTTGTTAGCAGCGGAGCGATTAATATTTCAATAATTTGTTACTGAATCAAAAATCGGCAGTGATTTCGTGTAGTGTAACAAATATCGCCTCTTCGCGATTTCATGTGGGTTAATATCTTAAATACCTCATCATGTTTTCTCTTAAGTATCCTTCATTGTTCGCTTTTGACAAACTGCACTCTGACGATACGAACTTATAAAGATCCATAATATGGAAAACGTACCTTGCGACACACAGATGCGCACGATTCCAGATCATGTAGAACATGTTGGTGGCAAAACGGTAATTGCTGGAAATTGAACGATAAAATCGAATTTCGCATGTTTCCAAGCGAAACTAATATCTAACAACTTCTACAATGACCCATGATGAACTACACACTATGCCCGAAATGTGGAAAAGAGACTGAAAAACTCTATGATAACGTCTGCAAAGACTGCTTTTTTGAAAATATCCGACTTGCCGAACTACCTCTCGTACTTCATGCAAAAACATGCACAAAATGCGGTGCACGTTTTAACCGGGGTAAATGGGTGAACGCTGGTAATGCAGAAGATACTGTGATACGAAACGTAGAGAACGCTTTATCCGTTCATGACCTTGCGGAAAACATTGAAATATATGTCGAACCGCGTGAACTTTCACCATACATGTACCGCGTGCGTGTGGAGGTTGATGCAACTGTAAAGGATGAACCCGTACACCAGGAACTCAATACCGAAGTGCGGATCGTTCGTGAAGCATGTGACATGTGCAGCCGGATATCCGGGGGGTACTTTGAAGGGATCGTGCAGATACGTGCAACTAACAGGGTGCCAACGGGTGACGAAAAAAAGAGATGTATCGACATCGCGAACGATGTTGTGCACAGGATGCAAAAGAAAGGCGACCGACTTGCATTCATAACAGATTCACTTGACCTTAAAGACGGGGCTGACCTATACATAGGATCAAACAATTCCGGCAGGCACATCTGCCGCGCGATAATTGTAGAAATGGGCGGTAGTTTTTCCGAGTCCCCGACCCTGTTCGGGCAAAAAGATGGAAAAGACATTTATCGAATAACATTTTCGATGCGGTTGCCGGAATTCATGTCAGGTGATTTTATCCATTTCAAGGATAAGGTCATTCAAATAAAAAGTTCAGGCAAACGGACAATCGGCATTGACCTTTCAACAGGTTCCAGATTCATTGCAACAGCAGATGAAATGAAAGGTGCCACACATACTGCAAGCATGGCCGATGCAGTCATGACAGTTCTTGTGGCAGTCGAAGATAATGCTATCATGGTGCTTGACCCATACACATATGAAACGGTCACGATCAAAAAACCCGTCTCCTTTGCAGCACAGGCAGGTAGCGAGATACCGGTCATCAAAACAGAATACGGCCTGTTCGCCTTATCCGGTGAACACGCACTCGAAAATCTTCGCTAACGCTCAGATTAACTCGGACTACATAATTCTATAAATTATATACAATGAAAAACGATCGTGCAGGAAGATGAAAAACATGAAAAACATATTAGTTATTGGCTACAGCACGCGCAATATCGTTTGTTCTGCCAGGCGTGCCGGATATAATGTTTACTCCATTGATGCATTTACAGATTCTGACCTCGTTGAATGCGCCTCCGGGTCAAAAGTGTTCGATCTTGGTGAGACTCTGGACATAAAGGACATCAGCCGCGAAAAAATTGTTGAACATATCGATAGTTTCGGACTGTATTTTGATGCCATTGTTCTTGGCTCAGGTTTTGAGATGATGGATCTAACCAGCCTTTCATACCCTATATTGAATAATTCCCCCCGTATCATGCAGGATGTTTCAGACAAGGAAATATTTGCAAAGAAACTTGCTTCAATGGATATACCGCACCCGCATACTTATGATAGAAGCGCTATTAGGCATATCAGGTATCCGGTTATGGTGAAACCAAAATGTGCAGGCGGTGGAAGATTCAACCGTATGGCTGGTGATATGAATGAACTGAACTCATATCTTGATGAGATATCAAATATGGGCAAGGACACTGGGATGAATATGGCTATCAGTGCGGATGACATGCTTATCCAGGAATTTGTATCAGGCGTACCTGTCAGCGTCTCTGTAATATCGACAAAACAAAGCGCAGTTGCGATTGCCGTTAATGAGCAGATGATAGGAGTATCGTGGCTTACCGGATTACCTTTCGCATACTGTGGAAATATCACACCGTATGAAACGCCTTACGCTGAAAAGATGTGCGCAATGGCAGAAGAATTGATCTTAAAATTTGGCCTGGTAGGTTCGAACGGCGTTGATTTCATGCTTACGGATACCGGTCCTGTTGTAATAGAGCTCAATGCAAGGTTTCAGGGTAGCATGGATACTGTTGAACTTGCAACCGGTATCAATTTGTTTGATGCGCACGTAAAGGCGTTTGCAGGTGAACTTTTACCTGAATTGCAAACGCGACCCGAAACAAAGCAGTATGCAGCACGGGCAATTGTGTATGCTGATAAATGTGTGTTGATGGATGAACTGGCAATCAATGGATTACGCAACGAGCCTGTTGTGGATATTCCAAAATCCGGGTATGTTGCGTATGTGGACGAACCTGTAACGTCGATCCTGCACACCGGAACGACGCGCGATGATGTAATGGCAAATATTAAAAAAAGTGTGTGTGTCTTTCGTAAGATTATTGATGAAAATACAGTTTGATAACAAATAAGTAACCATAAATTAATATTATAATACATTGCATAAGATGTGTGACTCACGAGGTGAATATTTTTGATTGATTTAAATGATCCAGTTGTCCGGGGATTCCTTACACGACTTGTAGGCGAAGATGGATTGATTATGATTGAGCGGATGCCTGAAGGCGAAGTAACGGATGAACAGATAGCTGAGGCAAGTGAAATCCTGTTAAATGTTGTCAGGCGAACCCTGTTCATACTGTCTGAGAATAAACTTGCAATATGCAGGCGGGAACGTGATTCCAGCAGTGGTTGGCTTACGTACCTGTGGCATCTGAATATAGTAGACATTGTACCGCAATTGACAAAAGAAAAGAAGAAATTGACCAAAAATCTTAAAATACGTCTTGATTTTGAAAAGGATAACGTGTTTTATGTCTGTCCTGATGGATGTGTCAGGATGTTTTTCAACGATGCGGCAGAAAGTGAATTCCTTTGTCCGATGTGTGGAGAGGACCTGACATTCCAGGATAACGCTGATTTTACAGAGGCTTTGAAAAAACGTATTGAGGCTATAAGCAAAAAGTAGGCAATATGTCTCATAACCTGTTCATATGATCTCATACGATAATGCTGTAAAGATCTTATCAGATTGTGGCTGTGCCCAAAATGTGATCGAGCACTGCCTTGCAGTGTCCTCTTTGTCTATCCGGGCAGCACATGAGTTATTCGAATCCGGGAAAAACGTTGACGTTGGACTGGTGGAAATTGCCAGTGTATTGCATGATCTTGGACGTGCCCGTACACATGCGGTTGACCATGCAATTGTGGGTGCAAAAATGGCGGAAGAACTTGGTATTGATGCACGCATTGTCCGGATCATTAAATGTCATATTGGTGGGGGAATATCAAGGATTGAGGCAAAAGAACTGGGACTTCCTGACGATAATTATATTCCATTGACGATCGAGGAAAAGATCGTTGCACACTGCGATAATCTTATGCGGGGGACAAAACGGATAAGTGTGGATGAATGTATCTTAAGGATGCAATCCCAATGCATGAGTAAGGAGAATATTGATCGTGTCAGGGCTCTTGCGGATGAGATTGGTGTTTTCTAATGTCATATACAAATACAATATTAGGTATAATGCAGGATTATGCGCGTGTTGAGCCTTTCCAAAAATGGAATACGAAAAAAAAATCTAGTGTCATGCCAACAATACAAAGTTGCTAAACGGAAGGGGTTAAGACAGATACAAGAAAATCCTCCCTACGCTCAGATTAACTCGGACTACATAATCCTATAGATTATATACAATGAAAAACGGCGCGACCACGCGCGCAGCGCGGCATGTCCCAACACCATAAATAAAAATATAATCCTGTTTTCAAGTGGTGTCGTATTTGCAGATCTTAGAATTGTATGTTTGGATTGTGGATTTGGCAGTAGTAAAATGTCCCACATATGATGGGAACTGGTGCTCCGATCTCTTCAGTTTCGGTAAAATAATATGACATTTGATAATTGACACAACCCTATCTATGCTCATATAAACCCGACTACATAATCTTATAGTATACAACGAGAAAATAACACCTGTTCATAAGGCTCAAATGCTTTCCCACCTTAACCTAAGCGGAAAACGGATTGAACGCTAACCGGACAATGACTAAATATATTAATCCTCGCCAGTTTTTTGTAACTCTTGGTTATCAATTAACCTTCATGCATCGGTTTTATTACAAGATTACTGTGAATTATACTTGCGGAGTGGTATATTTATGGTGTTTGATTGGTTTAAGGCCTTGTTTTGGGAAAGTGTTATATAATGAAATTAACAATCAAGTAATTGTGTGCCCTCAGGGGAAACACACATTTTTATCAACATTATTTTCTCATTTTTTGACTATGAGGTATACTGATGGTTAATGATAAACATCTAAAAGGTACAACTACTGTAGGGATAGTTTGCAGTGATGCTGTCATTCTGGCAACCGAGCAGCGAGCTACAATGGGGAATTTCATTGCAAGTAAGACAGCAAAGAAAGTCTATCAGATTGACGAACTTGTTGGCATGACAACTGCCGGTTCAGTCGGCGATGCACAGCAGATCGTGCGCATCGTGAGTGTGGAATCACAACTCTATAAGATGAGGCATAAAGAATCCATGACAATTAAGGGGGTCACAACACTTCTTTCTAATTTATTAAGTGGTCAGCGGTATTATCCTTTGATGGTTCAGCTTTTGATAGGCGGTGTTGACAAAAAAGGTCCATCTATATTTTCACTGGATGCACTTGGCGGAAATATCGAAGAGACAAGAGCGGTATCAACAGGTTCAGGTTCTCCAATGGCATACGGTGTGCTGGAAGATCGCTATCAAAAAAACATGAGCGCAGAAGAAGGCATCGATCTTGCAATACGTGCCCTTCATAATGCCATGAAACGAGATTCAGCATCAGGCGAGGATATTAATGTCGTTGTTATTACAAAGGACGAATACAGGCAGATGGATCCGGAAGACGTTAAAAAGATCCGTGCGACACTCAATTGAGTGTTAGTTTCAGAAACAATACAACATTTATCTACATATATAATTAACATTCATAATTGGACTATCAGATTTTATATTTTGCATCACAGCGGTGGCTTGTGATGCACCATATATCATCATTTTTTTATTTTTACAATAGGAAGGCTGTATTAATGGCAATAGAAGACCTGTTATCAGAATTAAAAACGAAAATTGAGGACAAACTGCCACGCGGCATCACGGTATCAAATGTTGAATTTGAGGGTCCACAACTTGTTGTGTACACAGAGGAACCACGCAAATTCGCAGATAACGGGAGTATTGTGAGAAACCTCGCAAAGAGTCTTAGGACGCGTATAGTTGTGCGTCCGGATCCTAGAGTACTTTTACCTCCGGAAGAATCTATTGAAAAGATCAGTGAAACTGTTCCCAAAGAATCTGTTATTTCTAATCACTATTTTTATCCTGATGTTGGCGAGGTAGTCATTGAAGCCGAAAAACCCGGGTTAGTAATCGGCAAACATGGTGAGACTTTAAGGGAAATTACAAAGAAGATCGGATGGACCCCGAAGGTGTCACGCACACCTCCTATCAAATCACGGACTGTTAAGAACATCCGTGAATTCATGAGAACCAATCACAAAGAGCGAAAGGAGATCCTGAAGATCGTTGGACGAAAGATCCACAGGGACTGTATGTCAAAGGATAAGTGGATAAGGATCACAGCACTTGGCGGATGCAAGGAAGTTGGAAGAAGCTGTTTTATTATCTCGACCCCGGAATCAAGAATAATGGTTGATTGTGGTGTAAATGTGGGTTCAGATGAACGTATGACACCTTACCTTTATGTTCCTGAAGCATACCCTCTTAACCAGATCGATGCTGTCGTGCTCACGCATGCACACCTTGATCACCAGGGACTTGTACCGTTGTTATTCAAATATGGATATGACGGGCCAATATACTGCACTCCCCCCACGCGAGACCTTATGGCACTTTTGCAGCTCGATTATATTGATGTTGCAGCAAAGGATGGTAAGAAGATACCATATGAATCTGCAAACGTTCGTGAAGCACTCAAGCATACGATCACACTGGATTATGAAGAGGTGACTGATATTGCACCTGACATCAAATTAACGTTGCACAATGCAGGTCACATACTCGGTTCTTCGATATCACATTTCCATATTGGTGATGGATTACATAATGTTGTTTTTACCGGTGATTTCAAGTACGGGCCAACAAGACTTTTTGATCATGCAGTTAATAAGTTTCCGCGTGTTGAGAGCGTGATAATGGAATCTACATACGGCAAATCAAATGCTATCCAGCCATCCTTGAAAGAGGCTGAGAAACACTTGCAAAGAGTGATCAAAAAGACATTGGAAAATAAGGGTGTCGTAGTTATCCCTGCATTTGCTGTTGGCAGGAGTCAGGAGGTCATGATCGTACTTGAGGATGCTATCCGAAAAGGTATCATTGATAACATACCTGTCTATCTTGATGGAATGATCTGGGAAGCGACTGCTATCCATGCAACTTATCCCGAATACCTGAACAATAATCTTCGTAAACTCATATTCCAAAAAGGCCGGAACCCGTTCCTTGCAGATTGTTTCAAACCGGTAGATTCCAATGAACTACGCAGGAAAATAATCGATGAACCGCACCCTTGCGTTATACTTGCGACTTCAGGTATGATGAATGCCGGACCTGTGATCGAATATTTCAAGGCTTTTGCACCGGGTAAGAACAATACTCTTATTTTTGTTGGTTACCAGGCAGACGGGACAATGGGTCGCCGTATCCAGAAAGGATGGAAAGAGATCCCTATGAATTCAAGGAATGGCGGTACTGAGATGATCAGTATGAATATGAATGTTGAAGTGGTTGATGGTTTCTCGGGACATTCTGACAGGAGACAGCTTACGGAGTACATAAGAAAGATGCAGCCACATCCGGAACGTGTATTTACTGAGCACGGTGAAGAACGCGCATGCATTGATCTTGCAAGTTCGATCTATAAAAAATACAAGATCGAGACGCGCGCACTAACAAATCTTGAGACGATACGATTGGTGTAGAAAAATATATGCTTATTCAGGTAGTTTTGATGCCGGGTTAAGCGCCAAACGATAAAATATCCCTGCGGTCGAATTAACTCGAACACATTATCCTATGGATTATGTACTACGATAAAATATCCCTGCGGTCAAATAACTTGGACTACATGATCCTATGGATTATGTACTACGATAAAATCCTCCCTACAGTCGAATTAACTCGAACACATTATCCTATGGATTACATACTACGATAAAATCCTCCCTGCGGTCGAATTAACTCGGACTACATAATCCGATGGATTATGTACTACAAGAAAAAGCGATTACCTGCTCTCTCTTATTCGGCGGGAACAAAAATAGGGGTTACTCTGCGTCCTCCGAGGTTTTATATTATTTGTATTTGTTTAGCAATTTTTGACGCCGAAGTAATACGTCGGAGGCGGCGCATTCTTAAACCACTGGCGCGAACGATGACATTTTTGCGGCATTTTAACTAAATCTAAATATAGAATAATGCCGCATAGCGTTTTTACACACTAATGTTATTGAAAATGTTCAGGTTTATTTGACCTAGGTTTACATTTCATAATGTTTAGAATGCGCCGCCTCCGACGATACTGCTACGCGGGGTCTGGCAATATGGGCTGTGCATCGAGATTTGATCGAAACCATCTATACAAATATCATTATTTTATTGCAGTTTGTGCATGCAATGATATTAGTCAACACTGTTTGGTTCTTGATCACAATACATGCTTAAGGGCAATTGCACTTTACGCCGCTCGGATCAAAACAGCGGTTGCATGACACGCATGAAGCCTGTTCACTTTCCCCGCTTTTTAGTTTAATTATCAGGTCAGGCTCACGGATCAATGGCCGGCATATGGAGATCATATCGGCATATCCATCGCTTACCAGTGATTCCATCATGGGTTTTGACCGCACCCCCCCAACAAGTATGATGGGGATATTCACGGCTTCTTTAATCATTTTTGAGTAGTGCCTGAAGTAGGCTTCCTTTTCAGGTTTGTCAATACCAGAACGTGCCATTACTTCACCTGCTTCGGTAATTCCGCCGCTTACTTCTATTGCACAAATACTATTTTGTTCAAGTATCTTTGCGATCTCAATACATTCTGGAGCATCCAGTTCGACTTTCCCTGACTTTCCGTCAAACCCAAATCCATCAGTGGCATTTAACTTGACCATGATCGGGAAATCGTCACCTACCATCTGGCGTGTGCGTTTGATAATATCCACGATAACCTGTGTTCGTTTCCCAACTGACCCGCCCCACCTGTCGTTTCGCTGGTTCGTGTAAGGAGATATAAAATTACTGAGCAGGAAACCATGTGCACAGTGCAGTTGTACACCATCGAACCCGGCTTCTTTTGCACGCCTGACGGCATTTGCGAAATCTTCAATGGTTTCAAGTATGTCGGCTTCTGTCATTTCTATGGGTGTAATGCCGGATGATGTGTCAGTCACAGCCGAAGGTGCAAGTGGGACTGGATATTGTGATGTAGGAGCTGCCTGCCGTCCGCCATGTACGACCTGGGCGATTATTTTGCTTTTGTAATTGTGCACTCTTGATATTATTTCACGATAAGGTTCAATAAAACTGTCATCATATATCCCCTGCTGATTATCGCTGCTTCTTCCGCGGGGATTCACATAGGAATAACCTGTGATGATAAGGCCAACATCGTTCCTGGCAAGTTCTTCGTATATGTCACCAATGGCAGGTGTGGGTCGTCCGTCATCATCTGCAAGCCATTCATGTGTTGCTGAGCGAACGAATCGATTATGGACATTAAGAGTACCTATGATAATTGGGTCAAATATCATATTGTATCACTAAGTAATACTAAACAAGCACGGTTTATATTCCTTTCTTTCCGCTCTGGAATAAAAATATATAGAGAATGGGCAGGATTCCTGCAGTGCTCAATATAAGTATTGCTATGAACCAGTATTTCTGGTCGTTTTGGGCTGCTTTCCATAGTGCGATGCCTTTCCAGAACAGTTCCCAGAATACCAGTACGAGTATGATTCCGATAAATGCCGTGCTAAATGCTGCAAATTCAAACATGTTATGTCATCGTTCCTTTATTTATTAAGTTCACTGGCAGTTGTGTGACAGGCGTTTACTTCTACGGAAGAGCCTGCTTTTTCTCAGTAATTATTTCTTGCAGTTTCTCATTCTGTACTTTGTATGAAAGTATTGTTGCAAACAGCAGGAAAAATGCAATCAAATTCACAAGCAGGGTAAGTTGTAATGATGTACCTTCAAGACCTCCCCCGCCTGAGCCCTGCGAACCGAACATGAGGGGATGATGAGTGCGCCACATTCGAATTGAAAGAAAACTGAGTGGTACGGATGCAAAACCTATTATTCCAAAGACTGCTGAGAGGCGGGCACGCTTTTCAGGTTCTTCGATTGCCTGTCGCATCAGAAGATATGCAAGATATACCAAAAACAGTGCGAGGGACGTTGTAAGCCTTGGTTCCCATATCCAGTACCATCCCCATGTAGCTTTTGCCCAGATCGAACCGGTCACAAGTACCAGTAATGCAAATATGGAGCCAACCTCTGCTGATGAACGTGCCAGAACATCCCAATTGTGTGTTCCTTTCTTAAGGTACAAGATGCTTGCAACAAATACTACAAAGAACGCAAGATAGGACGTGATTGCAATCGGGAGATGGAAATAGAATATATTGAAGCTGTTATCAAGTATCTCGCCGCTTTCATCTCTCATTATTGGCAGTGAGAAAAATATCATGTAAGTGGCAATTAGCATAACAACAGCAGTGAGAATCGATAAAAGATTATTTTGGTTGGATTTCTTTGACATTTTGTCACCTTTGTCATGTTGGGCAAATGAGTAGTTCAAGTACCAGTTCTTGTTATTTTATCAGGTATTGGGAGTCATGTATTAAAAATATCACTCATCCAAAAGATCAATTTTAGTGTTTTTCGTTTTCAGTCCCCGATCGCATACTCGAATACAAGTTGTGCAATAATAAAGAATATGATATCATAGACTGCAAGCAGCCGCAGTTCTCCTGATATATCACTGATGTCGCCATTTGCCAGCATTTTGCCGGTTGCGAGAACCGCAGGGATTATAACTGGAATTATTATTGGCAGAAGGAGTATCGGGAGGAGTAATTCACGGGTACGCGTGTTAACTGTGAGGGCGGATAACAGGGTTCCGACAGATATGAATCCGATCGTTCCAAGTATGATCACAATTGCGAGTCCGGCTAATCCATTGATGCTGTAATTGAACATCACTGCAAATAATGGAACTGTTATTATCTCGACAAGGAACATAATGACTGCGTTCGAGATTGTTTTTCCGTTGTATATTGCGCTCCTGTCAACAGGGCATAGCTTCAATCCTTCCAGGCACCCATTTTCAAGTTCACCTGCAAACGAGCGTGAAAGACCGAGCATACCTGCAAATGTGAAAGATATCCACAGCACGCCAGGTGCAAGCTGGGTTACAATTTTTGAGTTACCCAGAAGGTCACCGAAGGATACGCTAAATATTACAATGACCAGAAGCGAAAATATGACCATCGAATTGAGCATCTGCTTTGTGCGAAATTCTGCTTTGAGGTCTTTTGCTGCAATGTGTAAACTTCGGATCATTCAAACTCCATTATTGTTCTTTTGCGATAAGTGTCAATCCGTTTCATTCATGTACGAACGATTCATAGGTAGCCTTAAAGTCCTCAACACTTCCAACATCCGTGCGCAGTTTATTAAACACGATCGTTCCCTTGTCCAGTATCAATACCCTGTTACACAGTTTCAGGCTCCGGTCAATATTGTGGGATATCATTATCTTTGTTGTGTCCTGTGCATCCAGTCCACGCAGTACGTGTTCAAAAGTAGATGCAGCGTGCTGGTCAAGTCCTGTATAAGGTTCATCAAGGAACAGGATAGGGGGTTTATGTATCAATGCCCTGGCAATAGAAAGTCGCTGCTTCATGCCACGCGAGAATGTTCCGACGCGGTCGTTTGAGCGATACCCAAGTCCGACCTGTTCAAGGAGTTCATCAACCCGTGCATTGAGGCGGCTTTTATCCATATTATACATGCGCCCGAAAAAACGAAGGTTTTCCCAGGCTGTCAATTCACTGTAAAGATATGTCTCATGTGAGATCGAACCGATGCGTTTTCTGATCTCCAAGGGGTCATCTTTAATGTTAAATCCATCAATAGTGATTGAACCACCGGATGGCTCGACAAGAGTTGACATGATCTTCATGAGCGTGGTCTTGCCTGCGCCATTGGGACCAAATATTGTTATGAAATCTCCTTTTTTGACATCGAAGCCTATGTTTTTTAAAACATGAAGATTTCCAAAGGCTTTTGATAGACCTTTGATTGATATTATATTTTCCATTGGTGGGTATATTGGTATTACTGTAAATTAACGTTTTGATAGTTTATTTTTGTCCAGCCGCTGTGATGTCGATTGGCACTATCCCATAATATAGTTGCACCGATTACTAAATAGTACGGTAATAGTACGTTTAGGCAGTTTTGATGCCGGGACAATCCTCAGTAGGCGCCGCATTTCACCATCACCGATGATTTTCTTATCTTTTCACATTTTATATAGGAGATAGAGACTGTCGGAAAAGGGATAAAATTAAAACAGTTTAATTAATATCAGCAAGTAAAACACCATGCTGCGCTGTGATTAATTTATTCAATAAGTTGAATGTCCTCTAAATATGGACTTTTCCGACAGTCTCAGATATATATTATATACAACGAGAAAATGAATGATCTCATGGATATTTGGTGATATTTTTGTAAGCAGTGGTCTTTGAATACGCCGCTTGAGTGCTGTTTGAACACAGGCAGCGGGGTGAGAAAACCTGATTCAATTCCATTACAAGTCCGAATCCGTATCTGGAAAAATAAGGGTCACGCCCCCATTTTCACCAATTCTCAAGTATTTAAAGAGCAAAACGAAGGATGCATACATATTGGAAAACATACCACATGCATACGATTGTTTCAACAATTCCAGACAGGATTTACGGGATGGACAGGATTTGGATGTTGGTGTGTTGCATCCTGTTCATCCGATCCATTATGTAATGCGTTCCGTGCTGATTATAGGTACACTGCCTGCGCAGGGTCTGGTAATTATGGACTGTGCATCGATATTTTATCCAACCAACTATACAAAATCAAAAACTGTATTTGAAGACCCTATCAGATCTTCAGTTTTTCCATTCTTTCAACAGCCTCGTTGATACGCCCAACAGATTGTGTAAGTGCAAATCGTATGTAGCCTTCACCGTAATCTCCAAATCCTACACCCGGTGTTGCAACAATTCCTACATCTTCGAGCAGGAATTTTGAGAATCCCATCGAGTCGTATCCGGCAGGCACAGGCGCCCATATGTAGAATGTTGCTTTTGGAGGTTTAACATCAAGACCGATTGCGTTTAGTCCCTTTAGGAGAGCATCGCGCCGCCCGGCGTATATGGTGTTAATATCAGCAACACACTGCTGTGAAGATGAGAGTGCAGTGATCCCTGCTATCTGTATGGCATCAAATGCACCTGAATCGATGTTGGATTTCACTTTACCTGCACCGCTTATTATGTCCCTGTTACCCACAGCGAAAGCAAGACGCCATCCAGTCATGTTATATGTTTTTGAAAGCGAATATAATTCAATGCCAACATCCATTGCGCCGTCTACATTCAGGAAACTTGGAGCCTTGTATCCATCAAACACCATCTCACAATATGCATTGTCGTGGACTACCACAACATCGTTCTCACGTGCAAAATCCACAACCTCTTCAAAGAACTTGAGACCTGCTGTTGCAGATGTAGGGTTGTTGGGATAGTTTAAGAACATGAGTTTTGCTTTTGCAGCAACATCTCCTGGTATGGCATCAAGGTCAGGCAGGAAGTTATTCTCCTCAAGAAGCGGCATGATATGGGGAACTCCACCTGCGAACTGTGTCCCGATCTTGTAGACCGGATATGCCGGATCAGGTATCAATGCCACATCTCCCGGATTAATGAACGCAAGCGGGATGTGTGCAACACCTTCCTTTGAGCCGATCATGGTCAGGGTTTCGGATGCGGGATCAATGTCAATGCCCTTGCTGGTTTTGCACCAGTTTGCTGCTGCTTCGCGGAATTCGAACATGCCTGTATATGATGGGTAACTGTGCGTTTTTGGATCGCGCACGGCGTCACACATTGATTCTACGACATGTACAGGAGTCGGCTGGTCTGGATCGCCTACACCAAGGTCGATCACGTCAACACCTTTTGCAACTATTTTTGTTTTTGCCGCGTCTATGGTTGCGAACAAATAAGGGGGTAACGAGTTAATTCTGTCTGCGTACATTTTGTCACCTGGGTTTGTGTTTTCATCAATATTATTATAAGAACTGAACGACCTATTATCATCATACACCTATTTAATAAATATGGCTAAATGATGGAAATCCAGAGATGATTTTTTTATGGGCTGCATGAAAGACATTTCCATAAAATATAATTTAAAGAAGATACACCTGCATATACGATAATTTATTAGATAATCGAATCTAACAATGGTTACAACAAATGAATACAAATGATACACGATCCTTAAGAACTACTGTTCTAAAACAGATCAAACCAACAGAAGATGAGCGTGTGCTCCTCTCAAGTGTTGCAGATGAACTGATGAAGATGGTCAATTCGATAGCATTAAGGCAAAGTATACCGGATGTATCAGCACAGCTGGTAGGTTCAGCTGCAAGAGGTACATGGATATCCGGCACCCATGACCTTGATATCTTCATAACATTTCCGGAAAAAACGAGCCGGGAAGAACTTGAAGAACATGGACTCTCGATCGCAAGGGAGATCGCAAGGGATGCTGACAGGTCGGAAGAACGTTATGCTGAACATCCATATATCAATATGAGATACAGGGATTTCGATGTTGACCTTGTACCATGTTTTCGGGTACAGTCACCGGATAGTATTAAGTCTGCAGTTGACCGCACACCATTTCACAACGAGTTCATAAAGCAAAATATCAGCGGGCTTGAGGACGATGTACTTCTTCTCAAACAATTTATGCGAGGAGGGGGAGTGTATGGTTCTGAACTAAGGACACAGGGCTTTTCCGGTTATCTTACAGAACTTATGGTCATACATTTTGGTTCTTTTGAAAAGGTGCTTGACGGCGCATGTGACTGGAAACCTGGATTTGTTATCGATATAATGGGACACGGTTCATTGAAACATAAAGACCCTCTTGTTGTTGTGGACCCGACAGACCCGAAACGAAATGTTGCGGCTGCACTTTCACTTGATAATTTTAGCAGGTTCATTGACGTCTCGCGCAGCTTTTTCGAAAAACCGACAAACGGTATGTTCTTCCCACTACCAGGGTTGGAACTTACAGACCCCGAATTTACCGAAAGGCTCAACAGTCGAAAAAGTGCGATCTTGGCTGTGGTGTTCAAGACACCTGACGTTGTCGATGATGTATTGTACCCACAATTGTACAAAATGGAACAGGCAACGGCAGCATTGCTTGAGGATTATGCTTTCACAGTGATGAAGACCGGTTCATGGGCTGGTGACGATGCGGTCGTGCTGCTTGAACTGATGACATCGACACTACCCGATATTAAAAAGCACATCGGACCTCCGGTCTGGGTGCGCACCCATGCCGGGATGTTCAAATCCAAATATGAAAAGGCAGGTGATGTGTTCTCAATGTATATCGAAAATGGAAGATACGTTGTTGAGATCCCGCGAAAATATGCTGACGCAAAGGAACTGCTTGGGGAAAGGCTTGGGATGTGCTCGCTCGGGAAACATATCAGTGCGAGTATGAGTAATGAATTTGAGGTACTCGAAGGCGAAGGGGTGTTGAGGCTAAAAGAGTCTGGTTTTCGTGTGTTCTTGGGAGAATGGGTGTGAAGAATAGGAGTTTCGGACTGAAGAGTGTTGGTCTTTGGTCCCGCGCGCCCGGGGTTAAATTATGGGTTAACCTGTCTTTTAATCTGCCATAATTGAGGGTGCACTTCGTCGGCGGCGGTGGGCTCAGTGGACCAAAATGAGGCAGGTAGGGCGCGGTTTTCGTGCTCGTTTTTTAGTTCAACCCCTGCGCTTGTCTCGCTGCCTGTGTTCAGACCACGCGCAGGCGGTGCATTCTAAACATTATTAAAAATATATCTCGGTCGAATAAAACTGGACATTTCCAATAACATTGGTGTGTAAAAACGCTATGTTGCGTGATTCTAGATGTAAATTATAAGTTGAAATGCCGAGAAAATCCATCCTACGGTCGGATTAACTCGGACTACATAATCCTATAGATTATATACAACGAGAAAACG
>DQIP01000201.1 GCA_020793565.1 Candidatus Methanovorans sp.
AGGTTGATAGATATTCTTTCGAGATTTCCAGGGACATTGTTATCACCGATGCTGTTTTGGTGACAAGGTAGGTTAACCTATAGGTCAAATGGGAGTATTACCTTTAGATTTGAAGCGGATACGTTTTCATTGGTGTTCGTTTAAGAGATGAATCGTGATAAATAGCACACATATATCGAACTAATTCAAAAATATCGGGATGATAAAACCAACAACAGATGTCAACTTCACACTTTAATTGCAAATGTGTGCCGGGTTGCTTTTATCTAAAAACATTAGCAGCAAGGCAATAATACTCCTTAACCGAACACCAATGGATACGTTTTATGTTGCTTATTTACGTGGATTTAACACCTCCTTTGACACCAATAACAATTTTCAAGTTAACTTCAACTAAATTTGAACCTTAAGGTATCTACTTATAACACAAAATCCAATCTTCAGATATGGCATCAAATAAAATTTATGTAGCCGCCATGCTGATGATCGTTGTTCTTGCAATTGCAATCTCACCGGATCAGCAGGATGCGGAAACAAATGGAAAAAATGTGATGAGTCATTCGAGTATAATCACAGGATTAGATCAGTACAGTGCATTTTTCATGATCGCAACAGCAGAGGGAATGTCTGAAGACACCGAGGTCACGGTGTATAACCAGGATATTGCCCTCATAAAGGAGAAGAGGAATATGGATCTTGATGCAGGATACAACAGCATCAAGTATGTGGATGTCGCATCCCGCATCGATCCTACTTCTGTCATGTTCAAGGATATGAAATATCCCGACACTTTCGTTACCGAGCAGAATTACCAATACGATCTTGTGAGCAGCGGTAAGCTGCTCGATAAGTATCTTGATAAGCAAATATCGGTAACAGACAGTGATGGTACAACATACACCGGAACACTTTTGAGCCACGGCAACGGGGTTGTTTTGAAAACAGGCGTTGGTGTAGTATCGTTTACCGATATCTCAAAAATCGAGTACCCCAATGCAGCGGGATTATTGACTAAACCGACACTTGTATGGCAGGTATATTCACCGACCTCAGGCAGTCGTGACGTGCTAACGTCATATCTTACAGGCGGCATGTCATGGAAAGCGAACTACATTGTAAAAACAAATGCAGATGATACAAAAGCTGATATAAATGCATGGGTGTCTATTGATAATCAGGCAGGCACGTCCTTCAATAATGCAAAACTCAAACTTGTGGCAGGGGACGTACACCTTGTGTACGAAAAGCCGGTTCAATTTGCAGGCTTTATGTATAATGTGGATAGCGCTACCAAGCCTTCGCCGCAGAGTTTTGTCGAAGAAAGCCTGTTTGAGTACCACCTCTATACCCTGGATCGGACTACGACTTTGAAGAACAATGAGATCAAGCAAATATCACTGCTCAGCGCCGGTGATGTGCCCGTAAACAAGGAATTTATATTCGATGGCACACAGGATAGTAAGGTCCGTGTGGTTCTGGAGATGATAAATTCAGAAGAGATGGGGCTTGGAATGCCGCTTCCAAAGGGCGTTGTGAGAGTATATAAGGCAGACTCTTCCGGGCAACTTCAGTTCCTTGGTGAGGATGAGGTGGACCACACCGCAAAGGATGAGGATATTCGTGTCTTTGTTGGATATGCATTTGATATCACAGGTGAGAAAAAGCAGACCGATTATAAGAGAATTGGTGATGGTGTTTACAGGGTGAGTAATGAGATCACGGTCAAAAACCATAAGTCCCAGAAAGTAGACATTGTTGTTGTAGAACATGTTTATGGTGATTGGGATGTCATTACAACATCTGACACATATACGGAAAAAGACTCACGAACTATCGAATATGGGATATCAGTTCCTGCTGATGGGACAAAGACGATATCATACACGGTAGAGTACACGTACTAAGAATAGGGGGAGGAAGGTGGACAGGTCTGAAAACCTGTCCATTTTTCGTTTTTATTATCTGATAATTTCTTTTCATAAAATGTAGGTTTCAATTTGTCGATGCCATGTACGCAACATCAATTGATGTTAGTAGTGTATTGTTTGAACTGTCACAACCAATCATTCTTCCGCAGAATATCAAGTTTTCAGAGGCGATCTTTATCTCATCACCAATCTCAAAATTGTGCGTATCTCCAAGTATGTGCAATTTGGCCATATTTGAAGAAGTTATTGTTAGTTGATTCAACAAAATTCCGGTCTTTTCTTCGTTTTTGTACACTGGAATGTTCATTTTCGATTTGTCAAAGTTGAGAACCTCATAAGCAAGACTGGTCGGAATGTAACCTCCATACGGTCCGGTACGGCTTTCAACCAAGCCCAGTGCCCTTATATTTTGCATTTGGTTGCGAATTGTGCCTTCTGACCGTTCCAATACTTTAGCGAGTTCACTACTTTTCAAAGCATTACCATTTGTTCCATAAATACGAACTACTGTTGAAATGATATCCTTTTGTACTGGCATTAGGTTTATTTTAACACCTCCCTTTTGTGTTACTAATACGTACGAAAGTGTTACGTGTTAATAAATGTATCGGTTTATACGTTATCGAGCACCAACGAAAGCCGTACTGTTTATATTTAATAAGGGTGTACCACACATGAAATCATTTTAAATAAAGGATCCGAACCCAATGATAGATAAGGCCATCAGTCTACCGATCCCATTTTTCGCACTCTTCAACCCGCTTGTACCTGTTGATTGGATCACATGCCCACACTTGATTGCCAGCTCACGCATACAGGGCATCCCATGATGTCGAAAATGAACATATATATATGTTCGAATCGATTGATTGGAACACATGTTCGAATTAATTTATGCACTGATATCAGATTATGGATATATTAGCCTTTTTATAACCAGTTTTCTGGCATCCACAGTGTTGCCGTTCGGTTCAGAGGGAGTAACTGCATTGCTCGTGTATTCCGGTTTTGACCTGTTCACAGTTGTAATGATCGCAACCGTGGGTAACTATCTTGGTGCATGTACGACCTACTACATAGGACTAAAAGGGCGCACAGGAATTATTGACAAATACCTGTCCATATCACAAGACCAAATTACAAAGACTGACAAATTGTTTGAAAAATACGGTGTCTATACCTTGTTGTTTACGTGGGTACCAGGCATAGGTGATGTAATAACTGCTGCGGGTGGGCTGCTTAAACTACCATTCAAAACATTTTCAATTTACGTTTTTGTGGGCAAGTTCGCGCGTTATTTTGTAGTGGCCTATTTAGCAGCCAAATTGTGATGAAATATTGTATCGTATAATAGCAGTGTGCATGTAAGATATATACGGTATCATCAGCAACGAATGCCATCACATTATACTTTCGATTTACATGTCAAAAAAAGTTTTCATACCGCCTTGCGATATGCTTATAGGCAATTAATCCTATTGTACTGTACTTTACTGGTCAATATGTGTTTTTAGAGCTGAATATTGAAATATGGGCTTGTGGTCTAGCTGGTTATGACGTCGCCTTCACACGGCGGAGGTCCGGAGTTCGAATCTCCGCGGGCCCATTATCTTTTTGTATTTTCATTGTTTCGCACGATGGTTGTGAGCACAGGTTACGAACATATCAACAACCACCCTGAAACTGTCATGTGAAAAAAACAAGCCTTATCTTGCACATGTTTAAAGTCATAACTGGAATTGCTGGCTGCCTGCGGTGGTTTTCACAGTATTTACATTTTTGCTTGTGCACAAGATATATCACATAATACATCCTATTTATCAGGTCAAACGAATGACACTTCGCTATCTATTAATAATAAACAAAAATTATATTGAATCCGGTAAAAACATGTCCAATGCAGCACTTGATATTGTAGAATTATTATTGACCGCACAGGTATACAACAAATATCCTGAGATGGATGTCAACGATCTCCCCAAAAATATACGTAAGAATTATTGGAGCGCTGAACACAAATCCGTCCCAAAACCGATCAAAGTTTCCATATCCGATGTCGTATCCCTCTACGATGTCCAAGATATAAAGAACGTTGTGAGATCGCTTCCTTTCATCGATATTGATGATCTCGACTTTAAGGTAAAACTCACTTCTTTTGGTGTTGGTGCAGAATGGTTTGAAAAGCAAGAGGATGCAGAAGAAAGGGTTGCGAACAATCCCACACTTGCATTCTATTATGAAAAGAAAAAATCATCTACTGCCGATTATAAGGAGGCCCGTGCAAGATCCAGGCCAAAGGAAGTTGACAGGGAATGGATCGAATCCCTGAAAAAGGAAGTCGCAGAAGAGGAGGGTGGGGATGATATGCTTAAACTGGTACATCTCATGGCTCCGGAAGATGTGCGGCAGCCTCTTGCCGACCTTATTCTGACAAAAGACCAGGCAGATGATGTCGAAAAGATCGTAAAGGCCATAAAGTACAGGGAATACCTCAAGCGGATCGGTCTTTATGACGTTGGAAAACTGCTTTTTGTAGGACCTCCTGGCACAGGTAAGACATCTGTTGCCAGTGCACTGTCCGAGCGTCTCTCAATACCTTTTGTTGAGGTTAAACTTTCAATGATAACAGACCAGTATCTTGGTGAGACTGCCAAGAACATCGACCGTGTATTCAATCTTGCCAAAAGACTTAGTCCGTGTATCCTGTTCATTGACGAGTTCGATTTTGTTGCAAAGACCAGGGCATCAGATGAACATGCGGCACTAAAGCGTGCGGTGAACACATTGCTCAAGGCAATTGATGAGATCAGTTTAACAAATGATGGTGTATTGCTTATCGCTGCAACAAACCACCCGAAAATGCTGGATAGTGCGGCATGGAGGCGGTTTGATGAGATTATGAGTTTCCCGCTGCCTGATACTGGAATGAGGGAAAAGATACTGGATATCGTGTTAAGGGATATTGACGGCACAATTGACACGAAAGAGATAGCATCTGTTACTGAAGGGTATGCGGGGTCCGATCTCCGTATGGTTGTACGTGAGGCGGTCTTAAGCGCGCTGGTTAAGGAAAGAATGTCCTTGACCCAAGATGACATGTTAAATGCTGTAAATAGTTTCAACGAGCGTGCAGAAATACGTACGGATGAATATTTTATATAAGTGTCAGTTCAGAATAATCGTGATGTGTGTATGAGGTTTTCATGAAAGTTACACTGCTTGGTACGGGTGATGCGACAGGCACGCCTGTCATAGGCTGTGATTGCCCTACATGCATGGATGCCAATAATGGCGGAAGAAGCCGGAGGCTGCGTTTTTCAATTCTTATCCAGTCTGACACGGGGCAGGTGCTTATTGACACAGGTCCGGACCTCAAGTGGCAGATGATCGAGAATGGCATCGATCACGTTGATGCGGTAATATGGACACACGGGCACTATGACCATTATGCCGGATTCGGGGAATTCCACAGGATACAGTATAATGTCGATGTGTACGGGATAGAGGAAACACTTGACTATATTCTCGATTATCTATATTTCTTAAAACCGATCAGGCACAATGTTTTGATGTATGAGCCGTTCGTACTGGCCGGACTTACGTTCACGCTGTTCGAAGTGAAGCACCCTCCTGTGAAAAACGCTGTTGGGGTCATTGTTTACGAGGGTGATAAAAAGGTAGTGATAACCGGGGATGCAATCAGGACCATTCCTTCAAAAAGTATGGAATTGATCCGGCATCCTGACCTGTTGATAGCAGATGGGATAGTGCCTCCTACGATGAATGTGAAAAAGCACATGAATGCACAAGAAGCAATGGAACTAGCAGGAGAGATCGGGGCAAAAGAGGTCGTGTTGACACATTTAAGCCACTATTTCGAGCCGCATGATGTGGCATCAAAGACCATGCCACTTGGGTATGATGGAATGGTGTTTGAGTTATAGCGTGTTTATTTAACTGATTTTTATCCTATATTTTTGCAGTTTT
This sequence comes from Candidatus Methanovorans sp., assembly GCA_020793565.1. GTDB lineage: Archaea > Halobacteriota > Methanosarcinia > Methanosarcinales > Methanosarcinaceae > Methanovorans. Next base: position 5,916 of record DQIP01000201.1, read on the forward strand.
CGATTTTACTACATTTATATCCCATAGTCACCCACTCAAATAGTTTATATTTAATATTCATTAAATAAACCATATTCTTTAATAATACATGATAACAATTGAATCACATATAACCTATGTATCAATTAAGGATTCATCATTAATTTCACATACATATTATGGAAAAGCATATAAATAATACGCCCAATTACAATATTTATGTCTGATATAACACTGATCTCTACAGTATATGCTCTTGAGCCGGTAATCGTTTGTATAACCCGACTCTCCCCATCAAAGATCATTCTGCTTACAGAGGAGGATGTGGATGAAAAGAAACGCCAATCTGAAGATACACTGGAACTGACATTCGGTAAAGTACTTAAAGTGGAAATGAAAATCACGTCACTCTACGACCCGGTTTGTGTAGCGCGAGATGTTGTTGGTCTCATTGAAGAAGAACATGCAGGTGGAAACAGGGTCATGATCAATGTATCAGGCGGACGGAAACCGCAGGCATTCGGAGCGCTGTTTGGTGCCTATGCCAGAAGCGACATGGTAGATCGTATCGCCTATGTGACCGAAGAAGACAACACCATCATTGATTTCCCAATACTTGGATTCAACATCTCCAATACAAAAAAGAGAATACTTGAGAACATCCAATCCGGCATGACATCTGTAGATGAGATTGGAAAAAGTGTCCTCATATCCAGAGGCATGGCTTACAATCACCTGCGGGAGCTCAAGGCAATGGGATACATCATGGGCGAGGATGGGTATACTATCACGGATGCCGGAAGGATTGCAGCGATATGAATTGAGGTCGGAAAAACACATATGCCCGGAGGGTTGAAATGATTGGTATTTTCAAAAAACAGATGTGAGGGTACCAAAAATGCTGATTGACGCCCGGCTCCGGTTGGCTGGGGAGATTATGCCGGATAGGTATTCAATTGAGATATCGCTTATAGCTCCGCACTAATCCCAAAACCTCTTATTCTTAGCATAATTCCGCTCAGCAGCCATAATATCCCTGTAGAACGCCTCCTCATCCACTCTCATCTTCTGTATTACACGCGATGCGGTATCCGGTCCAACCCCACGACTTGCAAGGGCAATAACTGCCTTCTTGCCTTGTGAGAGTACGATATTGGCATTTCGATGCACTCTCCTGATGCGCCTGATATCCTCCTTCGACGTGACCTTATCCTGTTTTCGTACAAGCTTGATCTCGTCCTCCTCCCACGGCTTCAAAGCGGCTATGGTCCTGGACCCACATATGGGGCAAAGCGGCACATCAGGCACACTCTTCACTTTCCGCCGGGATATCCATTTCTTGCAATTCACACAAAAAAGTATAATTCGGTCATCCATGATCCTTTCTTTTAGTGCCAACACGATCGAGCGGTCAGCTTTTTCCGGTGCCACCAGGTCGCGGCTCATAGCAAAACCTGCTGACCCGATCGGAGTGGAAACCTGACACATCTTAACTGCGATCTCCCCTGACATGATCCCGAGCAGCACATTTCGCGTTTTCCCAATATCCAGGTTGTTGTGAAATATCTCCCGCATAACTTCGTCGTACATCGATGTATCCTTATATATTTCAAGCAGTTTTTTCATGCTGATACGGTCATGATCAATATCACGACTGAGCGCCCCGAACTTTCTTGCCACATGAACCATTTTCCACTTCATCAGGGACGTGTTCTTGAGCGTCATTCTAATGATGGGTTCAATGTGATCAGGTTGTACCTCAAGCATAAGTTCCTGAACAAGTTGCGGTCGAATCCTTCTTGGAAGTTGCAGCCGTATTCGGTATGGATCAACTTCCTGCGCGACACTGCTGCCAAAACGTGCACCAAGCAGCGATGATATCACTTTTCCGATGGTCTCATTGGTATTGTGCCCGAAACATGCATTGATGATCACAGCCTCACCGTCATCTTCTATAACAATGGTACGGTCGTCAGGAAGCGGATACCCTGCCGACACATGGTCGCGTATGAGTTCAATTACATTCAAAACCGTTCTCTTATCAATAGGATACACTTCACGGAGGCGTTGTGCAATTTCCACATCCCCTAGCCCGTCGCAAATAAAACCTGCGACCTTGTTCCTGATGGAACCAACCTCCTGCGCCACTTCATACGGCACAGGTATCTCTTCCCCGACCCAGCTTGGTATCTCACCCATACCCTTTACAGGCTCCACCTTTATCCGGTCCCGGTCAGTGTTCATCTCAATGACCCGCCACATATCACCTTTGGTGATGAACACGGCACCGGGTGAAACAAAATTGACCACGAACGCCTCATCCAGCACGCCAACAGTCTTTCCGGTTACAATATCGTATATCTCGTATTTCTTCTCATCCGGTATCATGGAGAGATTGTTGTAATAGTATTGCCAGCTATTTCGTCGTCGGCTTATCGATTTTGACCCATCCTCGTGCCAAACCATCCTGTTATCTATAACCTGGTTGACCACACGCCACAGTTCCTCGATCCCCAGGTCCTTGAAAGGGTATGCCCTTGCCAGTATCGAATGTATCTTCCCAACAGGGACATCGCCAAAGTCAAGCACCATTCCAGATATCTGGTTTGCGACCACATCAAGGGAATTGGTGTGCGGGAATATGTCTTCCACCTTTCCTTCAAGTGCCGCTTTTGTAATTGCCATGCTTTCAGCATTATCATCAGAACCGACCGTGAGAATAGTGCCTCTTGATATCTCATGTATCCTGTGTCCCGCACGCCCGACACGTTGAAGCAGGCGCGAGACCTGCCTTGGCGAGCCGTACTGGACCACATGGTCAACATTCCCTATATCGATCCCAAGTTCCATGGACGATGTGCAGATAAGTCCTTCCAGGTCACCGCTTTTGAATGATTCCTCGGCCTCAATGCGTGATTCCACAGATAATGAGCCGTGGTGTACTCCGATGGGTACGCCGAGCAGTTTAAACCCTGATGCAAGCGCCTCTGCGCTCTGGCGGGTGTTTACGAAAATGAGGGTTGACCTGTGTGTTTCAACGATCTTGCGTATACATCGCAGATGGGATGCAAACTCGACATCGTATCCGATCTTTTTTGAAATATCCGTATCTTCCTGCGTGACCTGTGGGCTTACCACATTGAATTCCAGAAGTTTTAACATGGATACTTCAACGATCGTCACATCGCGTCTTGAACCTGCAAGGAAACCTGCGACAACATCAGGATTACCCACTGTGGCTGACAGCCCTATCCTCTGGAATTCCCCGGAAAGTTCCACAAGCCTCTCAAGTCCCACCGCCAGTTGTGTGCCTCGTTTTGATGATGCAAGTTCGTGTATCTCGTCCACCACCACATGGGTCACGCTTTCAAGGTTCTTGCGCAATCGTGAACCTGTGAACATTGCCTGGAGTGTTTCAGGTGTGGTGATAAGCACATCAGGCGGGTTTTTCGATTGCTTCTGGCGCTCGTACTGTGACGTATCCCCGTGTCGCACCTTTACTTCCATTCCGAGTTCCCGACCCCACAATTCAATGCGTGACAACATGTCACGGTTTAAGGCGCGCAGGGGTGTGATGTACAGTACAGATATGCCATTTCGCTCCCCATCGCTTTTTGAGAGTATGCTGTTGAAGATCGGAAGAACTGCGGATTCGGTCTTGCCTGAACCGGTAGGTGCGATCAGCAGTGTGTGTTCCCGGTTCAGGATATGTGGGAACGCCTTTTCCTGCGGCTCTGTGGGTGCAGTAAATCCGCGTTTACGGAGACCTTCCCGGATACCGGGGTGAAATGAATCGAAAATGTTATCGAACGTCATTCTTTTACCACGCGCTCGTTTCCTTTTTTTACTCTCTTCCTTTCTTTCCCCTTACCCCTTTTTCGTGACACTCTTTGTTTTGACTCCTCCATCCTGCGCAGGTTTTTCAGTATACCGAGATTTGTCCCATCCAGAAGGTATGCTTTTGCATTGTCAAGATCGAATCCTTCCGATGAGAATACAGGTCCGAGAAGATCGTCATGCAGTGATTCGTTGAAAGCCACTCCGCCGCATAGTTCATTGAATGCGGGCATGATGAATATTTTAGGATCGCCCCACATGCCTGCCCTGGAAAAATCAATGCTGCGAAAATGTTGTGCAAACACATCGCACTTAAGTCCTGTCCGGATCCACACAGGCTCAACTGTTGCGTAACCAAGGGAATCCGTAAAACGTATGATAGGATGATTGTGTGCCGTAATGATGTACTTTGCACCCAAAAGTTGTGGGTCGGGCCATGTGTGCCCATGGAAGTATCCGACTCCATCCAGAACCGCACCTCTTGGGGAATGCAGGGTGATATCCACTCCTCCGGGTAGTAAAAAGTCGATATTCCCATCATGGTTTCCGGGAAATATGTCAATTGGTGCATGTTGTGCGATAGATTCCAAAAAACAGGGGATCTCATCCCTCTCCTGCCATGATATCCTGGGAATATTGTGCTTTATGTCACCGAGCAGTATTATCCTATCGGGTGTGGTCTGCTCTATGTATTTGTGGATGCGCCTGATATGCTGATCCATACGGCTCGGTATGGAAAAGCCGCTTTTGTACAGGTCCCACTCACTACCAAGATGGATGTCTGCAATGACCAGTGTTTTTGTGGTGCTTGAGACAACAAGCGCGGGTTCATTGATGATGGGAGTTATTTCGATGGACATGTTCACAATGGTTATTGCCTGTTCAACTAATCAGGTTTTCCCTTTGTTATTTCGTCCCCGTGATACCAAGATTGGCAAGGGGACTTTTTGGTGAAGCACGTCTTTGCCATGAAATCTCGCTCGACATTACCCTGACTTTTATAATACGACAATATTTCATCAACTGTAAGATCAAGATCATTTGTAGCCAGAACAAATCTTCCAAGTTTTTTACGTTCTTGTGCTAATACCTGTTTATCAGCTTTGATATTTGCCTTGATCAAATAACAAGTTTCAAGTTCTTCCCCTTTCTTTGGTCTTCCCTTTTCACCCCCTAACCTGTGTGACTTTGACTCAATTGACAGTTGTTCAAATTGGTAACTTTGATGTTTATCAATCCACTTTTTTGCAGCTATATTTGCATCCTTTTCACATGCATACTCAACTCGTTTCAATTTATTGAGGGGCTTCTTTGCAGCATCCAGTTTCGTCTCAATGTTGATGTCAAATGTCTTCTCCATTCGTTTTTTTGTTGCTTTAGATTGGATCAATACCCACTTTTGTTCCATCCCCCCTTTTGTTCCATTCCCCCATATTTCCGGAGTATATGAACCTGTAATACCAAATCACAAATTACATTATCCCCAAGATCCCGCGCGCAGCCAGCACGCCCGTAGCCGCTGCATTAATGATATCCCTTGAAAGCCCGGTGCCGTCCCCCGCTGCGAACAGGTTCTTCACGCTTGTCTCCATATTGCGGTCAACCTGGAACTGCATTGCATAGAACTTGATCTCCGGTGCGTACAACAGAGTGGAATCCGATGCAACACCGGGAATGATCTGGTTTAGTGTTTCAAGCCCTTCTATGATATCCATTACAATACGGTGTGGCATTGCCATTGATATATCACCAGGAGTCACATCTTTTAGCGTATTTATGACCGGATTTCGGGCAATGCGTTTCCCTGTCGAACGCCTGCCGCGCCGGAGATCGCCCATTCTCTGGAGAACCGGTTTTCCTCCGCCGATCATTGTTGCCAGTTTTGCCACAGACCTTGCATATCTTGTCGTATTCTCGATCGGGTGTGTCAGTTCAACGTGCACAAGGAACGCGAAATTTGTATTTTCCGATGCGGTACTTCGCATTGAATGACCATTAGTAGCAATGAACCCATCATACTCCTCCATCACCACAAACCCGTGTTCATTCGTACAAAACGTCCTGACGAAATCATCATACCTGCGCGTCTGGATGTGGAACTTGGGATCGCGGTTGATATTTGTCACAGGGTCCATAATTATTGCCGGCACCTCTATCCGTACACCAATATCGATCCCGCCGTACTTTGCTGCAACGGAATGCCTGTTCACCAGTTCATTGACCCATTCACTACCGATCCTGCCAGGCGCAAGGATCGTATACCTTGACCTGATAATGCGCCCATCCGCAAGCACAACACCAAGGCAGGTACCATCTTCTACAACAAGGTCATCCACCCTGGTATTAAGTAAAAACCCAATTCCCCTCCCATCCAGATCATGCTTGAAATTAGCAATCACGGTCGGCGCATTGTCGGAACCGATATGCCGCTGTTTTATCTCAATAAATCGCGCCCCTACGGACGCTGCCCTGCGTTTCAGTTCCTCGACATCACTGTCCTTTGGGGCAGATGCCTCCTGTGGTGCTCCAAAATGCAGGAAAATCTCATCCACATACTCAACAAGATCCCATGCAGAATCCTTATCCCCTGTCAGTTCTGCAAGATCGCCTCCAATATCAGGTCGCAGGTTCAGTGTCCCGTCTGAGAATGTACCTGCCCCTCCCACCCCGCACATGATGTCGCACGGCACACAGTGCGTGCACAAGTTTACAGAATCCATTGGACAGTGCCGGCTGCCAATATCCCTGCCTGCATCAATCACCAGTATCGTAAGGTCATGACCTGCCAGTTCATTTGCGGCAAACATACCTGCCTGTCCGGCACCAATGATGACTATGTCGTACTCATTTTCTGCAATATCCCTGTTCACATCCATAGGCACACCCCGGGCCAGCCCGATGCAATTGCATCAATCTTATCCAATAATAAGATTGGTGGCCTTAGGATAAAATCTTATCCAGTTGCCCAAGCGATGCGGCGAGTTTGATCTCCTGCGCGATCCTTCTACCTGTGGAGAGATTCTCCTCTAAAAGATCGGAATACGGGGAGCCGGAAGGATAGAGATTAGTGCCTGCCACAATACGCGCAGATATCTCAAATACTTTGATCTCCAGTTTATCAGTAAATACGGTCTCGAGGCAGAACGGCCCTATCATACCGCCAAAAAGCCCAAGCGACTCTTCAACGACCCGTTCACCAAGTGAAAAAATAAGCGGCAACAGGGATTCCCTTGCAACGAGCGGTACATTACCGGTCACAACATATGTCGGATGAATGCCTGCACTTTCAAGTTCACGCGGAGACCCGAGCCTGAATATCTCATCAGCATTGGATTCGACGCGCCTGTCCATGCTCAACATCTCAAGTGTACCTTCGCTTAACTGGTAACCCTCTGTTTTTATAGGTGAATAGAAGAAATGAAGGTAGTATCTTGTACCCACTATGAACTCCTGTATGGAGTATTTTTCATTCGGGTCTATGTTCTCTTTGAAATCCTCATGATTCTTAGCTACAAAAAAGCCTCGTCCACCCTTTGCACCATGATATTTCACCATCACGGGACTTTTGATATCTTTCGGATCAAGAATCTGTTTTGGCATGTGGATCCCGGCACTTTCCAGCCATTGCCGTTCCATATCCCGATCAGATTCCCACTCAAGTACTGCCCTGTTTCCGAACGTCGGTACCGCAAGTTCTGTGAAATCATCTGTACCCATGTATTCCACAAACGACCCATGGGGGATAATAATAGCGTTTTTTGCAATGAGTTCATCAACTATGCTGGAAATGTCCTGATAACTATCAACAATTATATATTCATCCGGTTTTGCCTTTGGGAATGCATCATAAAAACGCGGCGGGCTTTTTAAGCATATCCCGATCGTTTTTAATCCCTCCTTACGCGCCCCATCGAATAACTGGAGGCTTGAGTGTGAACACACCGTCGCAATAGTCAGGTTTTCAGTATCATAGTTTTGAAGTATGTCCGATATTTGCTCTTTAGTTATCATTATTTGGCCCCAAAATTTTATATTACATTGTACGATTTGGTATTTAAGCTTACGGAATCATACAGTATCTCTGAACTATGGCGTCATTCCAGCATCTGTGTCAATAAAGTTAGACAGCCCCCTACTGATATCCGCATCGGTCACGTCATTAAACTCATCCTCAACAAGTGCAACAAAATCCAGAAGGATCCCAGGTCATCTCACATCATATCTAACTAAAGGATGTTGTGAAAACTTTCTTATCAATTGCTTTGCTTCCTGAAGTTCTTCATCCTCCATATTTTGTAATTCCCTCACTAAATCATCCACATCGCACAAAACAGTCTTAACATAACCCTCATTTTCAAGATTGGATATAACAGTTAAATAAATCTCATAAACCATTTCCGAAGTATCATTTTTGGGTGTTACAGGTTGTCCCACAAGCCAAAGCATGTGTACAAATCATACATATTAAATCCGAGATGGGTAAAAAATACATAATTTACATCAATAATTACCTTATTGAGATAAGATATGGTAAATTTGTGCAATGGAAATTAGTTTTGGGATAGTCTGATTCGGGCATTTTTTCTACCTCCCTCTCTTCCTTTTCTACCTCCCTTCCCACCTATTTTTTTGCATTATGTAACATAACTTTGAAAAAACAATTGTAGTCCCTAAATTCTGGCGTCCGGTCTTGATGCCAACCGCCGTGCCCTTTTTCACAGACCTTGTTGCAAGTTCCAGCCCGCTTTTCACCAATTCGACCGCGCGGTCGAGTTCCATGTATTCAGTAAGTTTTGATATCTCAGCAGGATACACGCCAGGAACAAGGTAAGCACCAACTCCTATCTCATTGATCCGGCGTGCGAGTTCTACAGTTTCATCGAACACGGCAATGTAATCACCCGGGTTTGAAACCGTGACTCCGATCGCCCATGTCGATTTCGGGATAAAGATGATGTGTGTACCGCCCGCGTTCTGAATATATTTCACGGCAAGCAGGCCACGCCCTCTCGGGTCAACATGCATGTGGTTATCGGTTATTGGAATTACTGTGGTGGCCATTTGTCCTAATGGTAAAACAACAAAAATGCTAAAGTTAATTGGCAATTCACAACAGAGGATGCTCGGATAAAATCATCTCGGCTTTATCCGACATTAGAGGGTTTACATGACACTAGCGTCAATGAGCGTTGGATTACGATATCAGGTAATTTGCACACCACGTGCATCTTCAATGATCTCATCCACCATCAGTACAGCTTCGTGAGCTTCTTCAATCTTCACGTGAGGTTTGAGTTCATTGATACGTTTTGCGCGTGACTCAACACTGCCGTCAACATTTTCCCTTTGTGTCACATAAAATGCTGTAGATAAACGCTCAAGTTCAGCTACGCCTCTTTTTCCAAAACGATCCGTCACAAATTGCACCGTTTTATCATATTTATTGAGTGTTTTTGCAAAATGCTTTTTTATCCGTTCGCCACCCTCGGTCGAAACCAAACTTGGTCCGTATGGGCGAGGTTTAGACTGTACCTTGAGGAGTTGATCAGCTTGCATAGCCGTAAGTTCATCATTAAGATCGAATGAGAATGGACCGTGCTTATATAAAATAAAATCAAATACAAGGGGAACTCCAAACAATTCCTGAATAAAGTAAGTTGCTTTCTGGACATGTGTTTCACCGCACCAGCTCCCTTTTGCTTGCAAATTATCTATCAAAGATAATAAAACAGCATTAGATTGTAATCGTTCCATGGTTTTTTGCCTCCTTCAATTCAATAATCGTTTCAGTATTTTGCCTTTTCCATTTTTCGGCATCATTACGATATTTCGGGTTGATGAAAATATAATCCATTGCTACAATAGGCACGTTCTTCAGTGTTTCAGATAACTCAAGAGATGAGAATATTTGTTTATCTTCAGTCAGCACTGGAAATTCATACCCGTTACCACTTTGTTTATAACTGTCAAACCGTAGATTTTCAACTCCAAACTTTTCGCATGCATCTTCAAATATTGCTCTGGCCGCATCAGGATTGATTTCAAGATCCTTTGGGTTGCGCCGGTACAATAATTTAAAATGTTCCCGGTTTACAATTCTTTTTGCGGGATCATATCCTTTATGTTTTTCATTTCTAGCTGCATTGAACAAATTCACTAAAATCTCATTATCAGTCAAATTCAAGTAATCTTCAATAACAATCGGTAATGATGTTGCCATCCATTCCTTGAGAAAATCCTTTAGATGAATGTCATAAATTCGCCGAACAGGATGTAAATAAAGCTGTGTAAACATGAAATACCTGGCTAAGAGTAAAGCTTCAGCAGAGTGTAATCCACCTTCTTCTATACCCAGCACAGGTTCCATAGAACCATCTTCTTCTTTTGGTAGTATGCGTATAGTATCAATCAGCCGGTAATGATCAAACTTTCCGTAAGCTACTCCGGCGTGATGAGAATCACGCAGCAAGTAATCCATACGATCCACCCCAAAAGAATTACCAGTGATTATTTCGGAAAGAATTGCCTCCCAATCACTGAAATTGGTTTCTTTGTATCCCTTCGGACCGACAGCAAGTTTTGCCACATGTTCGGATTTTATTTTAATATCGTCCCAAATTGGCATCATTTCATTGCAGAGAACAATTTCTAAAGTAATACGCTCGTGGTCTCAATTTTCAGGAAGTAGATCTTTTTCAACCGCATGGGAAAAAGGCAAATGTCCTAAGTCATGACACAAAGCAGCCATGCGAAGAACGCGCCTCCAGTATTGAAGTTCATATTTATCTTGTAGAGGGACGACATCTCTCACATTATCATGAAAGATATTTGTAGGATTGGTTATAATGTCATAGACTCTTCCGGCAAGTTCCATAACTCCCAAAGAATGCTCAAATCTCCGATGGGTTGCTCCTGGATACACAAGGTAGGTCAGACCTAGCTGATGGATATATCGAAGCCGCTGAAAAGGACGTGAATCAAGTACTTTCCGTTCATTTGAATCAATACGGATAAAATTATGAATAGGGTCACGAATTTCGTGGATAAATTTTGGCATTTATTTTCGCCTTCTGTTATTATTTAATGGGGACAATGCATTGATCATGTTCCTATATAAGTCCGCGTCAAGCGGGGTGAAAGTATTCGAAAAACATCGTATGGAGTTATCCAATCCACCCCCTGATCCGCCACAGGGAACATCGACAACAACCTCCCTCTAAACCACCATCGATCCCCATCCTCAATCACCGAATGTCCCCTGACCATCCGCTCCAACCCATTGACCGCAGAAAATCTTCTAAAATATCCTCGCCAAACGTCCGCATTCCCAAGCCACGACTTGAAAGGTTGATCCTGCTCCCATCAGATGGGTCGTTCCAGACAAAGGGAGTGTATCCTCTATGCGCATTCCAATAGGCGCGCGGGATGATTGGTTGAATGACGGGCGGCGCAGTTGCGATTGGTTTCAGACACAGATTCACACGGATTGACACGGATGTTATGTTTGTGAGGGGGTATGGCTAGTATATTCGCACGCAGGCGGCGCATTCCCAAACCACGAATCCTAGTATCGAGTCAACCATATAATGTCGCAAAATGAAAAGGAACAAACAGATGCGAAAAACGGCGCGACCACACGCGCAAAGCGCGGCATGTTTCTGCAACACGAAGGTGAAATACAAAACGATTTTCAGGCGATGTCGTATTTGCAGATATAAGAATTGTGGGTTTGGCAGCAGTGGAATGCGCGCCTA
>DQIP01000200.1 GCA_020793565.1 Candidatus Methanovorans sp.
TGAGGAGGAAGATTAATGAATGTGATGAATTACGGCAAGTGTGGAGACCTATGGGTCAAATGGGAGTATAGTAAATAAACCAAATCCTTCCTTTATAGGATCCGATATTACAGGGCGTATTATAAGTTCATCATTTCTTGCTTCAATCATGACTTCACTACCTTCCCTCATATTCCAATTTTTACGCATTTTGCTTGGGATGGTTAATTGGCCTCTTTTTCTGATTTTGGTACGTTGTATCGTACAAATCGCCTTTTTATCAGATAATATCATTTTAGTATATAACCATATTCGCAAAATCGCAAAATTGTCCAAGTAAAATATAACACCCCTAACACCATAATACTCCATGATACAAAATGCAGGATAAGATCGAACAGGTCAAAGAGGCGATCGCTAATAAAGAAAGTGCGATCATAGCATTCTCCGGCGGCGTGGACAGTGCAACCCTTGCCGCACTCGCATATGAAGTGCTTGGCGAGCGCGCCCTGGCAGTTACGGCCAGGTCGGTAGCTTTTACGGAACATGAGCTAAAAGTTGCAGTATGCACCGCCCGCGAGATCGGGATACCGCATCGCGTCGTGCATTTTGACGAACTGGAAGAGCCCGGGTTTGCCGGGAATACGCGGGAGAGATGTTATTATTGTAAAAAAGGACTTCTGCGCACCCTTATTGGCATTGCCGATAAGGACGGGTTCAATGTGGTACTCGAAGGCACCAATGCATCGGAAATTCTGGGATATCGCCCTGGAAAGCGGGCTATTGCTGAAGCAGGCGGCCGGGTATTTACACCATTTATGGAATTCGGGGTGACTAAAGATGAAGTTCGCAGGACTGCCCGCAAGATCGGCCTGTCGGTTGCAGACAGGCCATCCATGGCATGCCTGTCCACGAGGTTCCCATACGGGCAGGTGATAACAAGACAGGGACTCAAACGTGTCGGTGCAGCAGAGGACTATCTTTTTTCGATGGGATTTACGCAGGTTCGGGTGCGCGACCACAGTGACAGGAACAGCATAGCGCGTGTAGAGGTCATGCCATCCGAGTTTGGTAAGGTTTTACAGGAGCGGGAGAGGATCGTATCCCATCTTAAGCAACTGGGTTTTGATTACGTTACACTGGACCTTGGGGGATTTCGAAGCGGGAGCATGGATGAGGTCCTGTGAACACTGAAGCGATGATCATACGAAAAGCAGGGGAGAGCGACACTGAGCCTGTCCGGAAACTGCTGTCCACGTACTTTCTTAACATGGAAGGGGTTGGGATTAAGAACTTCATAGTCGCAGAATCGAATGGCAGGGTGCTTGGTTGTGCAGCCATAGTTGAGAATAAATATCCGGAACTTCACTCTATCGCAGTGCATCCGAACCACCGTAGTCGCGGGATCGGCTCGCTGCTTGTTGGGTATTTTGCCGCAAACGCGCCGGATGGACGGGAGTGGCTGTATGTTCGGACAACAGCACCGCGTTTTTTTGAAAACATGGGGTTTCGAAAATTGCAGGATAGCGAAAAAGTGAAGCTCTGGGATGACTGCGCCGGATGTGACATGCTTGAAGGGTGCAGTCAGAGTGCAATGCGGCTGCAGCTTAAAAAATAAACAGGGAAATTGAGGATATGCAAACAATCGGAATCGTAAATACGTATGACAGGATCAAGATACTGGATGCCCACTACCGTGCAATTGCAAGGGCGGCGCCGATATGTTATGCATTCGGATTTAACCTTGCGCTATTTGATTTTCCATTTAAGATGACGCCTAGCGAACTTGTGGATTTTGTGATGGAAAAGACAACGATCGGGGAATCAGGTAAGTATCTCAGGCTCCTGCACGAAGGCGGGAGGTTTTTTGTGTTCGATCTGCCAAAGAAAGGTTTCCAGTCCCAGTTCGGTTCGGTTGTTGTGACAACATCAAAACCCGAATCAAAATCAGCGATCACACCGGAAGTGCTTGCAGGCGAGATACGGCACGGAAGGTCGCACCTCATTCTCATCGGACTTGGCAGGAAAGGGTTGCCAAAACACCTGTTCCCGCTGGCAAAGTATCATCTTGATATTACGTCGGCGGGTATCTCGCTTGAGACGTGTACTGCAATCGGGGCGATCCCGGCGCGCCTGGCCGGGGCGCAGCACTTCTAAACCAAAAGAATAACCCATTGGTCATCGGTTAATGTTTTTGGTCCAATGTATTTCGTTTTTGAAATGTCGTGATAAATCTCGATCTATAATTTAAATCGAACACAGATGACATTAATTTAACGGATTTTCACGGATCAGCTTGATATGTGAGATCCGTGTTATCTGAATAATTCATGAAATCCGTGTTCTATCAATGGATATTGTTATCACCGACGAGTTTTTTGCTCAAATTCATCGATATTTTCGTTATGCATGACCTTTATTCTTGTAAATGGATTGTTTTAATATATCAGTATATAATAGATTCATCACCATTAAATTTGTTTTAATGAATCAAGGATATCATCCGGTCAATAACGGTTTTAGCATCATTTTGTGACATTCTGCCATACTTTTCTATACCTTCGTCCGAATCATATACTGAAATTAGTGATTCTTCGAGAAATGGATACTTTTCTAGTAGTTCACCCAGTACGGAAATTTCAATCTGATTCCCACCATAATTGGAATCAATTAATGCAAGAATATCCGCATGATCTTTTATAAGCTTCCCAGTTTCCCATTCAATATTATTACTTGTTACATGAACAATTCGATAATGGCGATCCCATATAGCCTTCAATTTCAAAACAAGCAATGCTGCCCGGTTTGGCACTGCCATTTCAATGCCTCCCCGAATTTGCCTTGTTTCTGTTTTTCCGTCAAGAATACTGAAATATAACGTTGTATCATCCCCTCCTTCAAAAGGAAAAGGCTTTTTCCGACTTGCAAAATCAATGATAACCGGACCTGCTTCAGTTTCCTTTTTTACACTCGTTGGCAGCCCTGGGAGCCTATACGGTTCGAAACCACGATATTTTCGCAGATGATACATTAAGCTTTTTCGAGTACGACTGTTTGTTATGAGGTCGATATCGATCGATCCGAACCAGGGGTTATATGAATCAACTGCCCAACCACCAATGAGTACAGTTGTCGGATTACCGTTATCTTCTTTTTCATGTAAATACTGAGCAATTACATTCAATTCCTCTATGGAAAATCGAACTATGCCACTCATTTGGTCATATTGTGTCATACATCAAAACCATTTCTTTTGTAATGTCCATTGCAGAATATCCCATTCCTGCTATATCCAGAAGTGTCTGTGAGGCGGATACTATCCTGATGTCCTCTTTTTCCCGGGTATCCTGAAAAACGTCCCTGTCAGGTCGGTAGATTATTGCCTTTATGCTATTTCCCGAGTGAGGTTCAAGTGGATGAGATTCAAATAATTCCCGGAAATAGTCAATATGTTCATCTTTTAAGTATAGGTAAACTGCATCATTCCGTATCCCATAACCGGTGTAAAGTGCTGCCGCCGTATATGAGGTAAATCCCACAGGCATGTTATCTTGCATCGCAAAAGCTTCTGTGATTTCTCTTGCTGCATACATGGATTCACTAAAAGAAATTTGGATTTCATAACTTTTAAGGCTCATAAACGGACGTTCCCATGCAACACCATTCAGTAGTTTATCCACATTTGAAATGCTTACGTAGTTATAATCCTGTTTCACAATATTCTGCCGGATCAATGCCTGTATTGTTTTGTGTGCCCATCCATATGACACCTTTTCTAGAAGTGATAATTGCCGTATTGAAGTGTTTTTCTCCTTCAACAAACGAGATACTATTTTCCACGATTTGTCTGATGTGACTCGATGGGTTTGGGAGTTAAATTGATTCCCAATGCCGGGTTTAAATGACCATGGAAGTTTTAACATAATAATATCCACGTGATCCATTATTCGTTTTACTCCCTCAGGGAATGATTTAGCAACGATAACTAAGCGAATACTTTTTGCATTTCCATTCTGCGACCAGATATCACGAAATAGATTCATCCTTGCAACTGTCTCGACTGTAGCTTTTGATTTTATATCGATAAAATATATGGTACCATTTCCTTCCAGTACCACATCCGAACGGAGCGGAAGATCAATTGAATAATACTCATATAATGTACTTACATCAGTGTTTATGGAATAAGATGGAATATCCAGATTATCCTTTATGTAATCCAGGATTTTATCAAATTCATCTGATTTTATATTCATCATGCGTACCTATCACTATATGGTGATATGTATATAAACTTATCAGTGATATGTATCTTTTTCCAGTGATAACACTATAATCATATCAGTGATAACCAGTGCTACATTCAAGACTCTGCAGGATAAACGGCATAAACTATATGGCATAATTTTCCATACTCCGGAATAATCGAACGTTTTCTACACAGCGCCGTTGACACCGTAAGCCCAAATGCACAGGACACCCGCCAGGCGGTGCATTTCACTGCCACTAAACCCAAACATACAATTCTAAATGAAAAAAAGGTAAGATGATGGCGAATTTATGACATTTTATGTGGAGACATATGGCGAAAATGGGTGTTATTTTCAGACGCTGGATTGACGCCATAAAATGAGGCTGTCGAAAGAATGAATCATCTAATATACCTGATTATCTCAGATATCCCTCAGTTCCTTGACGCCCATATTGATCGATACTTCGGCTATATCTGCGCTGTACTCTGATATCCGCTGCAAACTCTCAAGAATAGACCTCATTTCGGTACCGGACACACATAGATCAGCACTCTTTCTGTTTTTCTTAGCAAGAGAAGCACCGGCAGATACAGCTTTTTTCGCATTTGCAATGACCTTGTTCGCCTGTTTAGCATCGTTTTCTACTAATGACTTAACAGCATCCGTAAAAACACTGCGCACAAGTTGCCCCATATCAAAGATCGGATCGTTCTCATCGATCCCGTGTTTCATTTTAATAATATTCTGTGCCATCCGCTCGGCATGATCGCCAACCCGTTCCATACTTTTTGTGACAAGCCTGTATCCCAGGCATTCCCTTGGGCGTTTGATCCCGATCTTCTCAGAAAGATGCGGATCCTCGATCGCTGCTTTGAGCTGCCGCACTGTCAATAGGTAGAAACGATCTACTTCATTATCTCGCTGGATAACGTCCCGTGCAAGTTCAAGATCATGGTCACGCATGGTGTTCATGACATCCTCCAGCATTGATGACACAAGCCCGGACATGCTCTGCATCGCTTTATGGAGCGACAGGTCCCGGTAGTTAAGAAGACTTTGCAGGACAAGTTCATTTCTGGATTCTTCTATGACCTCAAGACCGATCAATCTCTGGCGCGCGGCATCCTTGATAAATTTCCTGTCAGATGCACTGAATCCTTTATGTGAGACCAGTTTTATAATATCGTATCCGACAAGGTAGTGCGCGACGAGGAACCTGAAGTTGTCCTCAGGATCATCACCATGAAAGAGTTCGATCGTTGCTTTATAGAGTTGCTCATCGATCTTCGGCTCTGGTGATACCAGGAGTGTCCGGTCTGGCTGCGGGGCCAGTGTTAAAGTATCGCCTGCAGAAAGACCCATATCCCGCACCCATTTGATAGGTAAGGACACGATGAACGTGGAGCCGCCGGTTAGTTGTATTTTTCTTTTTTCGGGTGTGATATTAATTCCACCTATATAGAATACTTATGTACCATATAGATGACTGTGAAATATATAAGTTTGTTGGAAAAAAGCGGCTGATAGATAATTATCCCTATCAATTACCACCCATTCAGGTGGATGGTCAGGTGTATGATCGCCCCAGGTCTGAGATCGAAACCATTGATCCGGGTACCAGCCCCGAATCCACAGCCCACTTCTTCGGGAGTGTAACAATAAACGTTGATTATCCCGTCATCTGCACTTTTCTCGTTGTATATAATTTGTAAAATTATGTAGTCCGGGTTAATCCGACCGCAGGAAGGATTTTCTCGTTGTATATAATCTGTAAGATTATGTAGTCCGAGTTAATTCGACCGCAGGGAGGATTTTCTCGTATCCAGAGGCTGTCCAATAATCACGGAATTCAATAATATCAATCCTTCTTTTTGTATTTGAATCTATATTTTACCTTATTTTCTCTGAATTTTTGAATTGCAGGACAACCTTTCCATACCATAAAACACCTCAGTTCAGCTTCACTCTTTCACCTGTTACCATATACACCACACTCTCGCAGACATTGCTGGCATGATCCCCGATCCGCTCAAGGTAACGTGCCACAAACGTCAGGTGCGATGCATTAGTGATCCTTGTCGGATACTCGACCATCAACGTGATCAACTCCCGCCTGACCTGGTCAAACAGTGCATCGATCTCGTCATCACGTTTTGCAGTCGCATATGCCAGATCTGAATTTGATTCGGTATAAGCCTGCAATCCCCCTTCCACCATCTCGCATGATATGCTGGCCATTCTGGGAATATCGACCAGGGGTTTGACATGTTTTTCATCCCCCATTGCAACAGCGATCTTTGCGATATCCACTGCAAGGTCGCTCATCCGCTCAAGATCGAGATTGATCTTGATCGTAGCCCCGATCATCCGCAGATCCCGCGCCATCGGCTGCTGGAGCGCAAGAAGTCGCATGCATGTAGTCTCGATCCCTGCAGAAAGCTCATCGATCGTTTCGTCGCCTTTTATCACAATTTCTGCCTGTTCAATATTGTGATCCCGCAGTGCCTCGACCGAACACCTGATCGCCGTACCTGCCATCTCACCAAGGCTTGAAACCATTTGTTCCAACCCTGCAAGTTCTTCATGATATTCATCCCTGACCATCATATTCCTCCTGTTCTACCTTCTGTTCTTCCCTGATCTCATATTTATCCGAACCGTCCTGTAATGTAATTCTCGGTACTCTCTTCGACAGGACTTTCAAATACCTGTTTTGTCTTTCCAAACTCGATCATCTCACCAAGCAGGAAAAACGCTGTGTGATCAGACACCCTGGCAGCCTGCTGCATATTGTGCGTCACGATGACGATCGTATAATCGTATTTCAATTCGCTGATCAGGTCTTCGATCTTTGCGGTCGATATCGGGTCAAGCGCACTGCATGGTTCATCGAACAGTATCACATCCGGTTTCACCGCAAGTGTTCGTGCTATGCAGAGCCGCTGCTGCTGTCCCCCGCTCAGGTCAAGTGCCGGTTTGTCAAGAATATCGCACACCTCATCCCACAGCGCAGCAGCCTTTAGGCTGTCTTCGACCACCTTAGCCAGCTCGCGCTTTGCCTTAATCCCGTGAATGCGCGGTCCATATGCGATATTGTCATAGATGGACATCGGGAACGGGTTTGGCTTCTGGAAGACCATTCCTATCCTCTTTCTCAGGACAACAACGTCTACATCCTTTTCATAGACATCCCTGCCTTCAAACAGCACCTTACCTGTGATACGGCATCCCTTTATAAGATCGTTCATCCGGTTGATGCACCGGATAAACGTGGATTTGCCGCATCCGGACGGACCGATCAGGGCAGTGACCCTGTTCTTTTGTATCGGAATTGAAATATCTTTCAAAGCCTGTGCACTGCCGTACCAGAGGTTAAGGTTGCGGCTTTCGATCTCAATGTCTTCTGCTCCCATCAATCATATCTCCCTATCTCATTTTATCATCTAAAATCTTTACATTCCCTTTCACTTTCCCCATCAATGCCGTAACCCGGACCTGGCCTGGTAGTAACGCTGGATCGCAACAGCAGTAATATTGATCAGAAGTACCATCCCGAGCAGTACAGCCGCACTGCCGTATGCCATTTCATCGGATATCCCCTCAGATGCAAGAATATACAGGTGGTACGGAAGTGCACGCACCGGCTCGAATATAGATTCCGGCAGGAGCAGCGATGATCCGGCTGTATACATGATCACAGCAGTCTCGCCGATCGCCTTCCCAATCCCGAGTATGATCCCTGTCGTGATACCGGGAAGGGCACCAGGGAGCACAACCTGCCGGATGGTCTGCCATTTCGTAGCCCCGAGCGCAAGACTGCTATCTTTTAGGTCACCTGATACTGTTTTAATCGCTTCTTCTGAAGCCCTGACAGTCCAGGGCAGTATCATGAACATCAACGCAAGCCCGCCTGAGATGATCGAAAACCCGAACCCGAGATATACCACAAGGAATGCGTATCCGAAGAGTCCTATTACAATTGACGGGATCCCTGCAAGACATTCCACACCGAATGTAATGATATGCGTTATAGCATTGTCCGGTGCATACTCGGTAAGATATACCGCAGCCCCGACACCGATCGGGGCAGCAGTCAATATTGCAACCGCAACAAGGCAGAGCGTTCCGATAATAGCAGGAAAGATGCCACCTTCCGCCCCGCTCATGCGCGGCGAGTCTAAAAGGAACGAAATATCTATCACTCCGATCCCGCGGTAAACAATCGTGCCGATGATAGACAGCAGGATCAATACTGTTGTGGCAGATGATGCCCACAATAACAAACTGGCTGCCCTGTCAGTAGTCTCTGCAGAAAATATATCGCAGCGTATTGTTTCGTGCATTGTTCCGCTCATCGCCCTGCCCCCATTCCTGACTTCAGCACGCGGCGTGATATTGCGTTTAATATGGCAACCATCATAAAGAGCACGATACCTGTTGCAAACAGTGCCTGCCGATGGTCCCCAGGAGCTGCATAGTTCATCTCGATCACGATATTCGCGGTCATAGTACGCACCGGATCGAGCACGTCATAGAGCGGTTCTGGTAAAATCGGGGAATTTCCCGTGACCATCAACACTGCCATGGTCTCGCCGATGGAGTTGCCCATACCAAGTATTACAGCTGCTAAGATCCCGGACCTTGAAGCCGGCAGGATCACATTCCTGATCGTGTGCCAGCGGGTAGCACCAAGTGCCAGGGACGCTTGTTTGTATGTTTCCGGCACCGCAGTGATCGCATCTGCCGATATGCTGATAATATGGGGAAGCGCCATGATCGCGAGTATTACAGAGCCTGCAAGGATGCTGAAACCGAATCCTCCGGCGCTGTCCCTGATCAATGGCACCAGCAGTACAAGTCCGAAGAATCCGAGCACGACCGAAGGGATCCCGACAAGCAGTTCGATCCCGCGCCTGATCATAGCCTCCATCCATGGAGGTGCGATCTCAACCAGGAATATCGCACAGCCAAGTCCCAGCGGAACAGCAAAGACCAGCGAGCCGGCTGCAATATAGACCGATCCCACGATCATCGGAAAGATCCCGTATGCGGGTTCGCCATCCATTGCGATCGGATTCCATTCCATCCCGAGACAGAAGGAGTGTATCCCGTACTTCAGGAGGAACGGCGCGCCTTCCTTGAACAGGAATACCATGATCAGTACTACAATCAAGACCGCAGAGACCGCTGATGCGAATAAGAATGCCTCGATCATCCGTTCACTGTTTTTCCGGATCATGGTACCTCATAATAATGCAAAATATTCCTTGCTCGAAACAAAATCTGGTAACGTCTTCATCTCGAACACATACGTACTGCAGCGTCCATTGCAACTCGACAGGCAGCGATTAAGTTCTTTAACAAATCCACTGCTAAGATCAAGAGAACCCTTGCCAAGCGCCAGGTGTTCATCAGATACACCGTTATTATCATGCAGGTGCACAGCATTGATCCGGTTCCCTAAAACTTCGATAAAACGCACAGGCGGTATATCCGAATGGTGCGCATGACCGATATCAAAGGTCGCACCAAAACCAGGATACCGGTCTGCTATCATATTTCCCTGGTCCTGCTGCTGTTTCTGCTGCTGTTTCTGCTGCTGTTTCTGCTGCTGTTTCTGCTGCTGTTTCTGCTGGTCACATGCAGTGGATCGCCGTCACCTTTGAGTATCACTTCGCCGCCGTCCGGTACTGTCAGGCCGTTCAGGCACCGCAGCAGGATCGTTTTTCCGGTGCCGGTTCTAAACGTTTTCAAAAGATTTCGGTTCATTTCATACCTCAAATATAATTTTCAGTTTGATCTTTATTCATAGTTGTATCAACGATCAACGTCCGCTCCCCGGTAGGAATCACATGGTATGCCCGAATACGCCACCCGTTATTCCTTTCCCCATCTTTTTCGATCTCGATGAGGTTGTAGCACTGGGTTGTTCTTGCCTTGATCTTGTTCGAACATGCTGTTCCTGCATTCAAAACAAACATATCATTCAGTTTCCAGACCCATGGCACATGCCTGTGCCCGCACAGTACAAGATCTACATTGCACCGGTTGAGCAGTTCAAGCACATCCCCCGAATCCTCTGGTATCTCTTCTTCCCGCCCTGTCATTGGCACAGGGATCAGGTGGTGATGGAGTGTGAAAATCCTGAAATCCTTTTCTTCAGGGTTAAATTTCTCCGCGATCCAGCCGTACATCTCCCTGCCGATATGCCCGTCATCGATGTCAGGCTGGGATGAGTCCACTCCCACGACCGTAACCCCGTCAAGAGAACAGCATGAGTACCGCGCTCCGATAATATCTTCGAATAGCAGGTACCCGACGTTTCTGGAATCATGGTTTCCCGGAACGATCACCTTATTTCTGCAATCGATCCGGTCGATCCACTCTTTTGCTTCTATATACTCCTGATGAGAGCCGTTCTGGGTCAGGTCCCCTGTGATCACCAATATATCAGGCGAGATCTCATTGACACCCTGTACTACAGATTCTGCAACATCGGTGAGAAAATGGGCACTACTGACATGAATGTCCGAAAGGTGCACTATCCGTGTCATTTTACGCTCCATTAATCACTGCGCGGGTCAGTTGATAGGTATGAAGTGTACATCTTCTACTATCTCCTGCCCTTTATCACCAAGCACAAAGTCAAGAAATGCCTGCTCTGTGCTGTCCGGGTTACCGTTAGTGATCATCCAGAGTGTGCGTGAGATAGCGTAGCTGTCATCCAGGACGTTTTTTACAGTGGGTTCAATTCCGTCAAGTCTGATTGCCCTTACATCGGAATTAATGTATCCGAGTGAGAGGAATCCTATGGCCTGGTCGCTTCCGGCAACAGTTGCCCGCATTTTTCCATTGGAATCCTGAATGATCCCTATGTCTGTGATCTCCGCTTTAATAGGTATCATAACTGCCTGCTCAAAGCAATCCCGTGTTCCGGAGCCCTCCTCCCGGGTGACCACCATGATCCGGGAATCTGTGCCGCCCACATCCGCCCAGTTTGTGATCGTACCTGTGTAAATACCGCGCAGTTGCTCCATTGTGAGATCAGTAACAGGGTTGGACGGGTGCACCGTGACTGCAACGCCATCTTTTGCAATGCCATGCGAAACAAGATTTGGATGTGCCCCAGTTTCACTGGATTTCAGGTCGCGGGATGCGCACCCGATATCCACTGTACCATCCGCTACAGCCATAACTCCGTGTGAAGAGCCGCCGCCTGATACAAATATCCGGCTGCCCGGATGATTTTCCATAAAGATACGTGCACATTCCTCGGCAATCGGCAGAACCGTTGTCGAACCTGCGATCTGCAGTTTCACATCTGTGAGCGAATCATCCGTTTTTGCACCATTGTTCGTATTGTCGATACAACCCGAGCCGAACAGTGACATTGAGATCACCGCGAGCATCAGTAGTATAATATTCGTACGCACCAATGATTTTGATATGATAATTTGTAATTCCATGTCATATTTCACCGGCTGTAAATACAATGGAGGATATATATAGATTATCCCAATAAATATATAGTATATATGTGCTAACCATACCTTGTGTATATATTATATAATTATAATTGGTAAATCACGTTTGCATAAAAAGAAGTTAAGGTATAGGCCCACAACCCAAACATGCAATTCTAATTTCTGAAAATACGACACCGTTTGAAAACTCTTTTGTATTTCATATTCATGGCTTGGGAAAGTGCTGCGCTGCGCGCATGTGGTCAACCCGTTTTCACACCTGTCCTGGCATTTTCCATTTAGCGATATTGCGTGGTTGACTCGATATTATGGATATAGATATAAATTATAACTGTAAATATAATCATGCCATGAAATTCACCAGACACCATTTGATCCTGAATCCTGTTACCGACCTCGTCCTACCGCCATATAAGGGTTCTACTTTACGTGGTGGTTTTGGTCATGCACTTAAGCGGGTTGCCTGTGTGGATCGGGGGAGGGAATGCAATGGTTGTATTCTTCGCAGCACATGTGCCTATTCCTATATTTTTGAGACTGCGCTATTTAATGGTGTGCATGGCAAGACCGGAGGTTCCAGGCTTCCCCATCCTTTTATCATTGAACCGCCCCTGGATGGAAGACAACTTTACAAAGCCGGGGATAAACTTGATCTTAATCTAATACTTGTAGGACAGGCGATAGATTATACTCCCCATGTCATCTTGGCTTTTGAAGAACTCGGGAAAATGGGAATCGGAAAAACCAGGGGGGAGTACAGGGATAATGGGAAATACAAGATCGACAAGGTGATCAGCACAGGTTATGATGGTGAGACTGAGACGATCATCTACGATGGAAAATCACATATTATAGATGACCCCGGGGTAATGGATTCTGCTTATTTTATTAATACATCACCTGATTCCGGTTGCAGCAAGATCACTATTCGATTCCTGACCCCGACCCGGATCAAGTACAATGGAAAATTCATTGACGACCTGGATTTTGCGATCCTGATGCGAAACCTATTCAGGCGGCTGTCCTGGCTTGCAGGGATCCACTGCGGCGAGAAATGGGATATGGATTGGAAAGGGATTATAAGCAGGGCAGAAGAGAAGGTCAGGACCGTTGATTCAGATCTTCGCTGGCATGACTGGGAACGCTACTCAAACCGGCAGGAAAAAAAGTTGAAGATGGGAGGTTTTATGGGGAATATTACTTTTGAAGGGGAACTGGATGAGTTTGTTCCGTTTTTGAGGCTTGGCGAATACTTGCATGTGGGCAAAGGAACTGTTTACGGGCTGGGGAAGTATGGGGTTTTTGGGGATGGGGTTTGATAAACCGGAAGAAGTGAGGTATATATGTTGTTTGTTTTACTGAATGTTTTAGATTTCAGTTTTTAGAAAAACACGGTAAAATTAAATAAGATGTAATCTTAATGTTTTAAAAAATCGAAGAGGTATACTGGTATATGAAATCCATGTCCATTAAGATCAAAACCCTGACACCTATCTGGACCGGTGGAGTAAACGGAAAGTGTGACATACTTCATGAAACCGGGATTATCGGAAGTATGCGCTGGTGGTATGAGGCGATAGTGCGGGGGTTGGGGGAAGATGCGTGTGATCCGACAGGGCGTGGATGTATCTTTGATAAGGGTAAGTACGACAATGCAAAAAATAAAGGGGAAAATGAACATGAAGCTTTGCATACTGCCGGGTTATGTGACGTGTGCCAGTTATTTGGCGCTACAGGATGGAAAAGAAGATTTAATCTAACAATCACAGATAACAATACCGGATCCGCATGGGAGGGCGAGGGTTTTAATGTCCGTCCACCATCCAGGTCACATGGCTGGTTCCTAGAAGCAGGAATGGTGGGCAGTTTCACACTTATGATCCGGGGAGATCCGGATGCTATTAAACGTCTTGCAGCGTTATTTATCTTTCTTGAAAAATGGGGTGCGATAGGTGCAAAATCTCAGCTTGGCTATGGTTTTTTTGAGATAACCAACTGCGATGAGATTCAAGGATATGCCATGGATTGGTCGGAAATACACAATCAAGTAGATTTATCGGGTTTACCCGACCTGCGTCAATTCACATTCTTCAAATATCGTTTCAAGCCATCCCGTGACGATTGGTGGACACGGGTCGGAGGGTTGCAGCGTTTGTTAGGTAATCCGAAGACGGCTTCAAAATTGTCAGAACTGGCTAAAAGTTATGGAATTGTACCGGTTTCACCGGTTCTTAAAAACCAGTGGAGGTATGTAGAATGGTCTGCACCATCCGCAACGAAACGATGGATATTCGGAACATCTGACCAGGAAAAGAGGAAGGGTAAAATATCGATCAGCTGGGCATATCGCGAGAAAGATATGTGGGTTGTGAGAGGATGGGCATGGCTTCCGGAAGAGGAACGGATAAAGAGTAGAACAATACAGCATCGTCAGGAGATTGGTGTTGTTGTGAATATGTTGAAGAATGAATTGGTCTGGAAGAAAACCTTAAATCTCGATAATAACTCCAGAACAGACCTTTATGTAGAGCGTCTTGCAAATACTGGTAATAATATTGGTAATGATAAGGTCATCAATTTCCTTAAGAGGTAAAACATGATAGAGCGATTAATTTTAAGCCGTTTTCAGGGAATTCGAAAGGGTGTTATCAAGGATATGGGAAAGATCAACCTTCTTGTTGGTCCGAACAATAGCGGGAAGACTGCAATTTTAGAATCCATTTACTGGTTATCGGTTTGTGGCAGGCAGTGTGGAATTTATTCTAGAGATCTTCAATTAATGGATGAAGATGGTTTATCGTACAGTCGGAATGCCTTTGTTCCGATGGAGATGGATCTGTTGGGTCTATCCCCATGCCCGCGTATCTGGAAACGGCATGGAAAGTCAGGATTGTGGAATGAGTCACTGGGCTCTATATCTGATGATGGTGCACTGGTTTGCAGGGTTCCACATTTGAAAAAAGACGACCCCCTGAAAACATTCAGGTTAATTCCACCACAAACAGAAGAGATCAAGGATGAAGTAAAATTTGATGAAAATACACTGTCAACAACTGGTGTTTTTGTTCTGGATGATTTTAAAGGAATTGATCATGTTCTGGAATGCTACCTTCCGGACCTTTATCCGGGGGAGTTTTCTTCTGATGACCAGTACAGGTGTTGTGCTTTTACATGGTATCCGGACTTTATACACTGGGGAAGGAGTCTTGGTGCATGGGGAATTGAAGGAAAAACAGCGGATGCGGATTGTGTGTTATTCTTTGATTTTCATGCAACAGGTGATCATTTCACCAAGGATTTCTGGTGGGCTATGCGCGATGTGCCGGATTGGCGCAATCAACTAACTCGTGCTTTTGGCAAGGTTATTGATGATATTGGAGAGTTCCGGGTAAACATTGAACCGCATTTCACCTCCACAAAAGTTATGCAGGGTGCTGTTGAGATCGAGGGCAAGGGATCGATACCTATCGATGATTTCGGGGATGGTGCAAAACATGCGTTCAAGGTGCTGGCAGGGCTGATGGTTCTTGCGGATCGGTGTAAGGATGGGAAAGAAGGGGTATTTTTGTGGGAAGATCCGGAACTTTTCATGCATTCGAAGAGCCTGTGTCGGTTGATAAAAGAAGTAATGGAGATTGTAAAGGATAAACCTATTCAGGTGTTTATTTCGACGCAGAGTATGGAAGCCATAGCATTTTTTGTAAGGATTTTGAAGGAAAATGAAGAGTTGCAGGATAATATTCGAGCATTTCGCATGAAACTTGTGGATGATGAATTGATAACGGCTCATTTTAAGTATTCTAACCTCGATGCGTGGCTCAAACATGGTTTCGATCTTCGTTTTTGGGACCAGATGGATGTAATTATGCATTATCAGGTAGGGGAAAGTAACTTGGAGGATGAAGAATGAATGAGGTCACTTTCATATTTGTGGAAGGAAAGACTGAAGTGCGTTTATTGAAACAAATGAACTGTCCGGGGAATATTATTGTAAATTGCAAAGGAGCATTAAATATACCCGGCGAGATTGAAAGGTTATTAGAACCTTTCTTAAATGATAATCATTCAATTAAAATATCAATCATGCGCGATAGGGACAATAAAGAAACTCATGAGAGCATCATCCAGAGTTTTGGAAGTTCTTTTGATAAGCTTTTAGGAGTGTCAATGCCGCACTCACAATTTCAACCACATCGGGAGTTTAAAAACTTATACACAATGAATAGTTCAAACGAAAATTTTCATGTTGTTTTGCATATTGCAGCACCACCACCTATTGAAAGCATAAAGAAATTTGCCAGTGACACGATATATGGCTATATCTTTGCTCTTGCGATGACGGAAAAGGTTCTGCAAAGATTTGCCAAAGAGGCGAAGATCACTCCAGATGTGTTGAGAGTAAAGGTGCTGGATGAAGTTCCTGAATTAGCCAAGCAGAATGGAATTGAATTTAACCAGGCAAAGGACTACCTTGGTGTTTACATGGCAATGTCTAAGTTTTTCACGGTAAAACGTGATGAAAAGATTGATGGTTTTTCTGGTATAATAGTAGCTAGGGCTAAAAAATACGAAACAGATTCATTTCGTGATGTTTTCCGTTCCATACATGCAGCACTGCAATTTATTGATATAGAGGTTGATTTATGAAACACGAATTCCATGCCCAATACAGTCTCTTCCTCCAGCCGGATTTCGCCCAGCGGGAAGGAGTGGATTTCCTGACCGATGCGCCGGAGCAGATACCAGAACACTGGAAGGAGCTTGGGGAAGTTGACAATACATTTGCCCGCATCGAATTATTGGCACAGGCTGTCTCCACGCCTTACAAGGATTATGCTAGGGTTGGAACTCGTACTCAAAAAAGAGGGTTGTTGCGTGCTATAACCGTAGGTCATCTGAACAATTTCTTTAAGCAGCAATATGATGATTATCTTGAACCACTTAAACTCAATCCCACTATACCGGATCTTACGATTTTTCCTTCCGGTTCATGGGCAATTAATTTAAATTTCAAACTGCAGAAACCTTATATTAGTAAGGACGACACCGACTTCTATATTATCGACAATCCCATCCGGAAGGAATGGGTTTTCAAGATGCCTTATATTGCGCCCAGCCAGTGGAAGGGGGCACTGCGCGCTGTGATGGTGCAGCAGCTCGTCGAGTGGTGGTCAGATCTGGATGATGACAGACAGCATACGAAAGAGTGCATTAAGAAGTTTGTGAATTGGCGTATTCAACTGACGCGGTTTTTTGGTAATGAAAAGGAGGCTGGATCTGAAGGGGCTGATGCGTATCTTGACAAGGTGGGTGGTTACGACGTTGCCGAGAAATACAGGGAACAATTGGAATTGTTGACCAGGACAGGATACTTTGCCGGTCAACTTCATTTCTATCCGACATACTTCACCAGTATCGG
>DQIP01000199.1 GCA_020793565.1 Candidatus Methanovorans sp.
TAATGACGATTGCTTTATTTTTACTAGAAAAAAGTAGATATTGTAAAAGATTCCGTAAAAATCGATTATCCAATTTACCATTTAATTTGAAGAGGATACGAAAAAAGGTTAAATATGGATTTAAATGCAAAAAGAAAGATCGATATTATTGAATACCGTAATTATTGGACAGCCTCTATAATCTATAGGATTATGTAGTCCGAGTTTCCACTTCAGTTTTCACTCCAAAAATCTCCAATATCCCGTTAACATTAAAGTAGGGCAGGAGACCAATTTATGACCATCAGGAAGAGAACTGCCAGTATGCCCATAACAAGCAGTCCAAGCATAATTTGTAGTACATGTTTACTCATCATTTATGCCACCTTCAAGATAATATGCCATAATAAAGCGGTTGATTTATCAAAGATTTGTCTAATCTTAGAATTCATTCGCAATTATCCATATACATGATATCACTGCATGGATCCTGCGATCTTTATCAATTCTTCATTGTCCAGTGTTCCCGTGATTGTCAGTTGGAGATTCCCGATCTCCCACTGAAGCATTTTACTCTCACCATATATCTTGACAAGTTTTCCTTCAACACCATTGATACTGACAACTTCTGCAATATCCATTATCGGTGATGCCTGCGGCTCATCCCCTAAGACTGTTTCAGATATTCCCAATCTCTCGTCATCGTTTTTGTATGTTAAGGAGACTATTTCAACAAATCCCTGGATTACCATCGCATGATCAAATTCATAACCGTCCGGGAGATATGAAGGCACCAATATGTCGAATGTGGCTTCTTCCCGCGCCTCTTCAAGTGTTATGCTTTCTGGCATCACAAACTCATCCATATCCATGGTCTGTACTTCTGCACCCTCTGGTATTTCAAACTGGAATTCTTCGTCTGATATACCTGTGTTAATCTGGAAATTCCGATATTCCATAGAATACATTGGATTCCCATCAGCATCTTTCAACTCCATTTTTAGCGGCATCCATGTTTCCTTATCCACCCACACTTTCATATCTCCAAACATACCAGAGTCGCTTTCATCTTTTGGTGACATGTCGATTATGTAAGTAGTCCTGCCATCAACTTTCTCAGTACCTTCAAGTGAGAAATCACTCTCATTCATCATCATCCCAATAAGTTTCAGGTAGTCCTGCCCGTTCTGTTCAGGCCTATCAGGCATTTCCATTACTATAACAGTATTTTGCTGTGGATCGTAGGTCCAAACTGTCTCACCATCAGAAACTGAAAGACTTCCTGCCGTTTCAGCCGGTTGTGTTTGAACTATTTTATATTTGTCAGGTTTTTTGTACATCATGTCGGCTTCAGTTTCCATTTTTTGGTCACCAAATTCCATTGTTATGTACATTGTGTATGAATAATCATCAATATCATCCTGTTTCTGTTGCATTTTCTCTGCGATCTGCTCAGCGCTGAGATCCCCGTCAATACATCCTGCTACAAACAGTGATGAACTGATCAGGAGCAGCATAAGTAATACTCTGGTTTTTGTCATATCATATTTCTCCTATTAAAGTGGTAGTTGCAATATTTTTTATGTCATATATTTTTTAAAATAAAGGGATGCATTCAATAAATATGTTGTCCTTATTGTCAAAAACGAGATAGTAATAACAAATAACGAAATTGTTTATTAGATAAACTAAAAAAGTCCCACAATTTAAAACACATAAAGATTCCAATAATACAAAATAAACGAAAAGGTTTTAGTAAAACGAGCATATATTATCGTTGATTGTAATGAATGTACAGAATATCGATAAAATGAAAGAAATTGCTGAAATAATATCAGAATTCTCATCATTAAGTGAAACCGATATGCATATTCTGTTGACCCTGATGGAGAATGGTAAAATAACAAATTCCAAACTTGCCGAAATATTGGAATTCAAGGACGGCAATTCTGCAGCATACCACACACGTGCCATGCACAAAGATGGAGTGATCGAAAGATATACCATTGTTCCTGACTGGAAGCGGATAGGTCTGGCAACAGAGTTTATTGTACTTGCTGAAGCGGAAAACGAAGAGCAGTTACTTGAGATTGAAAAAAGACATGTGATAATGGCTGATGAATATGCATCTAAACAGGGAGATATTGTTGTTACTCCCACAATATCAGGTTGTGTTATACTACAAAATGTCTATCACTGTTTCGGTGACAAGACAATGGCAATCATAATCGGCAGGGCAACATCTGACCAGGATGCTGCTGTTTATTGTAAAAATTATCTGGTCAGCAGGTATCCTGATATCAAAGTCAGTCTGCTGATGAACAAATACAAGACCATAAGTGATTTCTTTATTGATGAGCGTGCGATCAAAAAACTAAACGGAATTTTTCAGATTGGAGATGGGGAAAAAAGCATGGACACTCTGGAAAGATTACAGGATATGGCGCTTGACGAATGATATTAAAATGTAGAAATATACGACAAGACCAATAATGGATATGTACGAATATTTAATAAACTGACTGTGTACTAATATACGCAGTACATAAGTTATTCAATTATAATGGAGGAATGTGGAAGATGTGGGAAATACTAATATTAATATCAATATTGTTCTTAGCCGGCGGATTTTTAGTACTCAGGGACAAAGGTGTCACCTTTCGTAAATGGTTATTCATATCAATTCTTGCAGTGTTGTTTATGATGATGGCAGCATATGGTGCCCAGCTTATAGCGGATTGGTATTATCCTTCAGCAGGTTATTATGTTCCAGGCATTCGTGAAGAGCGTGCATTCATAGAAGGGTTGACCCTCATATCTTTTGGGATAGTGGGTTTGATCTTACTAATATTTTTCCAGAAAAAAGATACAGAGGAGTTAAACATTTCTTTTGGAATGGCGGGTGCCATACTCCTTATAGTCGGGCTTATCGATCTGTTGCAATATGAAGAAGCGCTTGCCAAGTTCATTGTCGCGGCGATCGGCGTGGTTACAATATCGTTCTTTATGTATCGGTACCGCAGTTTCCTGCTCGGCGAAAAATAAGGGGAGATGCCATGAACAACGAGAAAATGGGTGCAATTGGACTTCTATTCATCTTTTTAATCCTCACTGTGGGGGTGCTGGCATATTCGTTGCCCTCAAATATATACTCACCACAACGTGGGAGTGCAACAGAAGTCAGTCTGATGGAATATTCAAATTATACCAATACCCTTTTTCTACGATCCCATATTTTCATAAATTCACCAAAACCAACCGATGTAATTGTGACCAGTGCCGTGCCTTTCAGGATGATATCAACGCAACCGCCGGCCGACATTTCTGATAAATCGGTAGGGTGGAAGGGTGTGTTCTCCAAAAGGTCACAATTACATTTTAAAGAGGGGATGTATACCGACCTTTATTATGAGGCTTCTGTCCCATTTGAAAATCCAATTGATATTACACTTGAATTTGAAGGTGATGTTATTCGTGCAGACATCGTAAATAATGGCGCTGTACCTGTTGAAGATATATTTGTCCATTATTATGATGGTGGACAACATATAGGATTTGCCGGATACCTTCCACTCATAAATGCAAATTCAAACACATTATTGGAGCTTAATGACCAACATCCGAGCAACGATCGTTTAGTAAATATAATGAAAAATGATGGCATCTCCAAGTATGCCGGCAAGTTTTTGTTCGCAAATAAATTGTATCCGGAACGCAATATCATCTCTGTTCGCGGTAGTTATGATCGTACGTGGGCATGGGTAGCATATCAACTGCCTGAAAGTTTGCATGATGATGTAGTATCAATCACAATAACACCATCTCCAACACAACTGCACAGATTTGCATGGGTGTCAATACACCTGGACAAAATACCTGA
This sequence comes from Candidatus Methanovorans sp., assembly GCA_020793565.1. Lineage (GTDB taxonomy): Archaea > Halobacteriota > Methanosarcinia > Methanosarcinales > Methanosarcinaceae > Methanovorans. The sequence continues at coordinate 3,860 of DQIP01000199.1, forward strand.
AAGACATATCGAAAATACAGGGACAACCTCTATTATCAAACTCGATGAAGATCATCATCATCTTGGTGATAATGTAGATACTGCTCTTGTTCCTAATGAGCCGGAAGGTGTGTCATATTCAACAATGTTTACCACAGACCTTGCAGCAGGTGCGGCAGAACTTGTACTCACTACTAAGAATGTTGTGCCCCGGAATGCTTCCAAACAGTTTCAGGACAATGTATACATCAACGGGGAATACATCGGGAAATTGAACGACTATGTCATAAATGAGACTCAGGATTATGCCCCAAGAACTGTGAGTATTTCCTTTGACCCTGCTCTTTTGCATCCATTTGATAACACCATAGAGATCACCTCAGGTGCAAATACAGAGGCTACAAACTACGATGATTTTGAGTTCTACAATCTAAAAATTGTGATTTATTTGAATCGACAGATGCCCATCATAATTCCAGAGCCGATTCCTGAATCGTAATTTTGAGGTTGCCATAGGTATAGGAATCATAACGATATTTGAGAAAAAACTGGCAAACACTTCCAATGTATGAAAATTGGGAATTCTTGACCGCCGTTGACATCGATACAAGAATCTTCGTGCACCTTTGAATAATTGGAAAAGAGTGCATGTAGATAAAGATTTTCTCGTGGCTTTTTTTGTAGATGGTCCCTGTAGATGAGAAAACAAATTGTGTTACTCCGGAAGATTAGGATCACCACATGCAAGTGAGTGTCAAATTAAAATCCCAAACCTTTTATTAACCCTGAACCCCATTAAACCACAAAATACACGAATGAGGACAAACAATGATCGACAGGAAACAAATTCAGGACATCGTTAACGATTATGACACCGATAAATTGAAGATCGGTATGGTAGCATCGCATTCCGCATTAGACGTATGCGACGGTGCGGTTGAAGAGGGGTTCAACACATTTGCAATATGCCAGGCAGGGCGTGAAAAAACATACACTGATTACTTCAGATCACAGAGGGATGAATCAGGCAATATCGTCCGCGGGATCGTGGATGAAACTGTTGTCTATAACAAGTTCAATGAAGTGCTCCGCCCGGAGAACCAGAAAAGAATGGTCGATGATAACATATTGTTCATTCCGAACCGTTCATTCACATCATATTGCGGTATCGATGAGATCGAGAACGATTTCGCAGTACCGCTTGTCGGAAGCCGGAACATGCTTCGAAGCGAAGAGCGTGGGATGGAGCGCGACTATTACTGGATACTTGAAAAAGCCGGACTGCCGTTCCCAGAGCGTATCAATGACCCACAGGATATCGATGAACTTGTAATGGTGAAACTGCCTCATGCAGTCAAAACACTTGAGCGCGGATTTTTCACAGCAGGAACCTATGCGGAATATGTAGAGAAATCCGAAGCACTGCTTCGCCAGGGAGTCATCACCAGGGAAGGACTCGCAGAGGCAAGGATCGAGCGATACATCATCGGCCCTGTGTTTAACTTTGATATGTTCTATTCCCCGGTCGAGACCGAAATGAACAAACTTGAGATACTTGGAATTGACTGGAGATTCGAAACAAGTCTTGACGGGCATGTCCGCCTGCCTGCACCGCAGCAAGTGAATCTTGCCGAACACCAGCTTACACCGGAATACACCGTGTGCGGCCATAATTCCGCGACGCTTCGTGAATCTTTGCTTGAGGAAGTGTTCAAACTGTCAGAACAGTACGTTGAAGCTTCAAAGGAATATTATGACCCCGGCGTGATCGGACCATTCTGTCTCCAGACATGCGTTGATAAGGATCTCAACTTTTATATCTACGATGTCGCACCAAGGGTCGGCGGCGGAACCAATGTTCACATGTCTGTGGGACATCCTTATGGTAACACACTATGGCGCAAACCAATGAGCACGGGTCGGCGTGTTGCTTTAGAGGTGCGACGGGCTGTCGAGATGGGACAGTTGGATAAGATCGTTACTTGATTACTAATTGTTCTAAGAATTGTATGGCTGTGCGCCCTTTAGGGCGCGACAGTTACTTGATGTTATATATTTAGGTCAGGTATTAAACTATTTTATGTGTTGTATTCACAAAAAAAGGACCCAACATCTATATATACGATTTTTCTAATGTTTATAATCGTTGATAATTCGCCAATATGCGAATGCAACAATTGTGATGGGATGTGAAATACACTAACTAATGCACAAAATGCTTAGCTAAAAGTTTATTTTGATGGAATCTCAGATACATTTCGTTTTTCATTAAATGTTGTTTATTCCAAACAACCTTTGTTTTCAAACATTTGAATTATTTTTGGCGATTGTGAGTTCTGTTGACACTCTCATACATGCATGCCATGGCGATTAAAATCGAGGCATCTTATGAAAATCTATACCAAAAAGCAAAAGAAAATCGCAGAAAAAATCAGTTCGGATGCAGTAATCTCAAATTGGAAGAATTGGAAATGGCAGATAAAACACTCGATACGTGACATCTCGGCGTTTGAGAGTCTGCTTGCCATAGAATTGAATTCAGATAAAAGAAAAGAACTTGAAGAAACTCTTGCAAAGTTCCCGCTTTCCATAACCCCTTATTATTTGTCACTCATCGACTCCATCGACTACATGAATGATCCGATCTTTAAACAATCTTTTCCTTCACCATCAGAACTAATAATCAGTAAACACGACATGAAAGACCCTTTATCAGAAGATAAAGATAGCCCTACACCGGGAATTACTCACCGCTATCCTGATAGGGTGTTATTCCACATTAGCAATGTCTGTTCAATGTACTGCAGGCACTGTACCAGAAAAAGAAAAGTAGGCGATGTTGATTCCATTCCTGAAAAAGAGGAAGTAATCAAAGGAATCGAATATATCAAAAGCAATTCTGATGTGCGTGATGTCCTGCTTTCTGGCGGAGATCCGTTCATGCTGCCTGATGAATATCTAGACTGGATCCTTACCGAATTGGGAAATATCCCGCACGTAGAGGTGATACGTATCGGCACAAGGATGCCTGTTGTGTTGCCATACCGTATAACAGATGAATTGGTAGAAGTATTGAAAAAACATCATCCTTTGTGGATCAATACGCACTTCAACCACCCAAGGGAAATAACTGCTTCTTCAAAAAATGCTTTAAGGAAACTTGCTGATGCCGGAATTCCGCTGGGGAATCAAACTGTCCTGCTGGCAGGTGTGAATGACTGTCACAGGATCATGAAAAAACTCATACATAAACTTGTTCAAAATCGAGTCAGACCTTATTACCTGTATCAATGTGATCTCTCAGAAGGATTGACACATTTCAGAACTCCGATAGGAAAAGGCATTGAGATCATGGAAAACCTGATCGGGCATACAAGTGGTTTTGCAATTCCAACGTATGTGATCGATGCTCCGGGTGGTGGGGGCAAAATTCCCATAATGCCGAATTACCTGATCTCATGGTCAACTAACAAAGTTATCCTGAGAAATTACGAAGGTGTGATTACCACATACAAGGAACCGGATTCGTATGAACCGATCTTTTGTAACAGAAATTGTGATGACTGCCATCTGCAGTTAAAACTTGATGAGGCAGAAGAATATCGATCTGTAGGTATTGCGAAATTACTTTGTGATTTTGATAAAACAAGAAGCCTTGTTCCGGAAAATACAGAAAGGTTGGACAGACGCAATGAGTGATATTGTAACTAAAATTGGCAGTTCTGTACTACAACATGGGAATTACAATGACCGCATATATCTAATGAAACTTTCAAGATCAGATTTTCCTTCGATCATAGGGGAATTAGATACACTGGCTACAGATAAAGGATATTGCAAGATCATTGCTAAGGTCCCGGCATATGCCAAAGACGCCTTTCTCAATGACGGTTACATTTGTGAAGCATCCATCACAAGGTTTTACAGGAACTCGGAAGAGGCTCATTTTATGGTCAAATATTACTGCAAATCAAGACTTTTTGACAATGAAACCGGATTAAATAAAAAGGTTCTGGAAACCTCCGAATCAAAATCCGGCAATGGTGTGACCGTGGAACTTCCGCATGGGTTTGAATATACGATCTGTGGAAGATCTGATGCCCTTGAAATTGCGAATGTCTATAAAAAAGTCTTTGAGACATATCCATTTCCAATATATGATCCACGCTACATTGAGAAGACAATGGATGAAAACCTGATATATTTTTGTATCTGGAATGGCGTGAATATCGTTGCACTCGCATCTTCAGAAATAGACATTGAATCACAAAATGTTGAAATGACCGACTTTGCCACATTACCGGAATACCAAGGTAATTCATTTTCATTATATCTTTTGCAGAAAATGGAATATGAAATGCAAAAGAAAAATATGAAAACTGCTTATACGATTGCCAGAGCGGGGTCCTATGGAATGAACATTGCATTTACAAAGTCCGGATATGAGTATGGTGGCACACTGATAAACAATACAAATATCTCTGGAAATTTTGAAAGCATGAATGTTTGGTACAAACATCTATAGTTATTTATGGAAATGTGGAAGATTGAAACATACAAATAAGTGCCACGCCTGCATAACAAGAAGGTATTACAAAAAAATAAAAGAATGTGTGCTGAAATCCAACAGTTTATTAGTAAATACTGTAGTATATTGAATGAAACTTGAAATAACTTATATACCATAAATAACATGGTACCAAAAGCCTTAAAACAGGTTATTTTAGTTAATAGTTCCACATTTATTTCATAATAATTTTGCCCAAATAGGGAGGGAAATCCAAAATTGAGTCAACCTTGTGTTAATATTGGCATGGTAGGTCATGTCGATCATGGAAAGACCACGCTTGTAAGTGCACTGTCCGGGATCTGGACCGATACGCACAGTGAAGAGATGAAGCGTGGCATATCAATCAGGTTAGGATATGCAGATACGACATTCAGGAAATGCCCAACCTGTCCTGACCCCCGGTGTTATACAGTTTCAAAGAAATGTGAACATTGCGGAACAAAAACAGAAGATTTCAGGACAATTTCCTTTGTGGATGCACCGGGTCACGAAACACTGATGGCAACCATGCTGTCGGGTGCAGCGATTATGGACGGTGCGGTACTTGTTATCGCAGCAAATGAAAAATGCCCGCAGCCGCAGACAAAGGAACACCTGATGGCACTAAACATCATCGGGATCAAGAATATCGTGATCGTGCAGAATAAAGTTGATCTTGTGAAAAGGGAACAATTGATCGAGCACTATCACCAGATCAAGGAATTTGTCAAAGGTACGGTGGCTGAGAATGCACCGATAGTTCCTGTATCTGCACAGCAGAACATCAATATCGATGCATTGATCGAAGTCATGGAAAAAGTTATCCCAACACCTGTACACAAACTGGATAAACTACCCCATATGCTTATTGCAAGATCTTTTGATATCAATAAACCAGGATCATCCGTGAGCAAGATCACAGGCGGAGTTCTTGGGGGAACTCTCACAGAAGGTTCCATGCATCCTGGTGATGAACTGGAGATCCGCCCAGGGCGGAAGGTTGAGAGCGAAGGTGCCACAAGATGGGACCCCATAATAACTAAAATATCGAAGATCATCGCAGGTGAGAGCGAAGTTGAAGAAGCAACACCTGGTGGATTATTGGCAGTCGGAACAACTCTTGATCCGACACTGACAAAGAGTGATACATTGACAGGGCAGGTCGCAGGGAAGCCAGGCACATTGCCGCCAACTCGTGATATGTTCACCATGGATCTCCACTTGCTTGAACGCGTTGTCGGAGCTACGGATGAACTGGAGATCGGCAATATCAAGACCAGTGAACCTTTGATGCTAAATGTAGGTACTGCAACGACTGTTGGCATTGTTACAAGTGCAAGGGCAGATGTGAATGTTGCTGAAGTTAAACTTAAGCGGCCTGTGTGTGCACAAAGCGGTTCAATGGTAGCAATTAGCAGGCGTGTCGGTTCAAGATGGCGTCTTATCGGAGTAGGAGTAATCAAGGATTGAAAGTCATAATCGATACCAACGCGCTGATGATACCTGTCCAGTTCAATGTCGATATTTTCGATGAACTGCAGCGTCTTGGATTTAACGAGTTTGTGCTTCCAAAGGCTGTGCTTGATGAACTCGACACTCTTGTTCACAGGTCAAAGGGGAAAGACAGGATGGCGGCAAAGGTCGCACGTTCACTGGCAGGTCGGTGCGAGGTTGTGGATGTCACTGGTTTTGCAGATGATGTTATTGCGGAACTTGCCGGGGATACCGGAGCAGCGGTATTGACCAACGATATCAGGTTAAAAAACAGATTGCATGAAAAGGATATTACAGTTGTGTACCTGCGTCAGAAAAACAGGTTAGAAACAACATAATTAATTAAAATATGTCATATTTATGTTAAAATTTAAACTAAATGAAAACTTAAATTGCAACCACGAATCGAACATCGATTTAAATTTAAACATAAACTTTAATTTAACAATAATTCTTAATGATTTTGAGCTTACGGGAGATATGTAGATGTACAAGAAGATGAAACTTGCCGACACGATCCGAATTGCTCCGAACCTGTTGGGCGAGGATATTAATTCCAGTGTTAAAGATGCATTAAAAGATAAACTTGAGGGACGCATCGATAAAACACTGGGTACTATTGTTGCTGTCACTGAACTCAATGAAGTAGGCGAAGGGCACATTCTTGTCGGGGATGGTGCTGTGTACTATGATGCTATTTTCGAAGCTATTGTGTTTACTCCGGTACTTCAGGAAGTTGTAGAAGGATTGGTTGTTGAGACCGTGGAATTCGGGGCATTTATTAGCATCGGTGCAATGGACGGGCTTTTGCATGTCAGCCAGATCACGGATGATTTTATGTCATACGATGGAAAGAACGGAAGGCTTGTTAGTAAAGCCGGAGGTCGGGTACTTGCCGAGGGCGACCAGATACGCACACGTATTGTTGCAGTGAGCATTAATGAACGTGATCCACGAGAGAGCAAGATCGGGTTGACCATGCGCCAGCATGCACTTGGAAAATTTGAGTGGCTTGAGGAAGACCGCAAGCCAAAATCAGAAAGTGACGGGTAACTTTTGCCGGAGGATCAATTTATGAGTGAACAAGTTTGCCGGGAATGCCACCGGATCATTATAGGCCAGACATGCCCTGTATGCGGCTCCAGTAACCTGAGCTCGGATTGGAGCGGCATGGTTATTATTATTGACGCAGAACGTTCCGGTATTGCTAAGAAGATGGACGTTGATATGCCGGATAAGTATGCATTGAAGGTGCGATAGTTGGGTGCACAAGTAACACTGGTACTGCCTGCAAAACTTCGTCCGGTTTTGCGTAAGCCTTTTGGTGTGCTTTGCAAGGGTACCGGGAAAGATGTGATCCAAAAGATCGCATCGGAACTGAGTAGTCCCACAAAACTTATATCTGTGGGTGATGTTACAACATTCTACTTACTTGAATCAGGCATTGTGCCTGATGTCTGTGTTGTTGATGATCGTACAAAAAGAGAACCTGCATCAGATTCTGTTGTGCTCGGTACAAAACATGCAGCGTTTACAACGGTATCGGTTGACAACCCACCCGGTGTAATTACCGAAGACCTGATCAATACGATATATGATGCAGTCAGATCAAGTCAACATATAAGGATCTTTGTCCGCGGCGAAGAGGACTTAGCAGCATTACCTGCGATCTTGATAGCCCCGATCGGTTCGGTGGTTCTCTATGGCCAGCCAAATGAAGGTGTGGTGCTTGTTAAGATCACTGAGTCTAAGAAAAATGAAATACGTAGTTTATTGGATCAAATTATTGAAGAATGTGCACATAAAGGACAATTCGATAGTGTTCGGAGGAAATTAGATGGATATTACTGTTACTGAAGATAAGAACAATGCGCTTTTAGACAGGCGGGAAATTAATTTTACAGTCAAGTACGAGGGCGCAACCCCTTCAAGAAATGATGTGAGAAACAAACTGTTAGCTATGTTGGATGCAGCTCTTGATCTTACGATCATCCAGAAGTTGGATAATGAGTATGGAATGCAGGAACTCACTGGATACGCAAAGATCTATGAGGATGCAGCACGCATGGCACAGGTTGAGCGAAAACACATGGTTACGCGAAATGAAACTCCTGCCGTGCCTGAGGCAGAAGAATCTGAAGAGACATCGGCCGCAGGAGAAGAAACCGGGGCTAAGGCTGAAGTTACGGAAGAGTAGGTGTGACAATGGCAGTAAAAGACTATTATAAAGTTACCGGCGATTCGATCGAAAAAGTCCTGCAATCCTGCCCAAGATGCGGTGATGGTGTGTTCTTAGCAAACCACAAGGACAGGCTTACCTGCGGCAAGTGCGGATATACGGAATTTAAGAAATAATACTTTTTTATCGCATCACTGCCGATAAGGTTGTGATGGGATATTTTGACTTTTTTTATAGTGTATAATTTGTAGAATTATATCGTCCGAGTTCGTATAATCCGATCGTAGTGATAAATAGCATACATCCATTGCCCTTATGGTAAAACATTTGGATGATGAAAACAGTAGCATAAAGCAACTTCGTACTTTTATTGGAGGCGTGCCCATGGTTGCTTTTGTTTAAAAGCATTGGCAACAAGCCAATAAAATTTTTTAATCGAATACCAACTAACTTTTTTTACATGTACTAATCACCCATCTTCGATCTGCTCAGCGGTAAGTTCCCAACCAGCACCTGCCAAAAATATTGATACACACATCCAGGTGCAGCATCAATAATACGTCTCTCTTATCATATCACAACAATATAACAAATATAATAATTATGGCTGCATACATTTGCACAAATCGTTGTATTTGTTGACGCGCTTGTCCATAAATCGATTGCTTTTTATATGCTAACCGTAATTATCTCCGATGGGTATTTATCTATTAGTTGATATTTTTGGTGTGAGTTATGCAAGTAATTAAAAATACGATGATCATTTTTATTATTCTATTGTTGGTTAGCATTTTTGCAAATGCTTCTTATGCATCGGAATACCTTGACACAAATCAAGACAATGCAATATTATTGAAAAATGCAGTTTTTGACCCATCCAAGCAACCACCTGTGGCTGCTGAAACTGAATATACAATATCCCGGCATTCTACTGGCAATGAGGAGTATTACATATTACAGTTCAAAGGCAATGTACTTGAAGAGTGGAAACTGGCTGTGAAGAATACTGGTGCGATCTTTTTTGATTATGTTCCGAATAATGCATTTATCGTGCGGATGAATTCATCTGTGAAATCACAGGTCGAAGTAATGGATGTTGTACACTGGGTTGGGACTTACAAGCCTGCATACAAGATCAGTCCTGTATTCCCGGCATCTTCAATTGCTACCACTGCCACTACAACTGCATTGTCAGATGATGATGTTTCAGATATAATTGTTATGTTGTTCGACTCAAAACACAATGCACAGGTCACATCAGAAATTGAACAACTTGGCGGGGAAATTGTGGACAATAGCGGAAAAATAATGAGGGCACGCATAGGAACTTCAAAGTTGTCCGATATTGCAGCCATAAGCGGAGTCAGCTGGATCGAGAAATATGTGCAACCCGTGATTTTTAACGATATCGCTGCAGATATCATAAATGTATCATACGTGCGCAATACACATGGACTGACAGGCAGTGGACAGATTGTGGCAGTGGCGGATACGGGGTTGGATACTGGTGTCGATGACGACTCAATGCATGATGATATTGAAGGACGTATTGTTACATTACATGCATGGTGGGCAGACGAGGGGGACAATGGGGGTGCAGATTATCATGGACATGGAACGCACGTTGCAGGTTCTGTTCTTGGAAACGGTTCATGTTCTGATGGTCAGTATGCAGGAATGGCCCCGATGGCAAAACTTGTATTTCAAGCTTTGCAGTACGATGGGAGCAATTCTTCGTTAAACGGTTCTCTTTTAATTCCACAAAATTTAGAATTGATTTTCCAAGAAGCTTATGATGATGATGCTAAGATTCATAGTAATAGTTGGGGTTCAGGTGATTATAGTTTGCATGGTGATTACACATCATGTTCACAATATGTAGACAGTTTCATGTGGAATAATACAGATATGTTGATTGTTTTTGCAGCAGGTAACTATGGAGATGAAAGTGGAAATACAATTTCTCCACCAAGTACTGCCAAAAATGCGCTTACTGTGGGAGCATCAGAAAATCTAAGATTAGATAAAGGTTCGAATGCCAACAATATCGATGACATAGCATATTTTAGCAGCAGGGGACCCACAAACGATGGAAGGATTAAACCTGATGTTGTTGCGCCTGGTACATCGATAATCTCGACAGCATCATCACTTAAAAGTGACAATAATTATACCTACATGAACGGCACAAGTATGGCAACACCAATAACTGCAGGTGCAGCCGCACTTGTCAGGCAGTATTATGTGGAAAATGAGTCGTTGACCTCACCAAGTGCCGCCCTGATAAAAGCTACTTTGATCAACGGTGCCGCCAACATGGGTCTTCCAACTAATGATCAGGGATGGGGACGTGTTGACATCGAAAAATCCCTGTTTCCCACATCGCCACGTACGATGCGATATCACGATAATATCAGCCTGACAACTTCACAGTTATGGAGTGTAAGTTACTATGTCAATAGCAGCTTCGAAGCACTGAGAGTTACTCTTGTATGGACTGATTACCCATCTGCAACTTTTGTTGGAAAAGCGCTGGTGAACAATCTTGATTTAAATATGACAGGTCCCGATGGTAGTTATCTTGGAAATGGAGGAGATAATACAAACAATGTTGAGCAAGTCGAACTGTTGTCTCCAACAGTTGGAAGATATACCATAGAAGTAAATGGAACAAACATCCCATATGGACCCCAGCCGTTCGCATTGGTGATATCAGGTGCAATTGGTGCTGAACCTTTGATAACATCTGCAACCGCAAATCCTTTTCCAATAGAAGCAAACGGAACAGATAATACAATATTCAATGTTATTGTGATTGATCCGGATGGAATCGCATCGGTTACCATGAATCTAACTGCAATAGGGGGGCAAGCGGCACAACCGCTTACTAACAACAGTGGAATATGGCAATATACCACAAACACAACCATACTTGGAATATTTAATCTTAGTGTGAACGCAACTGATAATGTTGGTCATTCGAACACATCCGTTAATATTACACTGACCACAATAGACACCACACCACCCACATCCAACACTCCCGCTAACATAGAGTTTTCTGCAAACAGCACCGCAAATTTCACGTACTGGAAACTCTACGACCTCCACCCGGGTTACTACCGGATACTGCGAAACGACACAGAAATCATACCTCAGGAAACATGGTCAAACAACACAAATATCACAGTTCCGGTAAACACAAGCATCGGTCTTGGTGATTTCAACTATACCATGCAATACAACGATTCTGCTGGAAATTATGGCACATCTGACACTGTGATCATCACAATCAATGACACCACACCACCTACATTATCGAACAACATGCCTGCAACCGGTACAACCAGCCTGACCCCCACAATAAGTATCAATGCAACAGATATGGGTTCAGGCATCAACGTGAGCAGTGCAAATATGACTGTAAACGGCGCGGAGGTGCTGCTAGCAAATACAAGTTCCGCCTTTGCCTACAACTTTTCCAACACAACCACAACTTCCTACAGCCACGGAACGGTCAACATCACATTCAATGTTTCAGATAATGAAGGACACACATCGAACCGTTCATGGATATTTTACATCGACAACGTCACGCCCACGATCAGTATAACCTCACCGGCAGGCGGCGACTCCACTACCGCAAGCTCGATAACCGTCTCTGGCATTGTTAATGGCACAGGCTCACAGCCGGTGATTACAGTTAATAATATTGATGCATCGACCAATCTCACAAACTTTAGCGGAATCTTCACAGCAGCATTGATTCCAATTTCATTGGGTACAAACAAAATCTATGCAAATGTCACTGACATGGCTGGAAACATCAACAGCACATTCATAAGTGTCACCCGAACCACTCCAACTCCCTCCTCCGGCGGTGGTGGCGGTGGTGGAGGAGGATCAACCGGTGAAGAATACGAGAACATCGAATTCAAGGATGTTTCACGCGTATACATTAGTGCAGATACGGATATCTCATTTACATTAAGCAAGGCTGGAAATGACATACAGTATGTCAATTACAAAGCACTGACAAGCGCCGGCTACATAAGCACAACCATCGAGGTATTGAAAAACACATCCGCACTGGTCAAACAGGCGCCACCCGGTATAGATTCCAGGGTGGTGTCGTAGTCGTCCACCCAGCTCGACTCTCGCAT
>DQIP01000198.1 GCA_020793565.1 Candidatus Methanovorans sp.
AAAAAAGTTTGGTTAATAGACGAAAAAAATCACTGGATTTTGGGATGACTATGTAACAAAAACTATATTATATCACAACGAATATGGCGAAGGTATTGAATGAGATAGGGGCATTTCTTATTTAAGCATGTTTGGATTCATTCAATATCAGACCACAAACCATTATCTGCGCAGATTTTCGTCTGACACTCTGCAAGGGAGTCACTTTAATAAATCTTGATTTTTTTTGTATACATTGCTCAACTGCCTGTTTCTGCTACACTGGGCCCGCCGCCGTTTGAGTGCAGCCTCGATTGCAGGCGGGCGCTGCTTGTCCCACCCCTTCTAAAAGAATCAAGCGCGCCGTATGCACCCGATTGGAACACGCCTCCGGCGTATTGCTTTGACGTCAAAGATTGCTAAATAGATATGAATAAACAATTCACGATGCTATTCAACCCGAACGAATTTAAGGAAATATCCAACTCGCACGGGAATCCCAAATAATGGGGGTGAACAAGAAAGTCCTCCTTGCGGTCGGATTTACTTGGAGTGCATAATCTTATCGATCATATACAACAAGAAAATCTTCGCTAACGCTCGGATTTACTTGGAGTACATAATCTTATCGATCATATACTATCAAAAATTGTTTGTAATATTCCATCTAAAATAATAACAATAATAATAACCTTCAAATTAGAAGGCATGCATATAGTGGTAGTGGTGGGATATTTGTGAGCAGCAAAAAATCAGAAATAATCAAGATCCTTAAAGATTCCGATGGAAAAACAGTATCTGGTGAGGAACTGGGCAACCTGGTTGGAATCTCAAGGACAATGGTCTGGAAATACATAAGATCGCTTGTGGACGAGGGATATGAGATCGCATCATCTACAAAGAGAGGATACGTATTGAAATCTGTGCCTGACCTGCTTTATCCTGATGAGATCCGTATGGGACTTCGATCAGGTCTTATCGGGCAACAGATACATTATTTTGATGAATTGATATCCACCAACACCACAGCAAAAGAACTTGCAAACAGCGCAGATGAGGGTACAATTGTAGTGGCAGAGGTACAAAAAGAGGGACGTGGACGGCTTGGGCGTGAATGGATATCACCCCGTGGTGGAATATGGATGTCAGTTATCCTGAAACCCACGATCTCACTTGTACATGCATCAAGGTTAACACTGGTTGCAGGAGTCGCAATAACAAAGGCCATGCGAAAACTTGGTGTGGATGCATGTATCAAATGGCCGAACGACATATTGATAGGCGGCAAAAAAGTATGCGGTATCCTTACTGAAGTCAATGCAGAGATAGAACGGGTGAACTACATCGTGGTTGGTATTGGTATCAATGCAAATGTAAATATGAATGATTTCACAGGTAATGTGAAGAATATTGCGACCACACTGTGGTCTGAAATTGGAAAACCCATTGACCGCGTATCATTTATACAGGATATGCTATTTGAGATCGAACAAGAATACATAAAGTTCAGGACACAGCCGTTTACAGGCATTCTTGATGAATGGATATCGCTATCAGACACCATCGGTCACCAGGTTACCATCACGACACCCCATAAGATATTCGAGGGCAAGGCAGTTGGAATTACAGGTGATGGTGCACTTGTTGTTGAAGATCCGGGTGGCAGGCGTGAAAACGTAATGGCCGGGCTTTGCATCTATGTATGAGCAGAATAGGATTGGGAAGATTTAATGTGCAAAAAAATGGAATTCGGGGCCGGTATTAAAATTATACTGGTACTTGTAGTATTATCATCATTATTTGCCTGCTTTTCAGTGCCTGTCTACGCGTTGGAAAATGATGGTGTATCGGCAAATGGTAGTGAGATGTATTTTACAACGATAACAGTGGGGGAAAACTATCAAAAACTCGAACATGTGTTGGTAAATGGTAGCGGGATGTATCTTACAACAGGGGAAACGTGGTCATTTTATCAGGGTTATGAACTGATTTTCAAAGGCTTAAGTTCGAGTAAGGGGGAGAACAAGGTATGGATCGAGTTTTTGTTGAATGGTGAAAGTATCGATAGTATGATTATGAACGAAGGTGAAAATTTTGTGTACACTCGTAATTCAAAGGAGGTATTCAATGTCACCGCAGATACAATATATTCAGGGCCTGATGGCGGGCTTGTCACATTTAAGCCTGTGTATCAGTATCTTGACTCTACGCTCCCTGAGCCTGATATGACACAAGATTATGGCCTGCCGGATAATTCAAACAACCTTGTGAACAATTCTACAATATCGTCAGAAGCAAGGAACATTAGTGGGATTGGTGCTGCAATGCTTTTTTTGTGCATATCTGCTGCTGCAATTTATATGATACGGAAAAACAGGTGAATGAGCGACGCAGGTATAATGGACTGGATTGACAAAATGCTACAAAACAGGATTTACAGGATGCAAATTGCAACATAAAAATCCTGTACATCCTGTCTGAAATTGTTGGTATGATCATGTACGGTCGGTATCCATTTCAAAAAATAAGATGACGCACACATTCAAAGTATCTAATTGAAGTGCTCGCGCATGCTTTATGTTTCAAAATTGAGTCCGTTAACATTAGATTTGAAGTGAATATATTTTAAGCCAGTATTTCACTTGTGTATTTTGCGATCGCCTCTGTCATTTCACTGAGTTTTGCGCTGCCGCCAAGGTCATAGGTAAGATGCTTTCTTTCCGCTATCACACGTTCGGTTGCTTTGAATATGGCATCCGATCCTTCACTTTCACCAAGATTGTCAAGCATCCATGCACCTGCAAGAATGGTTGCCACAGGATTTACCTTGTCCTGTCCGGCGTATTTCGGAGCAGAACCGTGTGCGGGTTCAAACATTGCATAGTTGTCCCCTATATTGGCAGAGTAGATCAGTCCAATGCTGCCAACCAGTGCCGAACATTCTTCGCTTATGACATCCATGAACAGGTTTGTCGATAGTAGTATCTTGTTGTTGAATAACTGCGGGTTCTTTATCAACTGCTGTGCGATATTGTCAACGTGATATTCCCATATGTCGATATCAGGATATTCTGCACCAACTTTTTCGACCTCTTCTAAGAATGTACCGCATGTCAGTTTAAGGATATTGCTCTTGTGAATTGGGACAACTGTGTCATAATTTCGTTTTTTCGCTTCTTCAAATGAATAGCGTGAAATATCATTGCTGGATGTGCGTGTGATCTTCCGAATCGCGATATATACATCGTCTGTAAGTTTTACTTCCTCACCGATGTAGAGTCCTTCTGTACCCTCACGCACGCATACGAAATCAACGTCACCAAGCGGTGGATTTGTATTTGGGAATGTCTTTATCGGGCGCACATTGGCATAGAGGTTGTATTTCTGCCTGATGGATACTGCGACACTTTTCGGAGTGCCAACTCCGCCAGGAGTGGTTGTAGGACCTTTGAAACAGGCATCGGAACTGTCAAGGATATCCCAGGTCTCGTCAGGTATGAGTGTGTTTCCGCCGTTCTCCTCCCACCATGTGGCACCGGCTTCACACATTATGAATTCAATGTTTGTGTTGGCGGCTTCTGTTACTTTTAACATTGCATCAACAAGTTCCGGGCCAACTCCGTCACCTTTTATTACTGCTGCGGTTTTACTCATGTTATCATCACCAAGGCATCTTAATACTTGATTTCGTATTAAATCTTCCTGTGATTGCAGTAGAATTGGCGGCTTTGTGTGTGAAGCTGGATTATGTTTTTACTTTATATGCTGACTTTTACTTTTTACAAAATGCAGTGCACTACGGGATTTGGGTAAGGGGTGGTAACTACCTATGGGCCTTGAGAGTCGAACCTGACGGAACTTATTTTCACCCACACAAGCAGATTATCACCCATTTTAGCCAATGAATTTAGTATTGCCTTTAAAATTGAATTTAAAGCCACACATTTGCTTTTCAATTTGAATGCAAAATAAAGGTTTATTTGCCTTGAACTCACCCATCTTCATGGTAAATACATGATAGTGCAATAATAGTCATGTTCAATCCAATTCAAGTATTGGCAGATGCTGGATATCATATTTAGGCATATATATCAAATTTTGCAGTTTTTTGCACAGGAAGAAATGATCTGGTAAGATGTTAAAGTGCTTTCAAATGGTTGACCAAAGAAGACAAATAACAAAATTTCATGGGAAATTAGATGCTTAGACTCCTTTATAGGTCAAATGGAGGATGGTAAGTGCCGACTCTCAATCCCCCTATGTATTCCAATCGAGAAATCGCTTTAATTAAGTATGTGAAGGGGTTGCATTGTTAGTACAGGGATAGTTATTTATAATATATATTTACAAGTGAATAAAATGAGGAGAATTTATGAGGGTTGAAGATACTCTATACGAAAGTTATATTCTTTATAAAAAACAGTTTGTAACATTCATCATTGCTACATTAATAGCGGTTATTTGCTCAATTTTCATAATTACGGCACCTCCCCTATTTTTCGGAATATACTATATGGCATTGAAAATAATTCAGGGTGAAGAGGTTGAAGTTGGTGATGTTTTCAAGGGATTCGATTACTTTATCGTTAGCTGGCTAATATTAATAATTGGAGGATTAGCAACACTTTTGGGTCTGTTTTTCTTTATAATTCCGGGTCTACTTCTTGCGACACTATTCCAGTATGCAATCCCTATTGCGATAACCGAGAATAAAGGCGCTGTCGATTCCCTAACAAAGAGTTGTGAAATTGGATGGGAAAATCTTCAATTTTCAATAATATTAGGGATTGTGCTATACGTAATTAATAGCATCGGAGGCGCACTTGAAGTTGGCTGGGTGATAACATATCCCTATACAGTGATATGCTTATGTATAGCAACTGGTGAATTGGTTAACGCCGGAAATGGGTCTATTCGTCTAAATAACCAGTAGGTTAAACGATAAAAAGCCTCATGCACCCGCGCCAAGATGCTCCCGATGTGTCGGATTAACTCGGACTACAATCTTATAGATTATATACCACGAGAAAATCCTCCCTGCGGTCGAATTAACTCGGACTACATAATCTTATAGATTATATACAACGAGAAAATCCACGCTATAAATGTTCCAGTATACGTTCCGCAAGCTTGACACTGATCCCTTCAACCTGTGCCAGTTCTTCAACCGATGCATTAATGATGTCATCAACCGACCCAAAATATCTAATGAGCGCACGTTTTTTCAAAGTTCCTATCCCTGGTACACCATCAAGTTTAGAATGTGTCAATCTTGCGGCACGCCTGCGCCTGTGTGACGATACGGCAAACCTGTGGGCCTCATCTCTTATCTGCATGAGAAGTTTAAGTGCCATTGATGTGCGCGGCAGGATAATAACTTCTCCTGCACCTTTTTTTGTTGTAACGATATGTTCAAACTTCTTTGCAAGACCAATTAGGGGGATATCCAGCCCAAGTTCTTTTAGTGAACCATGTGCAGCACTGACCTGCCCCGCCCCGCCATCAATTAATATCAAATCCGGCATGTTCTTTTGCTCTCCAATGAGACGCACATACCTGCGCAGGACAACTTCTCCAATCATCGCAAAATCATCAATTCCTTCCACAGTTTTAATATTGAACTGCCGGTACTCGCCTCTGGCAGGCATTCCATTTTCAAATACGACCATTGAACCGACTGCATCCGTGCCTGATATGTTTGAGATGTCAAATGCCTCAATTCGATCGGGTAGTGGATCTAATGAAAGTGCTTCTTTGAGTTGAACAAGTGACTGTTTAGCTGTTTCATGTGGTTTCCCTTTCAATTTTGCCAGTTCCATTGACATTTTTGCATTTTTTCCGGCCATGTCCAGAAGTTTCTTCTTGTATCCCCGAAGTGGCACATGGATGCGGACATGGTGCCCTGATCTTTGGGTCAGCCACTTTATGATAAGATCCTTATCAGGGATCTCGTGCTCGACAAGTATCTCGGGCGGCACAGGAGAATCCTGGTAATATTGCTTGATAAAACCTGCCAGCACATCAGGCATTTCAGTGTCGATGCTGCCCCCGGTGAGTAAGAAATCCGCCTTGCCTACCATGTTGCCGTCCCTTACATAGAACATTTGTACAAACTGGCCACTCTCCCCTGGGACGGCGGCAATCACATCCCGGTCATCAAAACCTGCTGTTGAGACCTGCTGTTGTGACAGGGACCTGAGTGCAACAAGTTGGTCGCGAACCATGCTGGCAGCCTCGTATTCCTGCGTGTCGGCAAAATCATTCATTTTGTTTTCCAGTTGTTTTACCAGTCCTGACACATCGCCCTTCAGGAACCTGACAACACTCATGACATGCTCCATATATTCATCTTCACTTATCCTGCCAGCACAGGGTGCAAGGCAGCGCCGGATATGGGAATTAAGGCATGGTCGCAATTGTTTTCCTGTTATTTTCTTGTGGCATCTTCGTATCTGGAATATCCGGGAGATGATGTCAAGCGTTTTTCGGATTGCCTTTACATTTGTATAAGGTCCGAAATAAATCGCCCCGTCCATCAAGCGGCGGCGTGCTATGTATATCCCCGGAAATCTGGAATTGATGGTCACTTTGACGTAAGGATAGCGCTTATCGTCTTTTAACTGGATATTATAGCGTGGTTTGTGTTTCCTTATCAGGTTCGCTTCAAGTACAAGTGCATCCACTTCAAAATCCGTGACAATGTATTCCAGGTCTTCGATGTGTCCCACAAGTATCTTTGTTTTCGGGGACTGGTTTTTTTGGGACTGGAAATACTGGCGCACCCTCTTTTTAAGAGAACGTGCTTTACCCACATATATCACGGTATCGGACCTGTCTTTCATCAGGTAAACACCAGGAGAGTCCGGTATTCGGGAAATGTCAGGAGGCATTTGTCTGCTTTTCCGTTTATTGTACAAAAACAAGTAAATCCTCCCTACGGTCGGATTTACCTGGACTACATAATTTTACAAATTATATACAACAAGTAAAATTTCCCTGCGGTCGGATTAACTCGGACTATATAATTCTATAAATTGTATGCTATTGAAAATTACTTTAAATTGCATTCCACTTCTGGATAATGTCACCAAGAGATTCGATTTCGTACATGTCCGAATTGATAATAACCCTGTCAATTCCCCCTGTTAAGGTGAAATCGCTTTCCATGTAAATGGAATTCCCAAGCAACTGGAGTTTTGGATATATTGCTTTTAGATCATCACCCGGCTCTGCAAATCCAGGCGGCGTACCGGCAAGGTCGAACATATCCCGCAGTTCGATATCGATCCTGCTATTGCACCTTTGTTTACATGCCGGTGGCGTTTCCCTGTAGAACCGCGCGGTATGGCATGAACGGGCATATGCAACAAGTACATATTCGGCATGTACACCAACAGGACAATCAAGTGCTGCTGCGGCTTTTACGGTTCTTGGCAGAAGATCGGTCTCAACCCCGGTCATGCCGAGTTTTGAGAAAAAACCGAATGTGCGATGGTAGTTCAGGTTGGTCTGGAGATATGCCTGCTTTATGTTTTCGGTCTCATCGCGAAGGAGATGGTCAACCCACGGGCATCCTTCCGAGGTGTGCACGATCCCGCGTCCAGCCGTAATTGCACCAAACAAGCCGGTGAGTTCTTTTTTGTGCATTCCATAGAGGATGCCTACATCGTTCACCACCAGGTTGATGCGGTTGCCAAAAGCCGAGATGTCCCTGATGTATTGCATCACGGATTCGTAGTGTTTCTGCGGAGTGATCGGGGTGATCACTGTAAGCGCATCCGTTTTTTCAAGTGTGCCTGCAACCAGGTTTGCATCGGGAAGTTTGTATGGGCACCCCTCGCTCCCGATCCCTACACCTGCGCCGTTATCGGATGCGGTATCGATAACTGCTCCGAGTTTTTCATAATTTGCAGTTCTGATCTCAATTTGCGGCATGTTCAAAATCCCCTCACAATTATCATATGTACGAATCTGCAATTGGTGTTTTCATATACTTGCAACGCTGTTGTTCACACATCATCTGCCAGAAGGGGACTTCCTCAATGACATGTGATTTGATATCGCCTGCGTTCGCACCTTTTTCTGACATGTCGATCGCACTACGGTATAATCCTATGATGGTTTTTATCATTTCAGGATTCATGCACCGTCCGACAACCTTTAAGGCCGCAACACCTGCGTCCGTCAGGTCGGGAATGCTGCAAAGGGAGCAGTCCATTCCTGCGTCAAGGATCGGATGCAGCCTGTTGTCCACACTGACCCTGTAGTTTGCACGGCACGGCAGTCCGAAGTTGATGGATTCATCCGCGCTGTGTATGAGGTGGCATGTACCGTTAATGTTCGAGCATCCGAACTGCCCGAACAGTTCGAGTTCCAGACCGGTTTTATTCAATTCGCGTATCTCGTCGAGTGTAACTTTGAACGGCAGCACTACCTTGCTTATGCCCATGTCTTTTAAAAGTTCAAGTTGTCCCCGGTTAAAGGTATTAAGCAATACGCTTCCGTGGACCTGAAGCCCGAGGTCGAGTTCATTGATAAGTTGCAACGCGCCGAACTCTCCAACGATGAGTGCGTCCACGCCTGCATTTACGCCCCGCATAACATGTTCGGTGAACATCTCTTCGAGTCCGTCTCCAAGATAGGGAGTATTGACTGTATAGTCCACCTGAACGCCATGGCTGTGTGCATATTCCACGATGTCATGCAGTTGATCTTGTGTTGTGACATTGCAACTGCGCCCGCGTCCGGACAGGTTCAGGTTTGCAAATCCCGGCGTTTCCAATCCAATGTATATCTCATCCGCACCTGCAGAGATGACGTTCTTTGTGGTTTCCATTGATTCGGCAGGCGCCATAAGGATCATTTTTGTCATGTTTCTTGTTGTATATAATGTATAATCGTTCAAGTAAACCGACCACAGAGGGCAATCGATTTGATGTTGTGATAGGATTACTGCAATATATAAATGTTCCAAAAAGTGATTTGTGATGGATCCTCTGATATATTAAAAGTTGCAAGCATTATATTAAAATTTCGATTGTGTTTAAATTGATTTTGGAGTGAAAAACCGCATGTTTGAATACTGAGATATTTCAAAATATGGCGTAAGTACGCTGCTTGCAAAAATAACGGTATGCGAAGTTAATCATTCGAACACGAGTCGGATTCGTTCTGTTATGCACCAACCTTTTGAAGATGTATGCGTTTAATTATGTATTTTCCGCATTTTTTCCATTCACGCCATGAGTACAAAACAGGTTTGACCATGCTTGCAAGTATCATGGTCTCACGATATCCCAAACTACGAATGAGACATAGTTCGAAGTTTGTAATTCTTGAACCGCGTCATTGCTGCAATTTTCTCTCTTGTACTGGTGAATTGATTATCCTCAATCCTGTGCTTTGCATCGTTCCAGAGTTTTCTGAAATAATAGAAATATTCAGATATATCTACACTATTTCCAAAAATTGTTTTGTGGTTTTTGATTACTGACATCTTTATCTGTAATGGGAGAAGTTCGAATATTTTGATGTCATATATTTGAGGGGCTTGCCCCAATATCTCTTTCCAGAGTTGTAGGCATTTGTCCCTGTCATGTTCCCTGGTTATTACTGCAATATCGATATCTGAACGCACATTTGCGTTTTTGGAAGCGTATGAGCCAAACACGACCACTTCGTAATCCTTGAGAAAATCAAGGTCAGTTTTGATATTCCTGTCATAGAGCATTTAATTTGTCCTCAATGATGTCAATAAATTCACTTAATATTTCTTTAATTTCTTCAATATTTTCCAATATCAATTCCATATTGACTTTACCGTAATGGTGAACGATCGCATTTCGCATGCCATTTAGGTTTTTTAGGTTATATGCGATATTGGGATTCACTTCAAACTTTTGAATAAGCACATCGATATTCTGATAGTCATCGCTGACATCAAGACCCAGATCATGAACAAGCATGGCAGCCATGTCCACTGCTGCTTCGATACTTGTCTGAACTCGATATAGTACCCCATCCAATGTCAGATTATCAAAAGAATCTGTATCTTCCGGGATGTCATATATTTTTTCGATAATATATCCAATCTTGGATTGATATTGCTTAAGGCGTTCTTCTTTCATGGATATCCTCGTTATTATCGTTCATACT
Organism: Candidatus Methanovorans sp.; assembly: GCA_020793565.1. Classification (GTDB taxonomy): domain Archaea; phylum Halobacteriota; class Methanosarcinia; order Methanosarcinales; family Methanosarcinaceae; genus Methanovorans. The sequence goes on from DQIP01000198.1 coordinate 10,135, forward strand.
CCTTACTTCTATATTGTAACTTTATGAACTATTGTGTTATAAAGCATATCGTTTTTTTCGTATGTGGACCTGTAACGATCAGCAATTCGCAGCCGAAAACGCATTATTCACAAACTTCTGATACGTCATCCCGATAATGGTCTCAAGATTGACAATATCCTCGCGGTTGTATTCGAGCAGCAGGTCAAGTGCACCCTCTTCTCCGCGCTCGTATCTGCGCCACAAACGTACTGCCTCAAAACCATCCATCCCTGTTGTTTCGTCACTTCTCGATATTCCAAGCGTATGTTCGATATTCTTCAGCCCGCCGCTAAGGCCTATGCGCCGCAGAGGATACATCAGGTCAATATGCAGTTGATCGAACTCGACCTGCGGGTACTTGTGTTTGATGAATGGCAGGTCAAAACGTGCACCATTGAATGTGACCAGAAGTTCGTATTTTTGGAGTTCGTCAACGATATCGTCAAGATCAATACCGCGAACGTATGTCTTTGTATCTTTTCCATCGTATATGCCAACGACAGTCAGGTCGTCGTAGTTTGGTGATAATCCGGTGGTCTCGATATCTACGAAGGCGACCGAATCAGAAAAATGCCTGTATGCGCGCCAGTGTTCCGATCCTGGAAGTGCGCAGGCAAAGAATTCAAAATCCCGTGCATTTAAGCGGTCATTGGATTCACCTATTCCTGCGAGTATGGTCTCTTTTTTGGCAGCTGATATTGGTATGGTGTCCTGTTGTTCTACGAACTCAGACCATGTCCTGATCCCGCTTGACCATATCCTGTGCTCAATCGTTTTTCCTATGCGGGGTATGTGGATATATGTGCTTGTGAGCATTGGGTTTTTGTCCCTGTTTTTTGTTATTGCCAGTAGTTATGGGTAATAATCATGTGAATAAGTATGGGAATATTACTTTCCAATAGGTGGAGTCTTACGATGTATTTTACTGTTTCTTCTTAATCGTGTGAATAATTCATTATTTCGGAATATTGAAGTCACCCACAATGTTGAAGAATATAAATTTTACTTTTTTCCAAAAGTACTAACAATAACCATAACCAATGAAATTCCATGTCTAATGGAGTATTTATATTAGCAAGACTTCAAAAACGAACACTTTTTAAGTATCATGCCCCCATGACTTCTAAAATTTTAAATAATTTGTGTAAATCTGATAAAGTCTTGAAAATATCACAGGGGATTGGCCACCAGTCACCGATCCATGTCCAATGTCCAATGTTTATTGGCATTGGCATTCATTCCATGTCCTCCTTATCCTCTTGTAAGAAATCCTTGCCTTTAACCGTCATGCGGTATTTCTGCATTCTGCTGCCGGGTTTATCGGGAATTATCATTTCAATTAATTCTGCATTAGGGCAGTATGGAGATAATTGTCTATAAAGGAGGAGGTGCCTGATATTTAATAAATCGCTGTATCGATCAGATCGAGATTGCTTGCATGTTCTTGGTCTTTGGTTGGATTGCCGGAAATCCGGGATTTCTTCGATCCGCAGTTGGTTGGATTTATCGCTTCCGTTATGATCTATCATCTTATTGATTTTAATATCGCATCAGCCGTCTGCAAATTACCCGCAAATATAACATTTTTTAAATTGCATACACGAATTAATGCATGCGAATCACATTCATGTGAAAAATGTTTGGTTGGATTCAGCAGGAATATAACGGCGTCGATCTCATCGCGCAGTACCATATCTGCAATATTGACATCCCCGCCTTCCTGCCCGGACGCAACGGCTGTTACATCAATGCCGATATTTTTAATGCATTTTGCTGTTCCTTCTGTTGAAATGATTGTATGGTTTAGCAGCAATGTTTTATGTGATAATGCAAAAGTGCGGATATCTACTTTCATTCCATCTTGTGCGATTATTGCTATTTTCATATTTTTCACCGTTGGTTTTAATTAATTATATGTACTTTGGCTGGGAATGTTGCTTTATATTGTTCCAATTGTTTTTTAAGATCATCTACATACACCATTGGCGTTATGAATATACCATTGTCATGGTTTCAATCCGTGTTTTGGTGAATGTTACCTTGCGACGACAAATTTCAACTTTTTTGCCAACAAACTGTTACAATGGCTTTATTTTCGAACGTTTATTTCTTGTATCATAATTATCAAATCCCATGTGGGCACAAGCAAAATAATGTGGAGTATGTGTGAGTCTGCAATAACAATTAATACATTTTAGTAAATAGTTGTTACTTTTGGGTATATGCCTGTTTAAATATATATATTATGCTCGTAATAATCTCGACTACCGTTTTGAAGTCATATGGCTTAAAACCGATTTGCTTAACATGACTATTGCTACAGGTATGGCAAATATAACCCCGTTTCATATCAACTTCATGATTTATTATAATCATTAACGCCCGTAATATTCCTGCTACGATAATTTATGCTCTGATCAGCATTTCATTAAGAGTTTGTACCAAAATAATCTTTCCCTCTTTGAGAGATTAAGTGCCAGGACGCTTGACCAAATGTTCACCAATATGGTCGAACAAGGATATGAATGCCCACCATTCGTATCCAATGCCATATTGCAGATCATAAAATCCATATTCCATCCAGGTCAAAGTAATCCGGACATTCTGAACGTGAGACAAATTAAAATTTTGGAAATTCCCAGATCATGACCGCTGGAAAGCCCTTATCTATACTTCACACCTCCAAAAATTGAGCTTTTTCAAATCTCTGAAACCGCAATGTAAGTAAAGAATCAAGTTTTTGTTTATGAGTACTATCAGTTTGGCTCAGGCAGTTAGTGATAGCATTTTTTAATTCCCCAAAGTCAGAATAATATTTTGAATATAGGCACTCTTTCTTGACAAATTTCCATAAACGTTCAATTATATTCAAATTTGGAGAGTAAGGAGGAAGATAAAGTAATTCAATATCGAGGAATTCAGCTAATTCAAAAACAATTTTACATTTTTGATATTTAGCATTATCCAAAACAAGTGTAATTGGAACATTAATATCAAGAAGTGCAATAGAGAGTAATAATTCACAAACACTATCAGCATTGATATAACTATCATTGGTAATAGTGATTAATTCATGAGTTACTGCATTTAATGCAGCAAGGACATTGAATCGTTTTCTACCAGATGGTGCTTTAATAAATAATCTTGTAAAACACCATAATATCCCTAGAAATGGAGCCCATACAAAATGAGCAGCATCAACAAAAAAGACGACTCTTTTACCTGACTTTGCTTCTTCAAGACGTGGTTCTAGTTTTTTTTTAAAAATATCTCCTGTTCCTCAGGATCTGCTTTAGCAGGAATCGAGCCTATTTTACGAGGCTTCATCCCAATTGACTTTAAAAATCCCCTCACCCGATTTTCACTGCGTTTAATTCCAGTTAACTCTTCAATATTGCTCATGGCCTGTTTAACGGTAGCAGGAGGATGTTTGCGAAAATAATCTTCAAGGGTAGATATATACTGTTTCAATTCACTTTGTGGTTGATAAAAATTAATTTCTTTCAATGCCTCGATGCCACCTTTTTGAAATGTCCTAAGGTATGTGCGTAACGTATTTGGAGAAATTCCAGTTAAATAGCATATGTCTTTATGGGACAATTTTTTACTCTTTAACAAGAGAACTTCCATTTTGAGTTGAACTCGAGGATGCGGATGATGATAGCGTTCATAATTCAATGCTTTTATTTCAGCGTCAGAAAATTCAATATTGATCAAAATAATCCCCTCTAATATTAGAATATTCATGAGAATATTATTAATATAATATATAAATTATACGTAAAATTATTGAATATTCGGGGAAAATTGAATTCCTACAAATTTAAAAATAATATTTTAGATGATTGATTAGATAATAGTCAAATTAAAAATAGTAATTTGTGCCGGTGCTGAGTATACATCGGGACGGATGCAAACGACGACGGGATCGGCGACACACCTTATGATATAAGTGGTGATACTGGGGTACAAGATCGGTATCCTTTGATGCAGTCTTACAATGGAATTGGGATTAAAGGCGATTTCAATAACAACGGCTATGTAGATATCGGTGATGTTGCAAAGGTCGCGTTCATGGTGGCTGGAAAGGTGCCGGAAGAGTTGAGTGCTGACTTTAATGACAATGGGTATGTCGATATAGGTGATGCAGCCAAGATCGCATTTTATCTGGCAGGGAAGGTGGGTGAGTTATGAGTTATACAAAGACTGCAGCTCTCGTCACTTTCATACTGTTTTGCTGACGTTCCAACGAACATCTCCACAGGCGTCAATTCGGGCATGCTCTGCTCTTATAGAGTAATCCAACAGCCTTTTGGACCGGTATTACAATTTGTGCGGGGTTTTGCTAGCGCCCCAATTGGAAAACTCATTCGAGTTTTTCAATTCCAACCTTCTTCACGAAAGGCTTGTTGATCTTGTCAGGCATCCAGTTTGGTTTATTTTTTGGTGCATCAACGATCTCTTTCCATCCATTGAATACATGAACCTTCTTGGTTCCACGCTCTCGCAGTCTGAGTGTCACAGGTTTGGATTTTGTCCCCTCTGTCTTGTTTGCGGCTTTAAGGGCTGCCTGTCTTGGTTGTTTCCCGCTGAAGACACCATGTTCCTCTCCCTTTTCAGCTCTTAACACAAAGTTTTTTGTTTCGGATATAGTTTCAGACATATCATTTACCTCATAACCTGTATATTGCTATTGTTATTGGAGTTCATGAAATATATATGTATGTTAATCATAATGGGATTAGAACCCGATTTTCTTCTATTGTTAAAATTGAGAAAAGATTAATACAGTTGTAACTAATCGATACAAGAATGATACGGAAAATAGATGATAATTTGCTTGAACACATACGTTTTCAAAACAGTCGCAGAGAGAAGGATCTATCCAAATTTGCAACAAAAAGTTTGGATGGAATACGAAGGCAACCTGAATCTGAAGATATTCGTTCAACATTCAATCACGACTCTGATCGTATAATTCATTCTCCGGCATACACACGTTACATCGATAAGACACAGGTATTCTACCTGTTCAAAAATGACCATATCACTCACAGGGTGCTTCATGTTCAATTAGTTTCAAAGATTGGCAGGCATATTGGCAGGGTGCTGGGATTGAATGAAGATCTTATTGAGGCCATAGCATTGGGACATGATGTTGGTCATGCACCATATGGTCATGAAGGTGAATCATACCTTTCGGAGATTTGTAAAAAGCATGGCATTGGCGCTTTTCATCATAATGTGCAGAGCGTGCGGTTTCTTGGTAAAATTGAAGATCTCAACCTAACACTACAGACACTGGACGGGATCTTGTGCCATGATGGTGAAAGTTATGACCGGTCTTTGGTACCAAATAGAGACAAATCTTGGGATGTATTTGACCGGGAAATTGAGGACAAAACTTACAATAACACTGAATTGAGACCTATGACATTGGAAGGGTGTCTTGTCCGGATCGCAGATGTTATCAGTTTCATAGGACGGGATATCGAGGATGCAATTTCAGTAGGATTGATCACACGTGATCAGGTTCCTGGGATATGTACTGATACTCTTGGAGATGATAATAGAGAGATTATAAACACGCTTGTGATCGATGTGATCGAGAATAGTTACGGTCAGGATTGTATTTCATTCAGCCGTGAGGTTTGGGATGCTTTGAAGGTTTTGAGGGATTTCAATCTAAATACTATTTATGAAAATCCAAGGGTTAAAACACAATCAGAAAAGATCAAGCGGATGTTTGAGTTTATGTTTGAACGGTTTTTGGACGATATGGAGAAACAAAACGTCGAGTCCAATATTTTCAAGCATCATGTCAAATATTACAAAAACACAGGTTAGGGATTTCACAAAATTTAATATACCCAGTTTTCGTTGTTTCGAAATCAGAAGCACATACAGGCGTGACGTGAAAAGTTCAGCGAATATATCTGGTG
>DQIP01000233.1 GCA_020793565.1 Candidatus Methanovorans sp.
CATTCTGGCAAAAACATTCTCACCATCTGCCTACTCCCTCATAGCCAGCCTGGCCACCTACTTCATACGAACCGGTGGCGGCGCCACCATTGCCGAAGCATCACCACTGCTCTATAAAAGTGGTGTGTTCACACTCAAACCTTTGTGGTATAACTTCGGACCGGGGGTGTACCTGGCACTCATAGCACTGGTGATGCTCGGAATTGAAGTGATCACAAAAAAGAACACGCAGGAAAAGACATTCCTGATCGTCTGGACGTTTATGATCGTCTGGGCCACGCTCCAGCAGAACCGTTTTGCATACTATCTCTCTGTGAACATAGCGATCCTGGTCAGTTATTTTAGTATCAGGATACTTGAATTCGGGGGATGGAACACACTTATAACAGACCTAAGGTCCAAAATACAAGCGAAGGCAAACCTGCCTGATACCTTGAAGGTTATCAGGATACAGCACATTGTATCAATACTGCTAATCTTCCTGATACTGGTCAATCCGACCTATAATCTCGCAATGCAGCAGTCACAAGGTGTCGGGGGCCCAAACGGTTACTGGCTTGAAGCCGTTGAATGGATGCGCCATAACACACCCGACCCCGGACTTGATTACTACGAGAACTATCCGATACCACCGGCAGGCGAGAGATTCCAGTATCCTGACACTGCCTACGGCGTAATGTCATGGTGGGACTACGGTCACTGGATCGAGGTCATCGGACGCAGGATCCCTAATGCGAACCCGTTCCAGCAAGGGATCGGCGGGCGCAGAGTTGACATGTCTGAAGAGAACAGGCCCGGCGCCTCAACCTTTTTCACAGCCCCATCCGAAGAAGCCGCAACCGCTGTCCTCAAAGCAATCCATCCCGACCCTGACAAAGCCGGTGCTCGTTACATCGTATCAGACGTTGAAATGGCAACAGGAAAATTCTATGCCATGATGGCATGGACACTGGACACTGCGGATTACTACATAGCGGTCCAGACCGGCCAGGGAACCCAGAACGTACCGGGTCCGCGTTATTTTGATTCGATGGAAGCAAGACTTCACATCTTTGACGCCAGTGGCCTTGAACAGTACCGCCTTGTGCACGAATCGCCTGCTGGCAATACGGCAGAGACCGGATACAAGAACGTCTATAACCAGATATTCGGCGGCAGCATTCCTGCGGAGAACACAGGTTACGTCAAAATATTCGAATACTTACCCGGTGCCACGATCAAAGGAACATCACCGATGAACGAAACCGTAACCATCAGCGCAACTATCCAGACCAACCTGGGCAGGACGTTCTCCTACACCCAGGCAACATCCGGCGGCAACTATGAATTCACGGTGCCATACTCAACAGGAGGGCCTGTGCCCGGACAGACACAATTTGACACGCGACTGGATGGAGCGTACATCATAAGTTACGGAAATGTGATAAAAGAAGTAAGTGTTGATGAGATCGATGTGCTGGATGGGAATACGGTCGTAGTCAACTAGAACTACGAAACCGCGCGAAAGCGCGGCGTATCCCACCATCACAAAGAACGGTCGTGTCCGAAGTTACGAGACCTAATGTGCTTTGCCATAGTTCAAGTTCGTTACTGGTATTGATTCCGGACAACACTCATAATATCTACCGATTGTCTCGCAACATAACGATTATTATAGAAAGTCACGATTTCGGGGGTAATACCCAAAAAACACACAATTGATCGTGTGCCGAATTTAACGTACAAATAACTCGTAAAATATATACTAAACAAACACAATGTACTTTTGGTAAAAATATGAGTACTGTACCTGCCACTAATTACACAATAATATCCGACAATACGGTATGAATATACCGGATGGAGAAAATATGTGACAGGGGCAGGAAGATTTCAATCTCATTATGGAGATTCCAAAACCGACACTGAACATAAATACAGTTGACGATATATAAGCAACATAATAATATGTTGAAATAATCGATCATAAGGTCAGGAAGTGTTAATATTCTATCAGTAAAAAACATCAAACTCAAACGTGATGGCAAGGAACTTCTACGCGGTGTGAATCTTGAAGTTGGAGATTGTGAGATACACAGTGTGATCGGACCAAACGGTGCTGGAAAGAGCACACTTGCCTATCTTTTGATGGGGATCGGTGGATATGACCCTGAAGAGGGCAGTGTCCGCTTCAATGAAGAGGATATTACAAAATTCACTATTACACAACGTGCAAAGCGTGGAATTACTCTTGCCTGGCAGGAGCCGGCGCGTTTTGAAGGTTTGACGGTCCATGATTATCTTTCAATTGGCGCAGGAGGTGCTGGCAATGTATCAGAAAGCACTCTTCATCATGCACTTGAGATGGTGGACCTCTCACCTGACAACTACCTTTCCCGCGAGGTCAGTGAAGCATTAAGTGGCGGTGAACGCAAGCGCATTGAGATGGCATCCATATTTACAATGAAAACGAAACTTGTCATTCTTGACGAGCCGGATTCCGGAATTGATGTGGTATCATTGAAAGAGGTTATTGCACTGATACAGGATTTAAAGAAAAATGGTTCGTCCGTGCTGGTGATCACTCACAGGGAAGAGATTGCGGCAGCATCCGATAGGGCTTCGCTGATGTGTGACGGCATGATCGTAAAGACCGGCAGTCCTGCCGGCATAAGTGATTTTTTCAAGAATAAATGCAAGCCCTGTGATGTGGAAACATATGGTCTCAAGGAGGAGTGAACGGTATGGACATTATTCAATTGGACACAGCAAAGGAATTTGCAGCAATGGAAGATGCATATGAGTGCTCCGGAGGTGATTCCTCGGTCCTGAAGATGGCAGATGTTTCAAATCTTGTGATAAGCGGGAACAAGATATTGAGTGCAAACCAGACCGAAGGTGTCGTTCTTAAAAAAAAATCGACCGAATCCGGTGTTGATATTGTGCTTACTATCAAAAAAGGACATACGATACCAAATCCGGTTCACCTGTGCTTTGGGGTTTTGCCAAAGGAAGGACTTCAGCAGATAAATGTTACGATGATTGCAGAAGAGGATGCATCTGTTGAGCTTATTGCACATTGCACATTTCCAAACGCCGAGCATGTGGTACACAAGATGGATGGCAGGATATTCATACACAGGAATGCATCCCTGAGATACAACGAAACACACTTCCATGGGGATAAGGGCGGTGTGGAAGTGATACCAAAAGCAAAGGTCAAAATAGAAGAAGGCGGGCGGTATCATACAGGTTTCACACTTATTACAGGTAAGGTTGGCTTGCTTGATCTTGATTATGAGGTTGATGCAGGAAAAGATGCTATCTGTGAACTTAATGCGAAAGTATATGGTAAAGGCAACGATAAGATACTTATCAAAGAAAAAGTATTATTGAACGGTGAAAATGCAAGAAGTGTGATCAAAAGCAGGGTTGCAATTTCTGACAACGCTTTTGCGGAGTTTACGGGAGTTACAGAAGGACATGCACCTTATGCGCGCGGACATGTGGATTGTGTTGAGGTAGTACAGGGAAATGCGGTCGCAAAGGCAGTTCCTATTGTTATGGTTGACAATCCACTGGCTAAAGTAACTCATGAGGCTGCAATTGGAAGCGTTGACAAGAAACAGGTTGATACATTAATGGCGCGCGGACTTGATGAAAGCGAAGCGATCGATGCTATTGTGAAAGGCATGTTAAAGTGAGATCGATAATAAAGAACCTGGTATTTATGGAGAGATTTACATAAACGGACATGTTACGATTAAAGGAAAAGACTATTCATTGGAGATACTTGGGCTTGTTACCGGAAAACACGGTGACAGGGTAAAACCTGTGGACATTGCGAATGAGTTGCTCATTCTGTGTGAAGTCCTTGACAAGCCATATAAACTTCCTTACCTTCTGGAAACGTGTTACTCCATGAAGATCAATGATGAGCAAGCATTCCGGTTCTCATTGTTGAGAGTACAGGTCGATTCTGACCTGAGGATGCATCAGGACATACAAAAACATCAGCAGAGAAGCTATGTGTCAAGAACAATCGAAAAATTGCTGTATAGGGACCTGATGCTTGAAGTTGCTGATGGGGCAGGGTTTGACGTGGATTGATCGTGCCATGAATATTCTAACGGATAAAACTACTATGTATATATGGTATAAGTTTGAATAGTAAATGAGGATAGAGATTCGGGTTGCAAACAGGATATTGATCATGAATATTTATCAGGTGATGTAAATGACAGATGAATCAGTACAACAGAGAGTCAATACGGGAATACCCGGATTGGATGAAATGCTCGATGGAGGATTTTTTAAGGGTACCACAAATGTCGTGTCAGGCGAGTCTGGCACCGGTAAGACAATTATGGGTTCACAGTTCCTGTTCGAAGGTGCAAAGAATGGCGAAAAAACGATGTGCATTATTACATCGGAGGAGTCAAAATCAATTGTCAGGGAGATGAAAACATCATTTGGATGGGATCTTGATGAACTTGTGGAAAGTGGAAACCTGACATTTGTTGATATTACGGATCCAAGTCTTCGCCTGCAAAAGAGCGTGGAGATCGCACCATCTGAACTTATCAAGAGTTTCAAAAAATTAGTTGAAAGCAAGATAGAAGAGGTAAAACCTGATCGTATTTTCATTGATTCTATTGAAGCATTGTTTTTGGCGATCGAGTCGAACTATAAGTTGAGGACACTGATCGACGATGTGTTCAGCGTATTTAGAAAACACAATGTTACATGTTTGATTACAGTAGGCGCAATGTTTGGACTCGACATTATGGTTGAGTACGGTGCTGATTCCGTGATAAAACTCGGGCGAATAATGTCAGGCAACAATCTGCAGCGCTCGGTATATGTCATGAAAATGCGCGGATCTGCGACCAGCAATGAAGTGCGGGTTTTGAGTATTAGTAATCGCGGAATGGCTGTGCTTAAACAATCCCCTTATCTGGATAAATAGTGATAAAAAGCGGCATCCGTTTTAAGGAAATATATGTTTTGTCGCTTTCCTTTTTTTCTCATCTATATTTGAGACCTTTTATTGTTTTCTGGAGTATGTAATTTATAATATTATGTAGTCCGAGTTCGTATATACTCCTTTTTTGCAAGAGCATAAATATATCTTGCACCTACTCGAAAAGTAGGTCAAGAGGGATAACGAGCAACGAGTTTGGGATTACGTTCCCGTGGATTAACCTGTTACCCTCTCATCCTTTTAAATACACGAATTAGTACGTTTTGGACATATAAATAAATGTGTACCACAGATAACTAGCGAACTTGTGTAAAAGGATGAAATATGGGGATATTTCCCTCTCGACCTCAAAATTCGAAATACATAATCAAGAGGTCTAATATGAGCAATAATATCAACACATATATTGGAATTGATGTATCGAAAGACAAACATGATATCTGCATAAAAGATAACAACGGGAACGTACTCAATCATTTTCAGATCGGAAACACAAAAAAAGATCTTGACAAACTCTACGCAACAGTGAACAAATTTAAATCCGACAGTGGGGATGACACTGACGTATTTTTCGGCATGGAGTCAACTGGGATATATTCTCTCCCACTCTATTCTGCCCTCAAACGTGATGGACATCTTGTAAAACTGTACAATCCCATACAAACACATGGTTATCGGAATATAGCGATTCGTAAGACTAAGACAGATCCGATCGATGCAGCCATCATTGCCGACATGCTGCGTTATCAAGAACCGCCTGTATCAACTGCAATTGATAATCTGGAATTATATCAATTAAGGGAATTATGCAGAGTGTACCGGAGAAATGTTGATAAACGATCCAAGTGTAAAATTCAGCTTATTCGTAATATCGATACGGTTTGGCCTGGGTACCAGTCAATCATGAAATCAGTTTATGGGAAAACATCGATTGCACTTTTGAAGAAATATTCAATTCCATCAAATGTAGGTGCAAAACCGTTTGAAGAGATCTATGAAATGATCAAGCAAGTTTCTCGATCACAGATTACGAGAACACGAGCTGAAGAGATATACAAACATGCAGGCAACACGTTGACAGTGTCCGAAATTGATTCTATTGTCAGTATTGAAATGAAAACACTTATTTCAGAAATTGAACTGTATAATGATCAAATTCTGGAAATTGTAAAGATGATGGCGCAGACAATGAAGCAAATTGATTCAAAGATTACAACAATTCCAGGTATCGCCAATATTTTAGGAGCAATTATACTCGGTGAAATTGGTGATATCAATAGGTTTAGTAGTGCTAAAAAATTGGTTGCATTTGCAGGTCTTGATCCGATTGTCTACCAATCTGGCAAATTTGAGAATAAAACTGGACATATTTCGAAAAGAGGATCACCTCAACTTCGGAGTGCTTTGTTTCTGGCAGCAAATGTGGCAAGGCTGAATGATGAAAACCTCAAGGATTATTATGATGACAAAATCGAGAGGGGAAAACACCATTCATCAGCAGTAAATGCTACAGCGGCTAAGTTACTGAGAATTGTGTACTGGGTGCTAAAGAACAATAAGGACTATAAAGTCAAATCAGTCTGAACAATAAAAATGGGGACTACCAAACATATCTTTGTTAGCGGTAGCTATCGTTTTTAATGACTATTCACCATTTCGTATGGCAAGTAATGACTCATTTAAGAAATCCCGTTACATTATGTCCTTACTTCACGATGTTAGATTTTATGATGCAACAGGCCATCCATGCCCAATCATCTTATTTCATTAGCAGTGGAGCGAAGGACACCCTGGTGGGTGTCCGAGAGCGGAACGTTTCAGCTCAGCGCGTAGCGTACTAATGAACGATATGTAGTATCAATTCAGGAACATATTTTCGGACATTTTTAAGAGAGTCACCATTATTTAGTGAATCAAATCGAAAGGTATAATAGTACGTTAATCCGACCGTAGGGAGGATTTTCTCGTACCGTAATTCACCCATTTAATTTTATTCGCATTAGCCACCTGTAAAATCTGTTTAACCCTATTTACTAACATTTCTTATCCAAAACACTATTTATATATAAGTAATCTCCAAATGTGGAGCGAGGAAATGCTAATGCCAATACCAAAAACATCCTACATAGTCCTGCTTATCCTTACCACACTTTTGATATCAAATGGGCAGGCTTATCCAATAAATATAACAGACAACTTTGGCTGTGACGTAACAATTGAAAAAGCACCTGAACGTATCATATCCCTTTCCCCATGCAACACAGAAATATTATTTGCTGTGGGTGCCGGAAACAGGGTGGTCGGCGGAACTACATACGATCAATATCCGCAAGAAGCTGTTAATTTACCCAAGATCGGTGGATTCTCCACCATAAATATCGAAGCAGTGGTAAACCTCACACCGGATTTGATCCTTGCTGAATATGGCAATGGCGAAGATACCATAAATGCATTGAAAAACTTAAATCTTACAGTGGTCTCATTAAACCCAAAAACAATGGATGATATTCTTGATAATATCCGGCTTGTGGGGAATATTACGGGAAATGCAGATACAGCTGCATTGATCACAACAGATATGACACAACAGATCAAGGATATGACATCCCAGACCGAAACTCTCTCCCTGGATCAGAGGCCACGTGTGCTTTACCTGGTATGGCATGACCCGATGTATGCAGCAGGCGCGGGAAGTTATCCGAATGACCTGATATGGATGGCAGGCGGAAATAATATTATTGAAGCCGAAGGCTGGCCAACCATCAGTCTTGAGCAGGTTGTCAATAAAAACCCGCAGATAATAATTTGCTCTGGTATGGGAGGAGGTTCTTATACCATAATGGAAGCCATAACCAGTGATCCAATACTGGCACAAACAGATGCCGTAAGAAATCAAAAAGTATATGCGATCGCGGATCCAAACATAATTGAACTTGCAGGCCCGCGAATAATACATGGACTGGAAGAACTGCATAGTTATATTGCACCTGAGATAAAACCACATGGAACTGGTGCTGATGATCAAGAAAACACATATCAACTTTCAGGATTTGGGATGTTGCTGGCAGCAAGTATGGTGCTGGCGGTTTACTCGATGAGAAAATTATAATTATAATTATAATTATAATCAGAGACTTTTTAATCTATTCCGGAAGATAATAAAAAGTCTCCATAATCATATTAGAATTATAGCGAAACATGGCGAAATTTGGAAAATCTATTATTTTCGTACTGGGATTACTTTTGATAATAGCAATTATTACCAATACAGCTATAGGTTCCACAAATATATCTCCGCTTATCACCGCAAAGATCCTGCTTGCCCGATATTTCTTCATAGAACCTACATGGACCTCCAGTCAGGAAGTTATCATAACTAATATCCGCCTTCCAAGAGTGCTTCTGGGAGGTTTTGTGGGTGCAGCACTTAGCACAGCCGGTTGTGCAATGCAGGGACTGCTAAAAAACCCCATGGCTGATCCTTATATAATTGGAATGTCATCCGGTGCTGCACTTGGTGCATCCATTGCTTTTATGCTGCTGTTGCCGGTACAGGTTACATCATTTGTAATGGCTGTTATTACAATATTCATTGTATATAATATCTCAATTATAGGGGGAAAAGTGCCGATTGATACCCTTCTGCTTGCCGGTATAGCAGTTGGTTCATTTCTGGCGTCGATTACATCGTTAATCATTTTCCTTGCCCAATCACCCCATCAGATCATCTTTTGGCTGATGGGAGGACTCTGGACTGCAAACTGGGACAAAGTGAAGATCACAGCTATCCTTGTGACAATCGGCATTGTTATGTTGTATCGCTATTCATGGAAACTGAATGTAATGTTGCTGGGTGAAGAAGAGGCGCAGTATCTTGGTGTTAATGTTGAGCATGTGAAACAATACGTACTGGTGTTTTCTGCACTGATTACAGCTGCGGCGGTATCAGTCAGCGGTATCATAGGGTTTGTGGGACTCATCATTCCCCATATCATGCGCATTCTTGTGGGTCCGGATCACAGGATACTATTCCCTGCTTCGACTCTGGCAGGTGCGATTTTCCTGATACTCACAGATACATTTGCCAGAACCATTATGGACTCAGTAGAACTGCCGGTTGGCGTAGTAACTGCTATGTTTGGTGCCCCATTTTTCATATACCTCTTAAGAAAGAGGAGGGATAACCTGTATGCTTAAGATCAAAGACCTGAATGTAAGTTACGGACAGCATCAAGTCTTAGAAAAGATCGGATTAAGTGCAGTTAAAGGTGAATTTATCGGGATAATCGGTCCGAACGGTTCAGGAAAAACAACATTGTTAAAAACTATTACAAATGTTTTAAAGCCCACCTCAGGGACAATTATGATCGATGGAACAAATATTGAGAAAATGAAGAGCAACGAAATTGCAAAAAATGTGGCCGTTGTCTCGCAGGTGGTCTCAATTAACTTCGAGTTTACTGTGAAAGACATTGTGTTAATGGGAAGAAATCCTTATATCAAAAGTTCTGAAAGCGTTGAGGACATTAATATTGCTAATGATATGATGAAGAAAACAAACATCCATTTTTTGAAAAAGAGACTGATCACCAGATTAAGTGGAGGAGAACTGCAAAGGGTAATCATAGCAAGAGCTCTTACGCAAACACCTAAGATCCTGCTTCTTGATGAACCAACTTCACACCTGGATATAACCAACCAGATAGAAATATTAAATCTTGTAAAGAAAGCTTCAACAAAAGGTATGGTTGTAATAGCAGTGATGCATGATCTCAATCTTGCTGCCTATTATTGCAATAAGATATGCCTTCTACGCGATGGATGTTTAATATCGACTGGAACTCCACGACAGGTGTTGACTCCCTCTAATATTGAAGTTGCATTTAACCTTCCCATCGAAGTAATGCATAATAACAGGACAAACTCACTCTATGTAATGCCTATACTGGAGCCATTAAATGAAATATAAGGTTAAAGGTACAAGTTTGATCATTGAAGGTGATTTTGAAGCTATAAGTTCAGGTATAAACGGTGGCCGTGGACGTGTTGAATGTCTAATTAACCACCGGGTGCAACCTGCTTTTGATCACTATGAACCTGCAGAATACCTGAACAATGTGGCAGAATCCCTTATGCTAAAAAAGCCTTACTTTGGGCTTTTGACAGCAGTTAACATGGATAAACTATGTGTAATGACAGAGGATTACCTGACAACTTTTGTCACCGCTGGTATCACTCATCCTTCGGGTTTTAAGGTTGGCAGGGCAGGAACTATTAATATAATCATTACTGTTGACGGAATGTTGTCAGAAAGTGCAATGGTTGGTGCAATAATCACAGCCACCGAAGCAAAAGGGCTTGCACTTTTGGATATGGGATATGATTTTTTAGGAACGACTACTGATGCTGTGATCGTGGCATACGAGAACCACCTAGGGGCGGAGACAGAAACAAGGACAATGACGGGGGAAATCCTGGAATATGCCGGCCCATACACAGAGTTTGGTGAGATGATCACAAGAACTGTTATGAAAGGCGTTAAAGACGGAGTGGGAAAAAACGGGCAGGAATATACCATGGGGTTAAAGTGAAGATGTGAACAAAGATATTTATAAATCCCCTTAGCGCCAATCTATCGTTCATGGATCAGTTAAGCCAATTACAAGATACTGCAGAAAAGATCACAAGCATGGAAATACGCGGTGCGGGCCGGATCGCAAAAGCCGCAGCGGTCGCACTTCGTGATTATGCAAAAAGCCTGGAAGTTGGCTCAATAGGGGAGTTTAGCCGCCATATCGAAAATGCCGCAAAACTGCTGGTGGATACCCGACCGACCGCGGTCTCACTTCCAAATGCGGTCAGGCTCACAGCACGATACACTTCTGCGGATGTGGAAGAAGCAAGGGAAGAGATCATCAATAACGCTGAACAATTCATCAAGCAGGCTGGTGATGCACTCCAGAAGATCGGGGAGATCGGGGGCAGGCGCATCCGTGACGGTGACGTGATCATGACACACTGCAATTCCCATGCAGCGCTTTCCGTAATCACCACTGCTTTTGGGCAGGGTAAGGATATCTCGGTCATTGCAACAGAAACCCGGCCAAGACGGCAGGGACTATTGACAAGCAAACACCTTCTTGATCACGGGATCCCTACTACACTTATTGTGGATTCTGCAGTACGGTACTGCATGAAAGAGGTTGATTCCGTCATTGTCGGTGCAGATGCCATTGCTGTGAACGGCGCGCTTGTCAATAAGATCGGGACCTCACAACTTGCACTTGCAGCACACGAGGCGCGGACTAATTTCCTGACCGCAGCCGAGACCTACAAATTCAGCCCGGACACAATTCTTGGGGAGTTCATTGAGATAGAGGAGCGTTCGGTCGATGAGGTCATCGATAAGGAGACACTTGCAGGTTTGCCTGAACTGAATGTCAGGAACCCTGCTTTTGATATCACGCCACCGGAATACATCGACCTTATAATCACGGATGTCGGTGCGGTGCCGCCCGGGATGGCCTATAGTATTATTAAGGACCATCTTGGATGGGAAATTGGCGATATGGTTTGAGAACATGCCACCATAATTTTAAATCACCGGGATTTAAAGTATAATGAGTGTTTTTATAAGGGTATTTGTATATATATTCAGTGCGATAGGGTATAAATGAGATTGTTGTGTGAAAACGCTATGCTGGTATCCATTTCAAAAAGCAGGGTAACGTGCATATTCGGATTATCTAAAATATATTTGTATAGATGGTTTCGATGAAATCCAGATGGACAAAACACACTGCAATACCCCGCACAGCAATACCGCCGCAGACGGCAGATTCCAGGCATTATAAAATATACACATACACATCGGTCGGACAAAACGTAACACTTTTAATAACATTGGTGCGTAAAAACGCTATGTTGCCAACATTTATTCTATAAATTGAAATGTCCCGAAAACGTCACCGTTCGCACCAGTTATTTGAGAATGCGAAGCCTCCGGTGGATTATTTCGGCGTCAAAAATCGCTAAATCAAGTGCATAAGCATCTTTCGATTCACAAAAGAGACTTTTTATTATCTTCTGTAATGGTTCGAAAAACCACGGAGGGCACAGAGAAAAAAAGCAATGCTCCTCTGTGCTCTCGGTGTCCTCTGTGGTTAATTTTCTTTGCCATGATTTATTTTATCCAGAATTTATTAAAAAGTCTCCAAAATAGTCTATCACCCTTAGATTTGAAGTGGATACATATATTTCTATTAATTATCAAGTAAAGACTGTCGGAAAAGTCTATATTTAGAGGTTCTCAACTTATTAAATAAATTGTTCACAACGCAGCATGGCGTTTTACTTGCTAATATTAATTGAACTGTTTTGATTTCACCCCTTTTCCGACAGTCTCAAGTAATCATAAACAGCGATGTTACTAATTAGCATCTAAAAAAAGTATCACCATTAGATTTGAAGTGGATACCTATGCTGCGTTATTTCATATTTAGATCATATGTTAAAATACCGGGAAAACGTAATCGTTCGCGTCAGTGGTTTAGGGATGCGCCGCCTTCGGCGTAGTGTTATTTCGGCGTCAAGGATCGCTAAACAAAAACCATAATAATAATAATAATAATAATAATAATAATAATAATTGCCTGTCCACGCGCGTCCAAGGCTCTCTTGTTTTAAGACACGTGAGAAATGTATTGCAAGTTCGACATCACCGGGTGCCGGTAATGCGCGTTCTCCTATGAAGGCCTTTTACAGGTTCGGATTCAACTCCCTCCTGCATGATCACATCCGAAACCGCGGTCGGGTCGCTGCCATCCATAACAATGGTCTCGATCCCGCATCTTTCAATGATCTTTGCAGCGAGAGGGTCAACCGGGGATTTGGAACCGGCTTTCATTTCGGTTGACATGACCACATTGACCAGTTCCTTTGCAGTCATTTTTTCAAACCTTATCGCATCAGGATCAGTTGTCGGGTCTGCGGAATACACACCATCCACGGATGTTGCTATTAGCATCAGGTCCGCATTCAGGTATTCTGCCAGTATTGCAGAAACCGCATCTGTGGTCTGCCCGGGAATTACGCCGCCCATGACCACGATCTTGCTGCTTGTGAGTGCTGCTCCGGCATCCTTGTATGTTCGGGGAGGTTCGGGGAATGCGTCATTCCCAAGTGCCGATATTAGAAGTTGTGCATTTAAACGTGTCACGTCGATTCCAATGAAATCACATACAACCTCATTGGCACCCACGCTGCGAGCCACATTGATATAGTTCCTTGCAGCCACGCCTCCGCCTGTTACAACCACTAACCTGTGCTCTTTTGCAAGAGTGCTGAGAGCATTTGCATAAGAGATAAAACTATCCGGGTTTAAGTCTTTAGCAAGTATGGATCCGCCTACTGATATAACCACTAACATAATAATCGCTGTCCATAATGAGTTCCATGTTTAAAAACTATCGTAAGTATGCGGCCCGGGGACATAAATTTCGACGAATATCGTTTATTTTTTTGTCCCTAAAAGAGTGATAAAACCCAGTGCATCCTGCGGGCATTCTGCTATGCACCGACCGCAGGAAAAACAATCCGGACGTAGTGTTTCACCTGCTATAATAGGTTCGATCGAAGGACAGGGGGATCTCGATACACAGATATTGCAGTGAGTACACTTTTCCGGATCCAGGCGTATGCGAAAAATGCTTACATGTTCAAGCAGCCAGGTCAACAGCCCCACAGGACAGGCAAAATAACAGAACGGCCTGTACACAACAAGCGAGGCGATCAGCACCACACTTACCAGGAACACCAGCATTATATCGAATTTCCAGTCAAAGAGCCCGAAGGGGTTGAGAATATCCCGATAGGTGTAAACATCAATACCTGCCATGAAAATAAGAAGCAGACTCAGGACAAAGAGCAATATCCTGACAGTATTGGTAATCTTGAAAGGCAGTCGGATATTCTTATCGCGCAGCAGTGGGATCCCGTTCATGATCTCCTGAAGCGCACCAAACGGGCAAACCCATCCGCAGAACATCTTTGCTCCGATGAGCGAAAGGATGCTTATGAAGATCACCATTGTGATCTTTCGGAATGTTGGTGCGCCGCCTGTGAGTAACGCATTTATCGAATCTATCACCGACGACAGGATGCCTGGCTGGTGCATGATCACAACCATTCCAAATAATATGAAGACCAAGGACATGAGAGCTGTCCGGATGTTACGGGTTATACTTATGGTCTTTAGAAGGACCAGTCCTGAAAAGGCAGCCAGTCCTCCAAGTATGTATTTTGTTGATGCCAGTCCGGTCAAAATGGATTCCGGATCAACAGCCTTCCCACTACCATGTCCATTGCCGTCGCCCATACCTTTTCCATCGCCTTCTGCCAGTGCGGGAACTGTGAACATGACGGCCTGGATGATTAGCAACAGGATGAAAATAGAAAAAAGAGTGCCAAATCTCATGTAGATTAATTATGTGGTTTCCGATACTTAGGTGTTGTTGTGTCATTATCCGGGACTATACAGTGTCGTTATCCGGGTTTTATTTTTATGTCCTGATCCCTCATATCCCGAAAAAGCCTATCAACGCGTTCGTAATCGCACCTGGTCATAGGTCATAAAATTCTGCATACACGGCATTGACAGCACCCAATCCATGCGTGATAATTCAAGGTTATGAATCATAAATCACAAAAGGACTAACAATTCGGGTGGTGTCCTATATTTCGTGACCTATACACTTAAACATTAAAAATTCTTTCCATGTCCATGGATGTTCCGTAATTCCTTCTGCCATGCACGATGTCCTCTCGATATTTTTTATTCCTTTGGGAGTTTTAATCGTCAATGCTGAATTGGTCCGAATAAAATTATTGTAGCATTGGAAGAAATCTAGATGATCATTTAACATATTCTTACATTTTGAGAAGCACAGGGTTTTCCTAACAAATCTTGAAATACCATGCCGTAGAGTTAGATTATAACGTTCTACAACCACTGTTTCAATGTCCTCCTCATCCAAAACTCCAAAGATTATTCTCTTTGTTTTGCAAACAACTCTGCCATTTTCTCGCGTTTTGATAAGTTGACCATAGTTAATTGTGTCCACATCTAAATTCTCAAGTAAAGCTGTAGTATATTGGTCATTACCATCACTAAGAAATGAAGCTTTATTGTCTTGTGTTGGAAGTTTGCCACGTTTTTTCACTGTCGCAATCAGTTCATTTGCAACTTCCTGTACTCTCTTTCCTACGGAATGAGCTAAGTGGAGTTTTGTGTCAGATTTGATGGCTGTGTAAATCCAACAATCGCCATGTTCATCTGATCTATCATCTCCTTGCTTAACGTTTTTTTGTTTTTTTTTACGAATGACCACATTTCATCCACCTCAATTTGGGTCAATCCCACATCAGTTATCAGTAAATCCGTTACATCTCTTGCATGTATGGCGAGATCCTCGATAATACTTGACACTGTGTCCCTGTGAATGTCCATTATGCGTTCAATGGATCTTATACCGTTTTTTTCTACCAGTAGTTTGCAGACCAAGATAATCTGTTCTTCTGTGAGGTGCCGTTTGTAGAATATGGTACCTTTAGTTTCGGGAAATCTCATACCACAGGTTTTACATTTAAACATCTGCTTGCCTTTGGCGTTAAACCCCTTCTTGGTGATGTGACCTCTGTTTTTCTTTTGGTAGTCTGGACAATGTTCATTTAAACATATCTGGTTTTCTAAATTTACTCCATACATGGAAGATATTTTGGGACTGAAAGTATATAAAGATCACGATTTGTAGGACACGACCACAATTCGAAACATACATATTTAATAAAACGTATTATAAAATCCAATGATTCTAAATAAAAGTGTTACAATATCCATGTTATTGTTAATATTTATGTTAATTCAACCCTCTGCTGCGGAAACCGAATGGATCGACCACGGTGAAAAAACGCTTTACTGGGGTGAAACCACCAACATCACCGGTTATATGGTTAAAGCGGTGGATTTCACCCCCAGCCGGCATTTCGATGTAGATCATGACTGGGTGCTGCTGGGAGTCTATAAAGATGGGGTCAATCTGGATGGCGCTAAACTTTCGTCTAATAATTCCCGTATAAACGATACGGCTATTCTTTGCAAGGATAAAATAAAAATCGTTGTTAAAGATATTAGTACTGGATATAACATACCGTCTCCATATGTCGTAATTCAGGTATATCTCCTTAAGGAAGAGATCATACCTTCAATTTCACCTGAACAATGGATCAACAATACACTTGAATTTTCTAAATGTGTGCTTAAAGAAATATATATTGGAGACTGGATAAATGTGGAACTCAGGATGGTGAACCTGAAGGACATCGACCTGGACATTGCGATCAATGATTCGATCCCACCCGGATTTGAAGTGGTTCCGGATCCGGAAAAACATCTCATGTGGAATCTCAGTCTGCCAGAAAAAGAAAGTACGGATGTGTGCCAGTATTCAATAAGAGCAACAAGGCCAGGTACTTTTACTCTCCCTGCCGCCAGGGCGGTAGTTGAATATCATGGGGCTACCTACACCATAATAACCGGTACTTCCGAGATAATTGCACACGGTCCGGATATAAATTTAACAAAAACTGCTACAATGCTGGAAAATAATACAATAAGTGTCATTGTTTCAGTGCGGAACATTGGTGATCGTGCAACATATGTGCGGATCATCGATGAAATCCCGGTGGATGCGGAACTGGTTTGTGGTGATCTGGATCTCGAGTTCGTGGCTCAGCCGGATAAAACCTATTCCAATAATTATAGTATTAAAACGAGCAATGTTGGTCTCCCTCCTGTTGCAGTTATATATAAAGATAACAAGAAGCGCATTCATGAAGTGAATTCAGGAATGGTTACTATTACTGTTCAAACATCGCCGTCACCTGATATTTTACCAACAGCGATATCCAATGACACTCAAAATGTGACGGCATTGCAGTCTTCTAATAACGATTCAATACGTGAAAAGCTGGCAAGTATGTTCCAACATTTTATGCAGATTTTTAAGAAATGAACAACATGCCACCAACATTGGATAATATGTTCGAATCACCATAATCACAAGTTATATAATATTTGAGAATACTTTTCTAAGTAATCGTAACATTAAATAATAAATAATGCAATTATAAGGCAATAATATGAAAAACATAGATGACAACTCCGCAATCTCCGAAGTAATGGCTCTGTTGATGCTGGTGCTGGTCGCAGTGTCAGCCTCGGCAGCCTACTATACATGGATTGCTGACCTGCAGGAAGATGTGCAGGCCACAGGCACCGATGTTGCAGAAACGAGGATGAATAACTTCATGTCCGAGATAGAGGTCATATGCTATCCGGAATATACGTATTACAACACTGATTCCAACCTGGACGGCGAAATCACTATAAACGCCACCCTGGACGAGCGTTTTATCCAGGAAATAGAAGTGCTCGTGATAAATAAAGCTTTATTTAATTTGACCAATGTAAAAGTGAAGGCTGTATCCTTCGGGAATGGGGGTTTTGACTGGGCTGCACTTCATCTCAGGCGCAGCAACCTATCTAATCATGACAGAAAACTTATGGATAGGGAGGAAGACAATGACAATTGTCCTCGTTTGAACGGTGATATGATTTACTTCACCTCAGAAAACAAAACCAATACTTCCATGAAATTCATCACTGACGAAGGATATCCGTATTTTGCCTTAAATGGTACCACTGCATCCGGGATTGCCGTCAACACCACCAATATCACAGATCTAACGCAACTTCATAATCCCACCTATGAGATTGGAGATATTCCAGAAGGCGAACACGGCACCGGATATATCTACCTCTTAATAAATAACACAGCATTGCCCCTAGATACCGCTTTAAAGATCTATGTTACAAATGACCATGGAATTGATGCATATCGGACCATCCAGTTTAGTATCCAATGAAAAAGCCACCACCAATCTCATATCCACAATGCTGCTTATGATCATCTTCACAGGAGTGCTTTTATCTGCCATCTCCTTTGCTATCCCCATGCTTGGCAAGGCAGTTGCGGTTGCGGATATGCAAAAAGCAAAGGATGTGCTTTCTTCACTGGATGAAACCATAAGAACAGATGCCCAGGGAACACTGGAGTACAGGTTATCGCATGGATACCTGAGCGGGAATAAACAGGAGATCGATGTACAGATCAACTACAGTTCCAATAATTCAATCTACAGTACTACCAATCTCAATGGTTGTACTATCCATTATATGCCGACTGAGGAATTCCCCTGTCCTTCTATCAGGTACACCCCCGAAACATCGCTACAAAACGGGGGTCTGCTGCGCCTTAGTTTATCTGAGATCGATTGTGATCTTGTACCGCAGCCCGGGTATCACAGGATCAGTTTTAGCAGTTACCAGGAGAATAGCAGTCATACAGGGAACTTTACAGTGCATATTAACTATCACCAGTACAACCGTTCCCGATACTATTCCAATATAAGCAGGGTCGATTTCGAGATTAAAAAAATTAGTGTATGGGATGAAGAATGGAGAGGATAACAAATTTACCCGGGATAAGTGGATTAAAAATAAACCAATCCCTTAAAAAACTGTTCAGAAAGCAGGAGCAAAACGAAGATTCGCCGGAAGATCCCTGGCTGGAAAAGATCTCCCATCTTCCTGCATGTTCCGATGGGATATTTGATGGAAATAAAGGGGTTGAATACCAGCTTGACCGGTATTGCCATGCCAGTGTCACCAGACACCCTGATGCCGTGTACTGTGTTGTGGAGCCAGAGTTGACATATGAAGAACAGGAGATTGTCCGGAGCCTGAAAAACCGGATGCTTGGAACCGTTCTTGCTTCTAACAATGGCGATCTTGAAGGTGAAGTATTCAAATTAATGGAAAAAGTTGCGATCGATGTTCCAGCAGCCTCAAAGGATCGCATAATCTATTATATGCTTCGTGATTTTACAGGATATGGACTCATTGATCCCCTTGCCAGAGATGCAAATATTGAGGACATAAGTTGTAATGGAGTGGGAGTTCCGATCTATGTGCTGCACAGGTATCTCGGTTCGATAAAAACTAACCTGTGTTTTGAGGAGGAGACCACACTGGATAATTTTGTTGCAAAGCTTGCTTTGCGCTGCGGCAAATCCGTGTCAGTGGCCAAACCAATACTGGATGCAGGACTGCCGGATGGCAATCGCGTGAACATAACATACGGCAAGGAAGTGACCCCGAAAGGCTCCACATTTACAATTAGAAAGTTTAAAGAAAGTGCGATCAGCCCTGTGGACCTTATACAGCATGGAACTATATCCCCCGAAATGCTGGCATACCTGTGGACATTGATCGAGTACAAGTCCTCGATAATGGTCTTTGGTGAGACAGGCTCTGGTAAAACAACGTTATTGAATGCTTTTTCCCTTTTCATACCTCCTGAAATGAAGATTGTGAGCATAGAAGATACTCCTGAGGTACGTTTACCCCATGAAAACTGGATCCAGTCAATAACACGCTCTTCTTTCAATGGCAAAGGGTCTGAGATTACCATGTTTGAACTGCTAAAGGCATCTTTGCGACAAAGACCGGATTACATCATTGTCGGTGAGATACGGGGTGAAGAGGCAAATGCGCTATTCCAGGCTATTTCCACAGGCCAGCTGGGTCTTTCAACCATGCATGCCTCGAGTGCAAAAGGCGTGGTGGACAGGCTCACCTCCCCTCCCATGAACATCCCCCTTCCTCTTCTTTCCAGTATTGGATGTCTGTGTCACCAGGTCACTGTTAAGTATAAGGACGGGTCGGTCCAGCGCCGCACCAAGAGTGTAACTGAAATAATAATGAATAACGGTAAGATCGAACTCAAGCCTGTTTTCAGGTGGGATCCGCAAACAGGTTTTGAATTCATGGGACGCGACAAGATGGAATGGGAAAGCGAGCAAATTGAGCGCATATCTGAAAAAACAGGAGTGGATAAACATAAAATTGGGACGGAAATGAATCAAAAAACTGAAATGCTTGTACAGATGGCGGAAAACAATATTCATGATGTAGCAGAAATGATCTCTAATTATTATAGAAACCGTGGATTATGAGTAATATTATTTACAGGTCGATCGGTAAGCACATTGATCGGAGAAAGAATTTTCTGGAGCAGCCTCTTGAGCAGGCAAGAATAGGAATGACTGCGGGGCAGTACGTATCCATGGGGATCCTGGTGGGTATGCCTGTTGTATTGGTAACCCTGGTTCTCTGTTTTGTATTCAGCAGAATGTTGCTGTTTTTTATTGTGCCGCTATATCTCCTGTTGTTTGTTGCATACCCGTTCTGGAAAGTTTCAAACCGTGCTTCTGAAATTGGGAAGGAACTTCCTCATGCCCTGAACTATATATCCACAATGGTTGCTGTGGGTGTTAGCGCACCAAAAGTTTTTCAATCTGTTTCAAATGAATCGTCTTTTGGAGAAATACGAAATGAGTTTTATGATATATACAGGGATATCGAGTTTTTCGGATCTGACCTTAGCACTGCCTTGCTACGGGCAGCGGCAAGAACTCCTTCCAAGGATCTTGCCAACACTTTTAATAATATTATAGGTATGCTTGCAGCCGGAAGTGACCTGAGTACTGTGCTGCGAAATACCGCTGAGATGCATATCCGCCAGCATTACCGTGAACTTGATCGTGTTGTTGATAACCTGAGCCTGTTTGCTGAGATATACATAATCCTGGCAGTTTTTGTTCCTATTCTCTTTATGATATCTTTTCCCGTAATCGAAGTTATAACAAATTTCTTTGCAGGAGCATTCGGAACCGCCCCGATCCAGTTTATAAGTAAAGCCACGGTGGAAGCTGTGATATATTTAATTATACCTACTGTCTCGATCATATCCCTTATTTTGTTAGATGCCATTATACCGGAGGATATGAAAGTATGAACAAAATGATCCCTGTTACTGCTTTTTGCCTGTGTGGTGCTTTTTGCCTCATGTATCTTCTGGTGTCAGGAAAGGTATCAGGGGATGATTATATATTTTTCATGTTACTCCTGCTTTTGCTGCCGTTCTCTTTAAAGGGATTTCTGGATTACCGTCAGGTATCCAGTAAGGAGAAGAATTATCCTGTTTTTGTGCGTGACCTGACACTTAATATAAAAACAGGCATGGAACCTGTCAGGGCGATTGTCATGCTTGAGGATAATGACTATGGTGCACTGGGGAATGATGTGAAACTGCTTGCATCAAATCTTAAACTTGGGGTGCCACTGGGCGAGGCACTTGAGATCATGGCAAAGAATACGAAATCCAGAAAGATCAAACGCACAATTTCTGTTATCTCAGGTGCGGTTAAAACCGGGGGACGAATTGAAGAGGTGTTCACAATACTTTCGGCATATCTTCTTAATGACAGGGAGATGAAATCCGAGATCAATAGCAAACTGTTTACGTACCAATTAATGTTTTTTATAATTTATATTGTATTTATTGCCATGAACTATTTTTTGTACAATAATATTCTTCCTATGATGGGAGAAAGCGGCTTTCCTGTTGATGTGGATTTTTACGGAATGCTTATGTTTAGAAGCACAATGCTCCTTGCCGTATTCATGGGACTGGTATCAGGCAAACTGGCAAAAGGCTCAATAGCCGGCGGGGTGCCGAATGTATTTTTGCTGGTGTCAATCGGATGGGTATTTAACAGGACGCTATTGTAAGTGCAACAACGTAATCTTATTTTCCACTTTAAATAATATTAAAATACAACAGCAGCGCAAGGACTATTAGCACAATCCCTGTTACAAACCGTACTTCTATACGCCTTTTCTCCCTGAATTCGGTTATTGTTTCGGGACTCAAGCCAACTGCCAGCAGTCCGCCAAGAACCAATACCGGCAGCACTACTCCAAGATTATAGGCACACAGGTAAACGGCACCATGTACGACATCGGTTTTTGTGATGAGCATATCCAGGATAGCCAGGTAAACGGCACCCACACAGGGAGCTTTTACAAGCGAGAAAAAACCTCCTGCAACAAATGATAACAACAGGATATTTTTGCCTTCGATCCGGCTCATGAATGTTACTACGAATTGCGGGGTCTTAAATATGGACCTGTCATGTATTTTCAGGTGGTATGCATCATATATGTGCCATAATCCGAGAACACCGATCAACATCACCATGAATGAAGTAAATATATTCCTGGTCCCTGGCAGGAGGTTGATCGCATGTAATACACCCAGGCCAACTATCATATAGGTAGCAAATATGCCTGCACAAAATCCGGCAACGATCATAAGCATATCCTTCCTGCCTCCCATGGAAGATAATGTAACAGAGGCCAGAAATGCCATTACTGCAATAAGACATGGATTAAAACCTGCCAGCAGGCCTATTATCAGGACGAACGGCAGGGACATTTCAGGCAGGCTTACATTTTTTGCTGATCTTCCAACTGGTTGGGTGGTGTTCTGACCTGTTATAGGCGGTGCATTTTCAATAGCTTTTATCAGTATTTCCTTGAGTAATGTAATGTTGCTTTTATAGTCTGTATATGTTATGACTGTGTTTTGGTTGATGACCACCGCCGGAACACTGTATACACCATATGTTTTCATACGGTTGTAGGATGTCATTACTTCGTAAGTGGAATAGTTGATATTCTCATACTGTACAATTACCTCATTTATTGCAGGTAAGGCCTTCTGGCATTTTAAGCAACCATCTTCGTAGAAATATTCAATTGTTATGTCCGGTTGGGATGCTGCTGTTGGAGTTGCAATTAACAGGACAATTAACAATGCGGTGAGATACACCGATCTACATCTATTAATGGCAGTCTGTTGAAGCACAGGTAGTTTTTTCATATTTACTCTCTGAAACCGATTTTGTCGATAAATATGTCAGTTCACCTGTATAGGGTGATACATGACCTTCTACTACATAGAGATCTTTTACACCTGAACATGCACAACTGCGTTCCATCATCTCTATTTTCCAGAAGTTATTTCCTTCCTGTATTATACTTCCGTTTATTTCGTATGTTGCATTTTCAATCATTGTAGCCCTGACTACTCTCCAGTCAGGCACTTTAAAATTACTGGATATGTATGCAACAGCACTGGAATTATTCCCCACGATCTTTATGGCATTGGAAGCATTGACCTGTATTAGCGGTTTTGTGTCATTTACCGATTGGCAGGAATTATTGATAAGAACGGCTCCTACTATAATAGTGATAGCCAGGAGAAGTACTGCCGGAATAATGAGGGACTGCTGACTATTCATATTCTGTGATATGAATAACTTCTATTATAACATTTTCGACATGCTTTCGAGACTTTTTAATAAATTCTGGATGAAATAAATCATGGCAAAGAAAATTAACCACAGAGGGCACAGAGAGCACAGAGGAGCATTGCTTTTTTTCTCTGTGTCCCTCTGTGTCCCTCTGTGTCCCTCTGTGCCCTCTGTGCCCTCTGTGCCCTCTGTGCCCTCTGTGCCCTCTGTGCCCTCTGTGGTTTTTCGAACCATTCCAGAAGATAATAAAAAGTATCTGCTTTCGGATATTATATATTGTCTTTTGGAATGGTTCGGATAACTACATCAGGCAAATTCGGATAACTACATCAGGCAAATTCGGCGAGGGACAAATGTGGTAAAACCGGATGCAAGCCCTGTATTTTTTAGTACCCGATGTAGTGAATTTTCATTACCATGATTTATTTATCCGAATTTATTAAAAAATCTCATTTTTCACTGCAAAGAGCGCAAAGACAATATTACCCCCAACTTTGCGTATTTTGCGTTCTTCGCGGTGAATTATTTAAGAAGTTATATATTTTGACAGCCGTTGTAGAGTACCCGCGCACCGTCTATCGCCTGTTTGGGTGTGGTGGTATATTGTACATAGATCACAGCAAGAGAGCGAAAAGGTGACGAGAGAGCGAAGAACTAACCGGGCTGGAATAAGTTCAATACAATCTACATAAATAATCTATTTTGACGACCGTGGCAGAACCCCCATGCGTTTCCATCATTTTTTCAGACATGGATCTGAGCTTGTGAAGGAGTTGTTTGTGCATTTGCGTGTTTTCGTCCAATCCCTGCCATCCGTATCATGTTTGTTCATGGTGCGCAGGATTGTTTTGCATGGGGAACAACAACGCATTCAGTGTACAGGATGTATATAAATCGAAATGCCACTAATACTATGGTTAAAGTATAGAAAAATTAAGGTAATGTTTAAGTAAGAATGTAACTAAATTACATTATTGGGATACCTGCAATATCTCTACAAAAAAAAGCGTAGTTCGGCATGTCAAGTGAAGTTATTGAATCTCTAAACGTCTATGAATAAAGGAAACAAGCTGATGAAAAGACTTCCAATCGGAATACAGACATTTCGAAAAATAATAGATCAAAATTATCTATATGTGGATAAGACGGAACATATTCACAGATTGATTGTTCAGGGGAGTGTATATTTTCTCTCCAGACCGAGAAGATTCGGTAAAAGCCTGCTGATTTCCACATTGGATGAGATATTCCAGGGGAACAAAGAGCTGTTTAAGGACCTGTGGATATACAATAGTGATTATGCCTGGGAAAAACATCCTGTTATAAGGATCGATTTTAGCAGGAAAAAGGCGGAAAACAAGGACGACCTAAAGGGATTTATCCTGCATCAATTAAACAACATCGCAGGTGATTACGGGTTTTCACTTGAGCGTGATCAATATGATGAGGCGTTTGATGAACTTTTATCCAAATTGGGTGAGATCAATAAAGTGGTCATCCTTATTGATGAATACGATAAGCCAATAATTGACAATATTGAGAACAAGGAGCTGGCAGTCGAGCTTCGTGAAATATTAAAAGGCTTTTATACGATCATCAAGGCAAATGATGAACATATCATGTTTGTGCTTCTTACAGGGGTCAGCAAGTTTTCCAGGGCAGGAGTGTTCAGCGGGCTCAATAACCTGGAAGATATTTCCATGGACACGAGGTATTCATCGCTTCTCGGGATAACCGGGGAGGAGATGGAGAGCAGTTTGAATGATCATATCGAGATGCTTGCGAGAACAGAAGGTGTTAGCAGATCTGAGCTGATTGAAAAGATTACATACTGGTACAATGGTTTTTGCTTTAGCAAAAGTTGTGAAAAGGTTTTTAATCCTTTTTCATTACTTCTTTTGTTCAAAAAACTCAATTTTGGAAACTACTGGTTTGAGAGTGCTACCCCGAGTTTCCTGATAAAATTGTTAAAGGAAAAAGATTTTGACCTGACCAGATTAGATGGGATCGGAATAAGTGAATCAACATTCAGTTCATACGAGATAGAGAACCTGAAGATCATGCCGATCCTTTTTCAGACCGGCTATCTGACAATTACAGGCTACAATAAGGAAAGAATGGAATACACTCTGGCGTATCCGAATTTTGAAGTGAAGAACTCAATGACCGAATGCCTGGCCGAAGCATATTCTTTTGTAGAATGTGAACTGGTTCATGGCCATGCCTGGAAGCTTATTGATGCCCTGCGAGATCATGATCTTGAGTTGTTTTTTGATACCTTGCGCATCTTTTTTGCCAATATCCCCTACGATCTTCACATTAACAAAGAAAAGTATTACCAGACGATTTTTTATCTGGTATTTTCTCTTATCGGTTTGAAAGTTGAGGCGGAAGTGAAAACAAACAAAGGGCGAATCGATGCTGTTGTTGTCGATAATGATATTCACATATTTGAATTCAAATTCGATGGGGACAAAGATACGGCGCTTGACCAGATCAAAGACAGAAAATATTTCGAGAAATACCAGGGCGCTGGCAAAAATATCTATCTTATCGGTGCTACGTTTGCGGACAGGAACGTAGGTGAATGGGTGGTCGAAAAACTGTAGTTGTTTAGGGGTCGGTGTCTGGAAAACTACCGAAAAACTACTTGGAACATTGTTGAATGCTGAACATGTGCGATTATTAGTTCAGAGACTTTTTTTTAAATATTCTGAATAAATGGATCATGGCAAAAAATTCACCGCAGAGGTTGAATTGTACACAAACACTGTGTATCTCTGTGGTTGACACTTTTTAGTTGATTGTCAAATACATTTCAGATTTAAACGCAGATGTGGATGTGCGGGGTTGGCATATTCCGCAATGTAAATCTTGTCTGAAATCGTAACTATAATCGTGCGCGTTCGGCATTTTACGCATTTTTTTATTGTATATAAGAGACTGTCGGAAAAGTGGTGAAATCGAAACAGTTTGATTAATATTTGTAAGTAAAACGCTATGCTGCGTTGTGAACAAATTATTTGATAAGTTGAAAATCCCCTAAATATGGACTTTTCCGACAGTCTCTATAATCTATAAGATTATGTAGTCCGAGTTAATCCGACCGTAGGGAGGATTTTCTCGTGACCTCGTGATCAATGGTATGGGATAATTGAAAAATTACAGAGGTTTGTCATTTTTCTCTGCCGTACCCTGTGTTTTTCCGAACGATTCTGGAAAATAATAAAAAGTCTCTGATGTTGAGAAGAATCATTCAAACACATTCAAAATTTTCATGCAACAGTTGCCTGAAAAATGTATGTGATGTTTAGATGCAAATAGGTTTTTGGACAATATTCTTTTTGGAATCGGTATGCTGTGGTATTTTTTGGAGTATTTATCACAAAAACGAATCGCTATGAGGCGGCATCATTACTCCGAAACGATGTGAATGGAAACACATATATATGCAGTGTGTGTGATAAAAAGTACATTTGTAATAATTAGTGTTACTTAAAATTAAAATATGTTTAAAGAAACAAGGTGGTTTAAATTTGGAGTGCAATGATAAAATATCACAATTACTTGTTCTGTTGCTTGTAATTTTATTAAGCAGCACGCCGGCAGCGGCACAATATGCATGGGAAGGATTTCAACTGAATGGCGATGCCAACAACCCAGCTAATGCATACAACGGCACGATTGCAACCGGAACTGTAACTAATGGCAATGTTTACATCGACTGCGGACATGGCTTGGATTACGCAAATTCTCCAGACGGATATACCCGGGAGTTTAGCGTACCCGCACATAATAATGTGAAGTTTGCCTATCTCTATGCCGGTGTCTGGCATGGAACCGAGAATCATCAGGGAAAGCTGAAGGTTGAATTGACGAATTCAGCAGGAACACAGACACTTGTTGCTACCGGTACGGATGCCAGCGGTAACCTGACGCTTGGTGGTGTATCTGATAACAACGACAATGTCTGGTCAGCTTCACACGGGGTGGATTGGGTCTGGTACGATGTAACGGATCTTGTTGACGCGGGAGCTAATACTGTTACAGGTTACACCTATAAGATCAGCAGCGGATTCGATGGCAGGATGTATGGGCTCAAACTGGTCGTGGTGTATGAGGATTCCACTGAGCCGCAGGTTATGTACTGGATCAACCAGGGACATGACTCACTGTCGTATGCAACGTCCGGGCACCCTGAAAGGAATTACGGTACTGCGCATTTTGACGGGACTATAAACCCGAATGACTGGAACTATGCAATGGTCTACTGTACATGGGTGACCGGTGATCCGGGAGATAGTGATACTCTCTGGTTCAATGGCCATGAGCTGGATAACAGTTGTACCAACTACGAGCAGGGCGCGTATCTCGATTCGAGATGGTATGTGGTGAATAAGTCCTATTTAGAGTCAAGTGGCAACCATTTAGAGTACACCAGGGATACTGATAATTATGTTCACTGGGTGGGAGCAGAGCTGGTCCTCTTTGCGGATGCACCAAAACCGGACCTGAAGGTTGCTTCGATGGATGATCCTGTACTGGTCGGTCACGACTCCACGCATGGCTATGTGGTGGGACATGACTATACGGTCGATACGACGATCACAAACCAGGGCAAGGCATCATCCGGCGCATGCCAGGTCGGGTTGTATGAGGACGGTACTCTTGAGGATACTGCAAATATCGGTGCTCTCGGACCGGGATGCTCCGAATCCGTGACATTTAACTGGCATTCTGATGTGATCGGAACTGATGTTGCACTGAAGATAACTGCGGATTATACCGGCCTGGTGACCGAATCTGATGAAACCAACAACGAGCGCACAGAGTATATTGAGGTGGTTGCATCAGGCAGTCCTGATCTGGTCATGACCGGGAATGAACTTGCATTCCTGCCTACATGGAAGAGCGATGATACTACGGTCCAAATTACTGTTACCAATCTGGGAACCGGTGATGCGAATAGTTTCGTTGTGAAAGCATACGATGGTAGTACGGAGATATATTCCAGTTCCTCAATGAGTGTGGCAGCGAAAGGCGACAAGGTAATCGATTTCACATACAGTGCAGCATACGGAGGACCGTACTCCATCAGGGCTGATCTGGATACGGGCGGCACTGTAGACGAGTCCGATGAAGGTAACAACGAGGTAACAAAGTCACTGAACGTGATCGAGATTATGCTCTGGGACTCCCATCATCATGGAAACACTTCCACATATAATGGAGAGTACTCAGAAAACACGCCTGTTGATATGTTCAAGGTCACAAAACTTGTGCCGGAGTATACAACCCCGTGGGATGCACTGGGCAGCGAAGCGGTTATTACACCGCATTTCGGGCATCCGGAGCAGAGCTACATATTCGGGATCGATGGTCTGATAGAAGATCCTACCGGACCGATCTACTGGTACCTTTACCTGAATGGCAGGTATGTGCCCAACAACCAGCTATGCGGAGTGATCAAACTGCTGGATGGCGAGACCATGCACTGGGATTTCCAGAAGCAGATATACACCGCAACTGATAGTTTCACTCCTCCGTGCACAGTGCAGAGTTACGTTGCCGGTGATGACCTGTATCCTGAGCCGTTTAAGCACGGCTTACCGACTAATCCCGGGTCTGGTACGCGAACTGTATGGAACACGGTAATTGTGTATCCGGCAGGATCAAGTGATTTCCAGGACCTTGCAATTGATATTAAGGATACGCTTATTGCAGGAGGAGTTCCCACCGGGCTAATAAGTATTGTTGAGGATACAAGTGTAACCACTTCTCAGAAAGAGAATTGTAACCTGATACTGATCGGTGATTATAATGATAATGGCCTTATAGCACTGGTCAATGTACAGCATGAAGATATTGGTATGCCTGTGTACTTCGACTACACATCCTGTGAGATCCTGGAGGATGACGATGACCAAACTACATCAACACAGTCATATGACCATGGTGCAGTGGTTGAAGCATTCGACAATCCGTGGAACAACGGGGCATTTGTTGAGCATACCGGAACCATGATCCTTATGGCATCAGGGTTGAATGACGGTGATGCTAAGGATGCGGCGAACATGTTGATTGGCGATACTGCGGAACTTAATGAGTTCTGGCGGGTGAAGCTGGCGATGTGCGGGGATGTGGATTGTGATGATGAAATAACTATCACAGACGTGTTCAAAGTTTATAATGCGCTATTCGGCGGGTCAGTTTGCAGTCTATGGGCAACGGATGTGGATTGTGATGGTGAAATAACTATCACAGACGTGTTCAAAGTTTACAATGCGCTATTCGGCGGGGGATTAAATTGCGGTACAGGTTGTTGAATATCAAAGAAATAGAAAAGGAGATAAAAGAATGAATAAACTAGTATTCGGAATAGTATTGGCAGTACTGATAATGCTTGTATCGCCTGTGGCGGCGGAGAATGTTATCTATATGGAACCATCAGATATTAGCTGTGATCCGGGAGCAGATGTGACGGATGTCTGGGTCATGTTAAATGCAA
This sequence comes from Candidatus Methanovorans sp., assembly GCA_020793565.1. Classification (GTDB taxonomy): domain Archaea; phylum Halobacteriota; class Methanosarcinia; order Methanosarcinales; family Methanosarcinaceae; genus Methanovorans. Next base: position 29,811 of record DQIP01000233.1, read on the forward strand.
CTGATGCTGTTGCAGGATTCCAGTTTCACCTCATGTTTGAGGATGATGTGGTTGATGTGGTCAATATAACAAGTGCCGTAGAAGGTACAAGCCCTGATTGGACGATGTGGAATTGGGACTGGAAGGTGGCGGAAGATGGTCATCACTACCTTTTTGTAGCTGGGGGGAGTTTTTCCCCAAGTCCAGGCACATTACAGCTTGCCAAAATAACATTAAAAGGTTTGAGTCCAGGTACTAGACCATTAGACTTCTACATTGGGTTTGGAGATCCAACTAAACTTTCCGATATAACAGGTGAGCCAATTCTTCTCTCTGTTGTAAACGGCACTTTCACCTGCGGCGCTGCACAACCCTTTACCAAGTCCCTGCCCGCAGGCTGGAACCTGATCTCACTGCCCCTGACGCCAACCGATAATAGTGTGAGTGCTGTACTTTCAGGCGTTGACCAGAATGCGGTGAAGCAGTACAACGCGGTATCAAATGAGTTTGAGGATGCGACCACGATGAACCCCGGATCTGCTTATTTCGTGCATGTCGCGACTGCAAGTACATGGGAGTATGTGGGCGAGTCAGCATCTTCCACGACATCCGAACTGAAGTCGGGCCTGAACATGATCGGTGTTCCGGACTGCACGATGAGCGTCAGTGATACAATGGGAGCGACGGATTACCGGTACGCTGCGAGATGGAATGCAGATTTACAGAGTTATGAGGTGTTAAATCCGAATGCTCCGGATGCGTTCCACGGTTTTACATCGATGACCGCAGGCGAGGGATACTTCGTATCTGCCGGGTCGGATAGTACGTTGACGGTGACCTGTCCTTAACTAACGCTTCAAGGCGTTAGTTTTTTTTATTTTTTCTAACAGGATAGGCGAACTTATGCAAACAGAAGTGCTACGTAAATAATGTTTGGAGATATGAAGTACACGAAAACAGGAGATGATCGATAATGAAACCAAGATGGATAATCGTCCTGCTCGCTACACTGGTGTGCATGGCTGCACCCGCGATGGCACAGCAAACAGCACCGTTTCTGATAAGCGGGCATATTTTTGACTCAGATAGTAATCCATGCAACGAAGCATGGGTCCAGATAACTAACCTGGATACAGGTGAGATCTGGGGTGCCGAAAACGATCCGACATTGAACTATTACCAACTTGTACTCGACAGTGGCGACGTGAGTGTTGATGATATACTGCGGTTCGATGTATCAGGAGAGTCAGGGTCAAAAACTGTGGAACATGCGATAACACAAACCGATATCAATGGTGGTGGGCTATTCGATTTCAACATTACCACATTTGCATCTGTTGTGATACCGGCTAATTTGCATATATCTCCGCCGAGACTGGACCTGGGCGGCGGCAAACAGTTCACCGTGGTAGTTAAAGAATTGTCGTCCGGATATAGTCTGGAGGACGTTGTCATGGATACGATAGTCTGCGAGGGAGCAACAGCAATCAGTGGAAAGATGGCTGGCAGTGCTCTCAGGATCAAGTTCAGTGTCCAGGATATGGTCGGCGTACCTGTTGGCAATGCTGTTGAACTGACCGTGACAGGAGAGTTGACGGATGGAACGCTATTTGAGGGAAGCGATACGGTTAAGACAGTCGAATAAGACGTATTAGATATTGATTTGAGCGTGGAATTTGACTGGTGGAACGCTGCGGGATGGAATACAACTCCGCAGAAATTAGAGGTGTACGATTCGAACGCATAGGCGGCATTCCATGGCTTTAACACAATGGAAGCCGGAGATGGATATTTCGTATCTGCAAAGTTGGATAGTACGCTGCCGGTGGTCTGTTCTGGCTAACGCTGTAAGGCGTTAGTTTTTTATTTTTTCTAACAGGACAGGAAACTTTCCGCAAAATTGGGTACTACGTATTTAAAAATTAGTAACACAAAATAATAATATAAATGAGGTGACGAATAATGATATCGAAATTAAGTATTATCACACTGCTCGGCATGTTGCTGCTCGCAGCACCTGCGTCTGCGCTGCCGGACCTGAGTGTGACAGCGGTCGATGCGTACCATACAGGTGATTTTGGCACATACGCATCGCCCTGGATCAGTATTTCCAATGAAGTGGATGTCACTGTGTATAATGGCGGCGATGCAGACGGATCGTTCCATGTCAGTCTGTATGCCAATGAGACGTTTATTGACAAGCTGGCTGTGTCGAATCTGGGCGCCGGTTCGAGTACGACGCTGAAGTTCAACTGGGTCCCGGATGGCTGTGACTGCGATGACGGTTGTGAGCCGGTCGTATATGCAGTAAAAGCTATCGCAGACTGCGATGGCGAGGTTGCTGAATCGGATGAGAACAACAATGAGTTTTCTGTGACCGAGACTGCGATCTATAACGGATATACCGGAGATGAACCGCTTGAGAATATTGCAAGCGGCAGGCTGAATGGCGGATTGATCTACACAACAGGAAACAGTGCCTATACAGGATTGTATACTAACGGCGCTTCTATGAGCGGACAGTATGACATAGTAATCCCTGATAGCGCTACGGTGGAACTTGCACGGCTCAATGTCTACTATTGCTGGGCTAAACCGGAGCAATACCGTCCTGAGATGGAAGTGAGCATAACAAACCAGGCCGGAACGCACATTCTCACGGCTGACAGGTATTACGATGACCGCAAGGGCTGGGGAAGCTGGGACATGTACTGGGGCAACTGGGTGTATGATGTGGCTCCGTATATTCAGGGGAGCGGCACTTATTCAGTGACGGTCAAGAATATCCATGCGACCGGCTCGGTCTGCCCGGCAGGTCCAGGTATTGTGATATTGTACTCAGATGAGACCATGCCACCCATTGACTACTGGATCAATGAGGGCGCTGATGCGGTTGAGGTGAAGAACGGGTACCTGCTTAAATCAGAGGCGATTAACAATGCGAGCTTTGATGGACAGGTCCACGGCAAGGTGGTAAGTGCAAGCCTTGGTCTGGTAAATCCATGGGCGAACTCCGATCCTTATGGCAGTGAGGTATTCTTCAATGGGTTATCGATGGGACAGGATGTGTATGGCGGAGGCTATGGTCATCCCCAGTATTGCAGCATGTCGATGAACGCGATTGACATGGAGGCGAATGTGAACGATGCATATTCACAGGTTGCCATAAGCCTGCTCGATGTGAAGGACCGTCTCAATGTCGATGGTAACTATGCAGGCATGGGCGATATCTCGGATGTGGGTGCGCTTCCTGCGAATGCGTTTTTGGTCGTGGAATACGAATGGGCACCGACACCACTTTTGATCTCGGGCCTGGTCAGTGACATCGGCGGGAATCCGGCCAACAACCCTAGTGTTGTGATTACCAACCTGATGACAGGAGGGGTGCTTGGAGTGGAGACGGCTTCCGGTTCGAACTACTACCAGACTATGACCAGTTCCTACGGGGTGTGCGCAGGCGATGTACTGAACTTTGATGTTGTCAATGGCAATCCGGCAGAAGTCGACCACACGGTTACGACTGAGGAGATGAATGCCGGTGCTTTAGAGCTGGACCTAACAGTTCAACCGATCGGTCAGTGCGGCGATGTGACTGGAAACAACGTGGTCAACACCGGAGATGTGATCCTGCTGTCGAATTATGTCGGGTATCAGGGATATACGCTTGTAAATGAATGGGCAGGCGATGTGACCGGAAACGGTGTGATCAACACAGGAGACGTGATCCTGCTTTCAAATTATGTCGGGTATCAGGGATACTCGCTAAACTGCACAGTATGAGGTGATATGGAAAAATCATGAAAGAACCAAACACAAACATGATGCACCGAAGCGCCCACCGACGGCAGGTGCATCAACACGCTTGAGGCCCGTATCAGCAAACCCCTGATGCCGGTAGGCATCTGTTCAATTGGTTTTGCTGATATTTATGGTTTGCTCTGGTGCATCATGCACCGGAAATGTATGGAGCAGGCAGGAAACTGCCGGAAGATAACAAAGGAGGTATGATTTGATAGAAGCAGGCAAAACGGCGTCGAAAGGCGGTATACAGGGCAGTTGTAGCTAAGCCCTGACAATATGTGATTTAAAGGAGGTTAACTGAATGAAAGTAATAGAAAATAGATACACAATCGCTCTGTTGAGCGTGATAATGGTGTGCTTGCTGGTGGTACCGTCGGCAATGGCAGACTACACCGGGGACCACTCACTGACCGTGTATGAGCATAACACGATCAATGGGGGAGTAGTATTCGACACTGTGGTGGATGGGAGTAAATACACGCTGCTGTATTCTCCGCCACCGGATATGACAAAACCTGTGCTCTCACAGGATATGACGGCTGCGATACCAGCAGGTGCAACCGTGAAAACAGCACGATTGTACAACTATTACACATGGAGTGATTCTGGCAACAATACCGTTGTTGGAGATCCTGCCGAGGCTATCTTGACAATCAGTGACGGGGTTAACACATGGTCTACCGAGGTGAATAATACTGCCGCTAATCCGGATGTTGCGCATTATGTGGACCGGAAGGGGCAGGGATACGCCTCCAAAAAGTATGACTTCCCGTCTGGAACACTTGCATGGGATGTGACAGATTATGTTGCAGGCAGCGGCACATTTACCGCGACGATCGAGAATGCGAAGGATCTGACTGACTCAACGAATAACTGGACAGCTTCGAACCCGGGTGAATACTTCTGCACTTACGGATTCGGTCTTCTTGTTGTATATGAGTTAAATGACGGATCTAGGATCGAGTACTGGATCGCAGAAGGGTGTGATATGCTCTATGCTTCCAGTTATTATGGAATAACGCCTGCGATGGCTATCACAAATGCGACGTTTTCGGATGGTGTTCAGTGCGCTGCATCCGCTGAGATGACAACCGTACTCACAGCCAGCAATAAGGGACTTGCGACGCCACCGAAGAACATGGTTATCTTTAACGATGTCGAGGTCGGACCGAGCACTGCCGCAAGCACGTATGCTATCGGTGTGAACACATTTGATGTTGTTGACCTGCTATCCGGACAGAATATCGTCGAACTCCAGGACAGAAATGACTGTGAAACAGTCTGCAACGTTTTCCTCGTGATAAACAAGGACAAGCGCGACATGGTTGTTAAGATCGATTCCGATCTGCATGCACTGAGAACAGATGTGCAGAATCTTGACCATGCCGGAGTAAGGATCAGTCTGCTCAGCAAGATCGACAATGCGATAGCAAAGAACGATCTGGCACTGGGCTGTATCGATGCAGGGGACGAAACATGTGCGAATACCAATCTCAACACATGCAAGAGCATCATGGATGCATTCATAAGCGAGGTGGATGGCCAGAGCGATATCCATATACCGGTGGATACTGCGGACGCGCTGATATCGGATGCGAGTGACATCATAACCGATATCGACTGCGCTATCAACACACCAATGTAAAACGGAGGGAGAAGGAAAGATAAGACAAGACTGGTGTCTGGTGTGATTTCACGGCAAATCATGGAATTTTGTGACAGAAGTGTCATTGAACCTGTTTGTCAGATGTTGTCACACCGGACCCGAAAACATAGACAATAAGGAGTGATAGATAATGAAAATTAATATGAAGACAGTGATTCTGGGAGCGCTGGTTATGGCGGCGGTGCTTGTACTCATCGTACCTGCCTCAGCCAACTACAACTGGCATGGATTCCCACTGGACAGCACGACTGCAAACGGATCAATCAACGGTACGATCAATGGCAGTGGTGGTGTGTATATGGATTATGTTGCAGGCGGCAGTACCACCGTTGATGGGAGCTTTACTGTCCCCAGTGGAACTAATGTTAAATGGGCACATCTGTACTTTGGAATCTGGGGCGGTACCCCATGCGAAATAGGCTGGCACAACCTGACCTTTAATGGAAATACCTACCCTACCGGATTCATAGGTAACAATGATACCTTTGAATGCGATCCAAACAGCGCTGGTGCCAAGGATGACCATGACTATAACTGGGGCGGTACCTGTGGAAAGTGGTGGGTTTCTTACAACGTGACCGATGATGTGACCCTCGGCGCTAACAACGCTGTGAGTGCGAGCACTGGCGGTCCACTCTGGTGTAACCCCATCGACGGCAGAATATACGGTGTTGTGCTGGTTGTGGTATATGATGATACCAGTCAGTCAGAGGATTACGAGTATCGGTACTGGATCAAGTCCGGAAACGATGCTTTCTGCGATGAATACGATCCGGATTGCATTGACGGAGGCACACTATCATCGCACGACAACTCAACAACATACTACAACGGCACGGCAAATGCGTGTAATGTAACAGGTGCAGACCTCACCCAGGTTTTCATGACTGCTGAATCCGGGGTCGGCTACGATCTGGAATTTAATGGTAACGATCTGGATAATAGCGTACTTACTGGAGGAGGTTTTTACTTCGACTTTGATACATGGGATGTAACAAACTATGTGGAGCCATCCGGGAATAATTTCTATTTCGATCGCGGCACGGATGACTATGTGAGTTTGACGTTATCTGCGCTGGTGTTGAATGTATCGGATTCCGGAGGAGGTCAGCCTGACCTTACGGTGACGAATATTACTGCAAATCCGAAGTATTCGAACGTCGTCAACACAGTTACTGCCACTGTTGCAAATGTTGATTCGACAAACAAATCCTGTGCATTCAATGTAACACTCTATGTGAACAGCTCAGTGAAAGGCACGGAAACGGTAGCGATGTTGAATCCGGATACGGATACAACCGTGAACTTTGAATGGATCCCGGCTAGTAACGGAGACTACAACATCACTGTTAAAGCCGATCAGTGTGACTGCATAACCGAGACCAATGAGTCGAACAACAGCAAGACCGAGATTGTGACGATCACGGAGTCGCCACAGCCAGACCTTACTGTGACTGCGATCTACAACGACACGTTGTATAATGATGGCTTCACCAACACCATTGTCGCGACGATATGGAACTGCAATACCAGTGGATGGGCAGGGACGTTCAATGTGACGTTCCATAACGGCACTAATCTGGAGAATGAAACGATCAAGGTCTTGAAGCCAAACGAGAAGGTCAACGTGACTTACTACTGGACACCGAGTTCGGGTGGAGACTACACTCTCAATGTGACCGCTGACTTAGATGACGATGTGAACGAGACCAGTGAGACCAACAACTCTAAGACCAAGAGTGTTTATGTCAATCCCAACAAACCGCCAGACCTCATTGTGACACTCGTAGATGTTCCGGATGACGTGTATGTCAATGAAAGCAACACGATCAATGCAACCATCAAGAACAATGGAAGCAGCGATATTACCTGGTCCTTCAACACCACACTTTCTGTGAATCTTGTGGGCGAAGACGGGAGTATTGTTGACTACGAAACGGTGAGTAGTCTGAATGCCGGTGCAACTACCAATGTGAGCTACAATTGGACTCCAACTGCGGGAGGAACCTACCGCCTGAAGGTGGTGGCAGATTCCGGTGATGTGGTATTCGAGTCAGACGAGGCGAACAACCACAAGTACAACTGGTCGACTGTGATAGAGGCATTCTATGACTTCAGCACAGGTGCAGGGACGAATAAGTGGGCGTATGAAGGACAGGTAAGTGATAAACCACCCACTACCAACGGTGTTCCAAGCGGCGCAATAGATGCTTACTCTAACATTAGTGCGGATGATGGAACATACGAAACCTGTGTGACAACAACCAATGACAACTTTGCAGCGCAGCGGTTCAACATCAGCATCAATGAGAGTGCGCCAGCCAAGATCAATGTTACCTGGAACGGTAAAGGATGGCATGACGCCGGCGGGACGTTCGATGGCGCATACCTTTACATCTATAACTTCACTTCGGAGAGTTATGGTAATGCATTAGCCAGCACGGACAGCGGTGCAGAAGCGACTTTGACCGGAGAGGTAACGTCGGACACCAGCAGTTACATCAATTCAGGTAATGTGACGATACTGGTGGAACAAAAGAGTGCACAATCGGGTCGTGGGATAAACGTGAAGTACTCCCATATCGAGACGGATTATGTTAGAGTGGTGGTGACACTATGAACATAATCCTTTTCTTTTTTAGGAGGTAAATAGCATGAAAGAAACAATACGTATTGTTTGCATCATTGCACTGTTAAGTGCGATGATGATGCCTGCAGCAGCAACGACATGGTATGTGCACGATGGTGAGTCGATTCAGGCGGCAATAGATGGTGCATCTTCTGGAGATACTGTCTTCGTTTACAACGGAACTTACGACATATTTTCTATTTGGGAAAAGTCGAACATCACACTGAGAGGAGAAGGTGCAGATGTCGTGACGTTGGACGGAGGGGGCGACAATTCGATTCGCATAGATAATTCTCATGGATGTATTGTTGAGGGATTTAAAGTTATAAATCCCCGGTGCGGCATACGTTTAGGGCTAAATTCTCCGAATTGTACATTTAGAAATAATATCATCGATGGCACAAGTTACGATATGGGTATTCTAATACAAAGCCCGAATACCACTTTTGTAGATAATGTTGTATTAAATGCAACAGGAATCTATAGTGCTATGGATATATCTACTGGATACAATACAATTGTCAACAACACATTCAAAGGCGCCACAAATGCTGGAATAACATTAGATTATGATGATGGCAACAACATAGTTGCACGAAACAACATCATCTCAAACGGGTACTGTGGTATCGAGATGTTTGGTGCAGGTGAAGGCAGTCAGATATACCTCAACAACCTCGTTGACAACGGTGTGACTGTGACTACTTCAGGAGAGTCAGCACCTACCGTAACCTACTGGAACTCGACAGAACCAATAGCTTATACATACAATCCCACCTTTGAGAACTACCTCGGCAACTACTGGGGTACTGCTTACGGTGGAACCGATGGAGATGGCGATGGAATAGGTAATACACCCTACCCGATCCCCGAAATCTCTGGTGATTATGACTACCATCCGCTGATGGAGCCATTCGAGAACTATCCGGCGCCGCCACCATCTCCCGCCGACCTCACCCCCACAGCGATCACCCCGAACTGCTGGTATCTCTTTGACGGTGAGAACAACGAGATCTGCGCACTCATAGAGAACAACGGCGGACCAGCATCCGCATTCAGCGTGAGTTTCGATATCAATGGCGACACCCAGGAAGTAGCAGTCACAGGACTGCCAGCAGGTGAGAACACCACGGTATACGTCACCGACACCACCATCAGGAGTGCCGGAGATATCGTGACGATCAACGTCACCTCAGACTGTAATAACGAGGTTACCGAGGACAACGAGACCAACAACGTACTATCAAGCTCAGAGACAGTCGTGTACAACGGCTACAAGGGCAAGCGCTACACAGGCGGCGAAGACATCACCACAAAGAATACCTTTGATCTCAACGGAGATCTGGTCTATTCCGCAGGTGACAGTTACTACCTGAGTTCTTACTCCTCTCCGAACTGGACTACATACGACGCCAGCTGGACAGATGCCGATCTTTTAATCCCGGCCACAGCAACCGTTGTGGACGCGAGACTGTACGTACCCTACACATGGGACAAAGTAGGCGTGATGTCAAGTGAGACCAGTCTCACATTCAACACAGCCGCCCAGACACCGGATGCGCACTACTTAGACGAGAAGATGTATGGTAGCAGCTACCCCTATGGAATGCTCGTCTATGACGTAACAAGTGATTTCGACACAACCGGCAACATCGCTAATCTCACCAACTCCCACAACGGAGGCGGCAACGTATCCATGCGCGGTATGATGCTGGTAGTAGTATACGAAGATGCAACCGAACCACGCAGGCAGATATTCGTCAACGAAGAATTCGACCTGATCTACGGCGGCTCGAACTATGGCACAACACCCGAAGAAGCAACCGCATGGGCACCCATCACAGGAGCAGCGATCAATCCGGCACTAACAGCAAATGCCAGGCTGATAACATTCGCTCCCGGAGCTGATGGTACCGGCACTGCAGGCGAAGGCGAACTGATCTTCAACGGACAGACCTGGAATGATGAATGGACAGACAACGAAGTTCACCAGATCGGTATCAGCGATCGTGATGTCACAGCATTCCTACAGTCAACCGGAAACGAAGTAGGTATCCGGAGCAATGCAGACTGGATGGAAGCAAGCAATGCGATCCTGGTAGTTGAAGAGAACATCTTCGCAAACAACATCTATCTCGTGGAAGAAGACAGCAGCGCAAGCTACGGTGATACAACAACAGTAGAGGTCTATGCAGACACCACAGGCATGCACCAGGGCGGTCAGTTCTACCTGGCATATCCTGAAGGTGCAAACATAACCGATGTAACATTCGATAGCATGTGGCCATACGTCACAAAAGACCTCACAACCTATCCGGGAGCAGTCTTTGTCACCTTCAGGAAAGATGCACCGATGGTCAACGACACCCAGCTTATCTGCACACTGAGCGTACAATGTGAAAACTCAGGGTACAGCCAGGGAGACATGCACTTCGCACTCAGTGGCGAGGTTGCAGCCAACAGGATAAGTGAACTCTACGATGACGGGGGAGGTTCACTCACAGATGTCGGATGGCACGACGGCACCTTCACATGCATGAACCTGCCCGACCTTGTAGTAACCGATGTATTCGGTGAACAGCAGGGAACCGGTGACGACTACATTGTCCACTACACAGTCATGAACCAGGGCAATGCAGCATCAGCAGCAGGACACACAACATCACTCAATATCGGTGAGATCGGTGGTCCGTATACATTTGTCGAAGACCAGGCCGTGCCTGATGCACTTGCACCTGGAGAGTCATACACAGGTACATTCGGTACCGTTGTGACCATGACGATCCCCAACGATGAAATGAACGTATGTGCAGACTCCGGCAGCATTGTAATGGAACTCGATGAGACCAACAACGGTAGAACGAGTATCTATCCTGCAGGAATCGAGCTAAGTGTCAATGTACTCGATGATGGTGAGTGTGTAGAGTTCCAGGAACAGTTCCTTGTGAACATCGATATCGATCCGAGAAACATCCCGGTCTACGGTATCCAGTATGTGCTATCCTTCGATAACACAGTACTTCATGCCGAGTGGCAGAACGAAGGAACATTCCTGAACAGCGATGGTGCTGAGACGACCATGTACATCAATACCATCGACAACGGTGCAGGTACGATCTCGTTCGCAGCAACAAGAGTCGGTGACGTAGGCGGAATCGCAAACCCTTCCGGAACACTTGCAGTGATCAAGTTCACAGCAAGCCAGCAGGGCGCGAGTTCGACACTGAACTTAAGTGAAGTGGTTGCAGCCAACAATATCGGTAATGAGATCGACCCGGTTGACCTCATCGATGACGAGGTATGCATATCCGCGAACATAGCACCGATCGCGATCGGCGAATCGCTGGACATGTACAACAACGACGGCCAGAAGTACATCTGCAAAGTCTACTTCGACGGTACGGCGTCAAACGATCCCGACGGAACTCTTGTCAACTGGAGATGGAGCTTCGGTGACGGGAACTACGGCACAGGCGAGATGGTGGATCATGTCTACCAGAGCTGGAACTGGATTGGGGATTCAACTGGTGAATATGAACCGTTCAGTGTCAGCCTCACCGTAACCGATGACGCAGATCCGCACCAGCTTGACAACACCACATCCTTTGATGTGATGGTCTACACAGCAGGTGACGCGAACGCTGACGGAAAGGTGAACATCCTTGATGCGACCATTGTCGGTCTCGAATGGGGTGAGACAACCATATACGGAGAAAGAACAGATCAGGCAGACCTGAACAACGACGGCAACGTGAATATCCTTGACGCCGTAATAATCGGGACCTGCTGGGGACATACAGCATGGTGAGAGGGGTAAACCCCTCTCCATTTTTTATTTTTTAAAATAATACGGAAAATGAAAAAAGTAAATGGAAAATGTAAATGAAAAAAGATATTATGATAATTCATATAAAAATCCACAGACAGCCTCTAAATTAAGTCTGCTGCAAACAATTAATAAAATATTTAACCACAGGTGAACGCGGATAAACGCAGATACGGTGCAGCAAATTTGCGTTTATCTGCGGTTCAAATTCTCATAAGTTAAGTTGGAGACTATATACGGGAGAAAAGACCATGAAAATACCAATTTACATCCTGGTAATATGCGCCGCAATCCTTATGACCGCAGCAGTATCAACAGCCAGTTACAGCTTCGATGGTTTTCCTGTAGTAACCAGGACGAGCGGCACCGTTAACGGCGGAGTATACACCGGATACGTGCCGTGTGGCGGTACAACCACGCTCACAGGCTCCTTTGGCGTGCCGGAGGGAACTGTAAAATGGGCATACCTGTACACAGGCATCTGGGGAGGCACAGAGAATTACGAAGGCTGGGTAAATGTCACATTCAACAACTACTCAGGCAACAGTCTTGGTCCCGTGCATCTGCAGGGCAAAAACGACACTAATCCGCATGTATGGTGCAGCAGTCATGGTAAATACTGGATATATTACAATGTGACTGACCTGGTATGTGCCGGAAACACCAATACCGCAGTTGTCTCGAAGATCAATTCAACAGTTGGCGGTTTTGACGGCAGGGTATATGGTATCGTACTGGTCACGGTCTATGAAGACGGCTCAAATGAGATGCAGTACTGGATCAACGATGGGAGTGACTCCCTAAACTATGTCACATCGAATAATGATGGAATAACACATTTCGATGGTCCGCTTCTTGACAATGCAACAACAGCAAAACTCACTATGGTGCACCTGACAGGCTATGAGCCGTCCTGTGATGACTGCCTGCAGTTCAATGGTCATCCGCTGGATACGGGCATGATCACCAATCTTTTTGAACTGAATACATGGGACGTAATGGAGTATACAGTACCATCAGGGAACAATGTCATGTACAGCCGGGGCGGGGATGAATATGTCAACATCTGCAATACGATCCTCACACTTGAACGGATATGCGGCGATGTAACAGGCAACGGAGTAGTCAACACCGGGGATGTGATCCTGCTGTCGAACTATGTAGGATATCCCGGATACATACTCCGAAGTGAACTGGCAGGCGATGTGACCGGTAACGGAGTGATCAACACAGGAGACGTGATACTGCTATCGAATTATGTCGGCTACTCCGGCTACTCATTAAATTGTACATGAGGACAAAAAATGTAGAACCTGATAATCATTAAACATCAAAGAAGGCGAATCGAATGAAAATAAACATGAAAACCGCTGCCATGATCGTACTGGTACTTTGCCTGATCCCATCTCCAGCTGCTGCACAGCTGGCAGACACGCCATGGTCAATGTTCCATCATGACCTGAACCACACCGGGCTCAGTACACACTACGGACCCGACACCCCGGCAGTGAAATGGATATTTCCAACCGGCGACAAAATACACGGCTCGCCTGTGATCGGGGACGACGGAACAGTATACATAGGAACACACGGCCGCCATTCCACCATAACCGGCTCCAAACTATTTGCCATATATCCGAACGGAACAGAGAAATGGCAGTGGAATCCCGGTCACTCTATCGATTCCACACCCGCAATAGCACAGGACGGCACACTGTACGTAGGATGCTGGGATAAAAGTCTATATGCCATCAATCCGGACGGCACAGTAAAATGGGAATTTTCAGATCCAGGCAACAGTTTTGTTTATACATCACCCGCCATAGCGCCGGACGGTACCGTCTACATAGGTAACAATAACAATAGACTATATGCAATAAACCCGGATGGGACCTTGAAATGGAGTTATAAGACACACGGCGCGATCCATTCATCACCCGCTGTGGCTGCAGACGGCACCGTCTACATCGGGTCACACGATAAAAAACTATATGCAATAAATCCTGACGGTACCCTGAAATGGAAATACCAAACAGGCAAATGGATCGAATCCTCACCTGCAATAGGTACGGACGGTACCATCTATGTGGGATCATATGATAAGAAACTCCATGCAATTAACCCGGACGGCACATCAAAATGGCAATACTCAGCAGGCGGGCGTATCAAGTCATCACCTGCAATAGGTGCGGACGGCACCATCTATGTAGGATCATCATACGATCAAAAACTCCACGCAATTAACCCGGACGGTACATTAAAATGGGATTATACCACAAATTCTTATATCGAGTCATCACCTGCGATCGATGCGGACGGTACCATCTATATCGGATCATTTGACAGGAATCTCTATGCAATAAACCCGGATGGTTCGCTCCTGTGGAAATATAACACGGGAGATCGTATTGACTATTCATCACCTGCAATAGCCTCAGACGGTACAATATACATCGGCAACTGGAACGGTTACGTGTATGCATTCGGACCCGGGGTCCAGTCCAATTTATCACCCGTACTAGACCCGATCGGTGACAGGACGCTCAATGAAACCGAAACAGTAATGATCGATGTAAACGCCACCGATCCGGACGGGGATCCGCTTTATTTCTCATGCAACAGGACAGACCTGTTCACAGACTTCGATCCGGTCACAGGCACCGGTAACTGGACACCGGGTTACGGTGATGCAGGAACCTACCCTGTTGACTTTGGTGTTTCAGACGGTAAAGGCGGTATTGATAATGAAACAATCGAAATAACGGTTCTTGACGCCAACAGGCCACCTGTACTTGACCCGATCGGAAACATGGCAATCGATGAGAATTCCCTGCTCGAATTCACAGTAAATGCCACCGACCCTGACGGAAATGTCCTGGCATACTCAGCCTTGAACCTGCCTGCTGGCGCAGCATTCAACCCGAACACAAGAACATTCTCATGGACCCCGACATTCGACCAGTCAGGCACATATCCTGATATACAATTCGAGGTCAGCGATGGCAAACTGATTGACCCGGAGAACATTACTATCACGGTGAATAACACAAACCGTCCGCCCGTTCTTGACCTGATAGGAGATAGAACAGTAAACGAGACGCATTTGCTCGAATTCACCATAAATGCCACCGACCCTGACGGAAATGTCCTGACATACTCAGCCTCAAACCTGCCTGCTGGTGCAGCATTCGATCCGGACACAAGAACATTCTTATGGACCCCGACATTCGACCAGTCAGGCTCGTATCCTGATGTGCATTTCGAAGTCAGCGACGGCGAATTTACCGGTATGGAGAACATCACGATCACAGTGGACAACACAAACCGCCCGCCTGTTCTTGACCACATCGGAGATAAAACGGTCAATGAGACTGATTTGCTCGAATTTACCATAAATGCTGCCGACCCGGACGCAGATGTGCTGGCATACACAGCCTCAAACCTGCCTGCTGGCGCATCATTCAACCCTAACACAAGAACATTCTCATGGACGCCAACATTTGGCCAGTCCGGCACATATCCTGATGTGCACTTCGCGATCGGTGACTGCGAATTCACAGATCTGGAGAACATCACGATCACGGTGAACCGTACAAACCGCCCGCCTGTTCTTGACCAGATAGGGGATAAAACAGTCGATGAAAATTCCTTGCTTGAATTCACAGTAAACGCCACCGATCCGGATGGGGATACACTAACGTATTTTGCCTCGAACCTACCGGATGACGCAGTATTCAACCCTAACACAAGAACATTCTCATGGACTCCGGCATTTGACCATGCAGGCACACATCCTGATGTGCACTTCGAAGTCAGCGACGGCGAACTGACTGCACGGGAGAATATCACGATCACAGTGAACAACACAAACCGCCCGCCTATTCTTGACCACATAGGAGACAGGACCGTAAGCGAAAGTAATTTGCTCGAATTCACCATAAACGCTGCCGACCCTGACGGAGATGCGCTGGCATACACAGCCTCAAATCTTCCGGATGGGGCAACATTCGACCCGCACACAGGAACATTCTCATGGACCCCAGCATTCGACCAGTCCGGCACATATCCTGATGTGCACTTCGAGGTCAGTGACAGCGAACTGGCTGACCAGGGGAACATCATCATCAGTGTGAGCAACACAAACAGACCTCCCGTCCTTGACCATATAGGAGACATGATAATAAACGAAAGTGATCTGCTTGAATTCACAATAAACGCCACTGACCCGGACGGAAATACGCTGGTATACTCTGCCTCAAACCTGCCTGGTGGAGCAGCATTCGACCCGGGCACAAGGATATTCACATGGACGCCCGCTTTTAGCCAGTCCGGCACCTATCCTGATGTACATTTTGAGGTCAGCGATGGCGAACTGGGTGATCAGGAAAACATTACTATCAGTGTGAACAGCACAAACCGTCCGCCTGTTCTTGACCACATCGGAGACAGGACAGTAAACGAGAATGATTTGCTAGAGTTCACAGTAAACGCCACTGACCCGGACGGAAACGCGCTGGCATATTCAGCCTCAAATCTCCCGGATGGTGTAGCATTCGATCCTGACACGAGAACATTCTTATGGACCCCGGCATTCGACCAGTCCGGTACATATCCTGATGTGCACTTTAAGGTCAGCGACGGCGAATTGACTGACCTGGAGTATATCACGATCACGGTGAACAATACAAACAGGCCCCCTGTTCTTGACCAGATCGGGAATAAACCAATAGATGAGAACTCCTTGCTTGAGTTCACAGTAAACGCCACCGACCCGGACGGAGATGTGCTGGTATATTCAGCCTCGAACCTGCCTGCTGGCGCAGAATTCGATCCGGGCACGAGAACATTCTCATGGACCCCGACATTCGACCAGTCTGGCTCATATCCTGATGTACACTTCGAGGTCATCGACGGTGAATTCACTGACCTGGAGCACATCACGATCACGGTGAACGAAGCAAACCGCCCGCCTGTTCTTGGCCAGATCGAAGACAAAACAATAGTTGAGAATTCCTTGCTTGAATTCACAGTAAACGCCACTGACCCGGACTGGGATGTGCTGGTATACTCAGCCTCAAACCTGCCGGATGGTTCGGCATTTAATTCCGGTACAAGAACATTCTCATGGACCCCGACTTTCAGCCAGTCCGGCACATATCCTGATGTACAGTTCGAAGTAAGCGACGGCGAATTAACAGATCGGGTAAACATTACTATCAGTGTAAACAACACAAATCGCCCGCCTGTTCTTGACCATGTAGGGGACAAAACAATAGGCGAGAATTCCTTGCTTGAATTCACAATAAACGCCACTGACCCGGACTGGGATATACTGGAATACTCAGCCTCAAACCTGCCGGATGGTGCAACATTCAATCCGAACACAAAAACATTCTCATGGACACCCACGATTGGCCAGTCCGGCACATACTTTGATGTGCACTTCGAGATCGGTGACGGTGAATCAATAGATTGGGAGAACATTACGATTTTAGTAGATAACATAAAGAGACCGCCTGTTCTTGACCAGATCGGAGATAGGACAATAAATGAGGATTCTTTACTCGAATTCACAATAAACGCCAGCGATCCGGATGACGACGCATTAATATATTCGGCATCCAATCTGCCGGCTGGTGCAACATTCAATCCAACCACGCAAACATTTTCATGGACCCCGACATTCGACCAGTCAGGTACATATCCTGATGTGCGGTTTGAGATTAGCGACGGCGAATTAACCGACTGGGGGAATATCACAATCAGTGTGAATAACACAAACAGGCCACCTGTTCTTGGCCAGATGGGAGATCTGGCAATATATGAGAATTCTTCACTCGAATTTATGCTAAATGCCAGCGATCCGGACGGGGATGTACTGGTATACTCTGCCTCAAGTTTACCGGATGGTTCAGCATTCAATCCATACACAAGAACATTCTCATGGACGCCCACTTTTGACCAGTCCGGCACATATCCTGATGTGCAGTTTAAGGTAAGCGACGGCGGTTCAATAGATTGGGTAAACATAACAATCACAGTGAACAACGCGAACAGACCGCCAGTTCTTGACCAAATAGGAGATAGGATAATATATGAGAATTCTTCACTTGAATTCACAGTAAATGCCAGTGATCCGGACGGCGATGCACTAACGTATTCGGCATTTAATCTCCAGGATGGGGCAGTGTTCGATCCAACCACGCAAACATTCTCATGGACACCCACGCTGTCCCAGTCAGGCATATATCCTGATGTGCGGTTTGAGATTAGCGACGGCGAATTGACTGGTTGGGAGAACATCACCATCAGGGTAGTAGATGCGGATACATGCCCTGAGATCAGAATAATCGTCCCGGATTCGGAAGTTATGTTCCAGCAGCAATTCACTATAAACGTAACTGTTGATCCCATGATGACCGGGATATATGGTGCCCAGTACGTACTCGCATTCGACAATTCAGTACTTCATGCTGAATGGCAGAACGAAGGAACTTTCCTGGATCATGATGGTGCAGTGACGAATGTGTATATCAACACCATCGACAACGGTGCAGGCACGATCTCGTTTGCAGCAACAAGAGTTGATGTAACAACCGGCGTTACAGTTCCTGGAACACTGGCAGTCATCAAGTTCACAGCGATCCAAAAAGGAATATGCTCGGACCTGATTCTGGACGGTGTTATAGTTTCAAATGAGATCGGGGATGCGATCGATCCTGTAGTTATTATCAACAGCAGCATTTGCGTTGATGAAAACCAGCCGCCTGCTGCGGTCGGTAAGTCCATGCACAGGTACAATAACGAGGGAAATAAATATCTTTGCCAGGTTTATTTTGACGGCGCCGGATCCGTTGATCCGGACGGAAATATTATCTACTGGAGTTGGGGTTTCGGTGACGGGAATTACGATACAGGTGAGTTAGTAGATCATGTCTACCAGAGCTGGAAATGGAACGGGACAGGTTATGCCCCGTTCACAGCGGTCCTCACAGTAACCGATGATGGCGACCCGCACCAGCTTGATGATACCACAACATTTGACGTGATAGTCTACACAGCAGGTGATGCGAACGGTGACGGCAAGGTAAACATCCTTGATGCAACTATCGTGGGTCTCGAATGGGGTGCAACAACTACATGCGAAGAATATTGCTGGGAAGGCAATAAACGAGCAGATCAGGCAGATCTCAACAACGACTGCAGGGTGAACATCCTTGACGCTGTGGTTATAGGGACATGCTGGGGGCATACTGCATGGTAAATATAATGGTATTGAGGTGAGTAAAATGAAAAAAACATTTTCAAATTTAAATTTACTTTCAATTGTGTTTTTAATAGTCCTGCTGTGCACAGCTGCACAGCCGGCAATGGCAGCACCGACGATAAGCATTGAACCATCACATTCGGATGTCCTGCAAGGAGATCTGGTTACTGTAAATATAATAATAGATCCGCAGGGTGTTGAGATAATGGGCGCTCAATATTATCTGTACTTCAACAATACGCTGCTGAATGCAACCGAACAGGTGGAAGGATATTTCCTCAGCTATGACGGTGCCAGTACACTGGTAATGCCGAATCGTTTCAACAACACGATCGGCATTGTCGAGTACGGCGAAGCCCGAATTGGTATTGCATATGGAGTAAACGCATACGGTGTACTGGCATCTGTAACATTCCGGGCTTTGGAGCCAGGGGTTTGCAACCTGGACCTGGGCGAAGTGATACTGAGTGATCCGAATGCCAACGAGATATCAGGTGTTGTGGTCAACAGCGCAACCTTAGGAATCAGCGAAACTCACTTTACAATCTCAGGCGGTGTCGATTATGACAATGAAGATACGGTCCTTGATCCGGATGTAATCGTAACAAACCTGAACACAACCGAGGTCTTCACATCTGCCACGAACAGTAGTTCTAACTGCTACCTGATCTCAACAAACTTCGCACATATAAGCAGTGGTGATGTACTACACTTCACTGCTTCCGACAGTGTGGGCAATTCCACAGAGTTCGATCGCACGGTTACACAGGGTGAGATGGATGCAGGTGGCTTTGTGCAGAACATAACACTATACATACCGGACACAACCCCGCCGATTATAGCCAACACTACTACAACAGCGATCACAAAAGATTCTGCAACCATAACATGGGATACTGATGAACTCAGCGACGGCCAGGTCAAATATGGCACCAGTCCCGGAAGTTACAGCCATATGGTCTACAGCACAGCAGGTACCATGCACCACAGCATTGATCTCACCGGATTATCGTTGGATACCACCTATTACTATGTAGTAAGCAATACAGACCCGAGCGGCAACTTAGCACAGGGTATAGAACACGATTTCAAAACATTTCCGCAGATTACCGTACATATCGGTGATGCGGTTGCCATGACCGGACAAAACACCACCACATCGATCATGATCACGAACATTACCAATGTTGGCACAGTTGACATAATACTCAGCTACAATCCGGCAGTTGTTCAGGTTATCGCAGTCAACAACGGCGATTTTGATTTCCTTGGCACGGATACCGACAACATTGCAGGTAGAACCAGGATCGGGGCATTCCAGGCGTCTTCCGGCGGGCTGAACGGGACTGTAAGAATTGCAAATGTCACACTTGGTGCTGTTGGCAGTGGAGGTGACACATCGGCACTCGGTCTTACAATCAACGAGATCAAAGAAGCGAACTGGGAAGAGATGTCCATACCCGCATCTATACATAACGGCACTTTCACCGTCTGGGAAACAGCACCGCCGATGGTGACAATTCCAACAGCTGATCCGCCTTCCATTCCGGAAGATACCGATCTTGATCCGAAATGGGGTGAAACCACCCAGTTGAATATCACAGTGACCGACGAATGCGGGGTTGCAAATGTTACTATCAATCTTACCAGTATTGGCGGCCTGCCAGACCAGCCAATGACTCACATTCCAGGCACTGATATATGGACTGTGACTGTCAGTGCACCTGTCGGAACAGCAATAATATCAACACCGCCTGAGGTACCTGATACTACCGCTCCGTCAATATCCAATGTTAATGCTTCTGATATCACAAACAATTCAGCAAGCATAACATGGGATACCGATGAATTTTCGGATAGTCTTGTCAGGTACGGGACAGTTGCAGGTAACTACACGCTCTCGGCTAATGCCTCATCTCTCGTGCTCGATCATACCCTTGCTCTTACCAGTCTGCTTGATAACACGACCTACTACTACGTGGTGAACAGCACCGACTCATCCGGAAACTCTGCCCGGAGCACTGAATATAACTTTGCAACGCTGGAGACGCCTGATACCACAGCACCATCCATATCCAATGTTAATGCTTCTGATGTCACAAACAGTTCAGCAAGCATAACATGGAATACCGATGAATTTTCGGATAGTCTTGTCAGGTACGGGACAGTTGCAGGTAACTACACACTCTCGGCTAATGCCTCATCTCTCGTGCTCGATCATACCCTTGCTCTTACCAGTCTGCTTGATAACACGACCTATCACTACGTGGTGAACAGCACCGACTCATCCGGAAACTCTGCCCGGAGTAATGAATATAATTTTACAACGAATGCATGGGAGAAATAAAAAATGAAACGGAAAACCGCATTTTTTGCAATGACAGCAATTTTAATTTTAACAATTTGCATAACGCCTGCTCTGGCTGAGGAGAGCACAGATCCTGGTAGCTACCTGTCGCATAACCTCACGGTTTGTGCAACGGATGCGTTTGGAAACGTGAACACATCTATTAGTATACCATTGATCGTCATACTGAACGGTGATGTCAGTAATAACGGTGAGATCACACTCTATGATGCAACATGCCTTGCCAATTACATCCTGGACAAACCGGGATTTGAAACAATGAATGAACGGGTGGCTGATATCAGCGGCAATGGTGCGGTCACATTCTATGATGCAATGTACCTGTCCAAGCACGTACTGGCTGAATACGGGTTCGGGATGCTTCACTAAAGGTGGTTTAAAATGGGGAAAATATTTAATCCGGCGTTCATCGCAATGTTGCTGTCACTGTTACTGGTAGTATCCATTACACCGGCTGCTGCAGCAACCACAATCACGATCGGCAATATTTTTGTCGAACCCGGTGAAACATCTGTCGCACCGGTTATGATCGAAGATGTGACCCATGTCGGCACTGTTGATATTACCATATTCTATGATCCATCAATAATACATGTTACCGGTGCCGTAAACAGCGAATTTGATTTTATGTATCCGGTCATAAATAATTCAGCAGGTTTTGTCAGGATCGGGGGAATAGCTTATGGTGAAGGGGTAAGCGGCGATATTAAACTTGCAGACCTCATGCTGGAGGCAGTAGGCGATGCAGACGAAACCAGTACGCTATCCATAACCATTAATGAGTTAAAGGTGGCAGATGCAACAGAAACCACTATACCGTCAGGTGTGCAAAATAGCAACTTCGGGATACTCAACCCGCCGCAACCGCCAGTTATTTTATCGGTTACTACAGGATGTCACTGGATCAAATGGACATGGACAGCCTGTTCAAACAGTGATTTTGTGGAGGTAAGAATAAACGGCATTTGGATCGGGAACTGTACAGGACAATATTATAATTATAACGTTTCCCCGCATAGTACTCAAACAATCTCCCTGTATGGTTACAATTCAAGCCTGAACCGGTACTCAACACACATTAACCAAACAATCACGATTCCAAACTTTCCACCTGTAGCTGATGTCAGATTCGTGCACTGGTATAACAACGTTGGCTCGATCTATAACTGCAGGACAATCTTCGATGCATCAGTATCTTCTGACCCGGACGGCAGTATTGCATACTACCAGTGGAGTTTTGGCGACGGAAATTCTGGCATTGGCGAGTTAGCAGAACATATATATGGGTCATATGACTGGAACGGCACAGGCTACGAGCCATTAACCGTTACCCTGACAGTGACCGATGATCTCGATCCACTGGTCAATGATATTATAACAGTACCTGTAAATGTATATGTCGCAGGTGATGCGAACGGTGATGGCAGGGTGAATATTCTGGATGCAACTATAGTAGGGCTTGAATGGGGTGATACATGTATAAGCGGATGGGGGGAAAATGTCAATGGAGACAGGGCAGACCTGAATAATGACTGCAAGGTGAATATCCTTGATGCTGTGATCATAGGAGCCTGTTGGGGCCACGTAGCCAGTTAAATATGAAAACAAGAGATATAAATACGATAACTATTATTCGACAAACAGTATGATAAATTAATATAATTTGGAGAAAAGTATGTCAAATGTAATAAAAAGGCACACAGAAATATTTGTTTTAGCAGTGATATTGTTAACTGGTTTTTGTCAGGTCGGACTGGCAGCGGAATGTTCTATGAGTATAACGCCTACAACGATAACCGCATCACAGGGTGATATTTTCACCATAGATGTCGTCGCGGATCCTGCAGGTAGTGAGGTATTTGGTGTGGAATGCACCGTGAATTTCGACAATACAATGTTGAAGGCAACCGAGCAGGCGATTGGAACATTTCTCACCCATGATGGTGCGGATACCATTGAGGTATTGAATAATATCAACAATGACATTGGCAAAGTTGAATATGGTGAGATCAGGATCGGCGATCCCGAGGTAATTGGAAGCGTAACCGATTCCGGAGTAATATCATCTATCAAATTTGAGGTGATCGGCTCAGGGACATGCGACCTGGAATTAGAAGCGATGTTAGCCAATTCCGGTGCCCAGTCGATCGATGTTGTGGTCAATAGCGCAACGTGCAGCGTAGAAGGTACCGATGAACCTTCAACTGCCGGGGAAAGAACTGGAGGAAGGACTACACCTACCGCGCCTGAAGGTCAAACACAGGAAAATAACGGACTGCCCGGCTTTGGGATTGTCTGTTCGTTTATCGGGTTGATTGCCGCAACGTTGCTGGTGTTTAGAAAAGAACTCAAATAATCCGGGGTACAATGAAACGACTGAAATTTATTGGGGTTGTTGTGATGCTCATCGCTATGTGCACTTGTGCACATAGTGCATCAGCAGCACCGGTAGTAAGTGTTGAGCCCGGGTCGATAGAAGTTAAAGAGGGAGAGACTTTTACGGTGGATATAATGATCGATCCTGCAGGTTCCGAAATTATGGGTGCGCAATACAATCTGTATTTTGATAATGCGCTGGTAAGTGCAACCGAACAGGTGACTGGAGATTTTCTTGGAGGCATTGGTATGTTGGACAATATCAACAATACCATTGGTATGATAATGTACGGTGAGATGAGAACAAATGTCAATTATGGAGTAAACACTTCCGGTATACTTGCAACTATAACCTTCAATGCAACCGGGCATGGAGTGTGTGAT
This sequence comes from Candidatus Methanovorans sp., assembly GCA_020793565.1. Lineage (GTDB taxonomy): Archaea > Halobacteriota > Methanosarcinia > Methanosarcinales > Methanosarcinaceae > Methanovorans. The sequence continues at coordinate 54,107 of DQIP01000233.1, forward strand.
CTAACTCTAGGTGATGTAATATTAAGTGATAAGGATGCCAAAGCGATTTCAGGTGTTGTGATACATGATGGAACGTGCAATATAGCACCTGTTGAATCACCGCCACTCCCTGTATCCCCAACAACCCCCACTACTTCAACCCCAATAACAGCACCCGCACAGACACCAACCGAAGTTGAAACCACAGAAAACGCAGATACGACCACCACGGACAATCCAGTGCCGCCACTTCCAAAACCGGATCAAACCGCAACCTCATCAACTCCGGCACCGATCCATGCGCAGCAGCCGGATGAAGATGGGACTGCTAATCAGTCAGGTTTTGCATCAGCGTTTTTATCAACAGTAATGCTCGTAGTGTCATATCTAATATTAAGAAAAAGCGAATAAAAATTTAACACTGAGGAACATGAACCCCACAAAACCCCTGATTATGGCATTTCTGGTGATAATATGCCTGGCAGCCATGCCTGTAGCAGCCCAGATACCTTTCGAGATATCCGGATATGTGCACTTTCCCGATGGTTCTGCATGTCTTGATCCAACCGTGACCATAACCAACCTGAACACAGGTGATATCCTGCCGGTAATGACCCTGCCCACGAGTAACTATTATCAGGCAAAACCGGCGCCGTTGCTGAATGAGATAAGCGAGAACGATGTGCTGGAGTTCAGGGCCAGCGCCGGAACGGATCCTGTTGTCATTGAGCACCGCATCATGGCGTCTGATATCAATAGCGGCGCCCTCTTTCTTAATATCACGCTTGGTACTGTGAAGGCAGCAACAGGATCCGGGGCAGGAGATCCGCCACTACCGCAGGCGCCGACAGCCTCAACACAGGATACTACAGCAACCACAACCACAACACCAGATGATACTACAGCAACCATGACGCCTGTTTCGACATCAACTGAGGCCTCATCCTCAGCAGATTCTAAGGAAAAGTCGATCCCAGGATTCGAAATCGTGTTTTCATCAGTGGCTATGGTCGCATGCCTGATGTGGGTGAGAAAACGGGGCAGGATTGGTATCCACTTCAAATCTAAGGGTAATAGACCACATTGTGTAAATAGAAAGATGCTCCTGCACTTGATTTAGATAATCCAAATATGCATTTTACCCTGCTTTTTGAAGAGGATACCAGGATTGGTTAATGTCGATGTACCGGCGCGGCCTCCAGCCGAA
>DQIP01000197.1 GCA_020793565.1 Candidatus Methanovorans sp.
AATCTGCGAAGAGAGAATTGAAAGATTGGAAAATTTACCAAAGTGGGATGTAACTATAAACCCCATATTTGGGTAAATTATTTATTGGGAAATCCCTTAAACCAGGATATGGGCAAAAATAGTGGACTAGGCGGGAATTGAACCCGCGGCCTTTACGTTGCGAACGTAACGATCTTCCCCTGATCTACAAGCCCACAAAAAAAAGAAAAAATAATATATTTGATTATAATATATGCTTAAACAGGTCGTCCGAGTTCAACAACCTGAACGCTTTCAACACCTGGTACTGCTTCAAATGCAACTTCAACTTGTTCAGTGCCGCCTTCGAGGTCACCTACAAGTACAACAAGCATGAGTGCTTTTAATCCAAATGCAATTGGTTCTTCTTTTGAGGTATATAGTTCAGAACCTTCGGGCAACACTGCTTCAAGTTTATTTTTAAGGTCTGTCAGATCAGTTTCCGGGCTCTCGGGCATTATCTTGATCGTTGCTGCAACTTCTCCCATTCCTGACACCTCATGGTCCTATAAATCCACATTCTTTGCATGTATATTCATTACTCTGTTGTCTGCAACTTATGCATCTTCCAAGTTCTGCTTCGCATGACGGGCATGGGAAACGCACATATCCGCGTTCCACGAGACGCACACCACATGATGTACAGAATTCGACTTTTGGTTTTGCCATTAAATATCTCCTTTTAGTTATAATTGCGATTTTAAGTTTAGTTAAAGTTTGAATTAAAGTTTAAAATTAAGTTTGAATTCAAATTAAACTTATATTTAAATCAAATATCAGGATTCAACGCTATTTGAATCGGTGAATTGTATGTGTTAATATTACTAAACAGTATCCAGCATTTTGATGATTTCAGTACATACGTGGTATACAATTTAAATATTCCCCTTAATGTATGTTCCGATAACAGCTCCCCCTTCAATCGCAGCGATTATCCGCCCTGGGTAGTGAGCATTCACAACCATGCAATCCATGTTTTTTGCGCGAATGAATTTCGGTAGTTCCTTATCAACACAGGTAGTCCCCATGTCTAAAAGACCAGTTGCGCCAATTTCCCGTATAAGCGCATTGTCCATGAGAATACCGTCAACATCAGTGGCCTTGACAAAACATGCATTAAGCCTGTACGCCACCCATGCTGCAATTGCATCGGATGTTACATCCCATGAATGGGCAAGTTCATCTGTCTCTTTTAGAAGCCGGTATGGCAGAAGAATAGAAACACCACATGGCAGGTCGTTAATTGATTCAATCCCCTTTGCACCTGTTTTATCGGTCAGGTAATATCCGTACTGCTCCATTGCAAGAATCGCCATCCAGTGTGCTGCCCCATCACCTATGTCATACTTTTCGCTGACAGAGCGCACTTTATCTGCAAATATACCGCCACCCGGCACGATAAGTATTGCGACATCACGATCTTTGGAAGTCTGTGCATATTCAAGCAGCTGGTTCACAATATCCGGCGCTGAACTTATCAGGCTGCCGCCAAGTTTCACAACAACATTCATGACATGATCCCCATTTATTGATCAACTCTTTCAAACATTCGCGCTGCAGCATAAGCCGGAAATACCTTTGATATCTCGCTGCCCCATTTTTCAGAGACGGATATGAGTTCAAAGCCCAGGCGCTTTGCAGCGTCCTTTATCATAAATTCACCAATTCCGGCAGCAGCAATCGTGTTTAACCCGTGCTTTCCAGCCACATCAGATATCGCATCGCACAGCAGTGATACCTGTTTGTCCTTCACCTGCTTCGCAATCCTGGTTATGTCTTCCAGCTGGATCTCGGTAAGGTCTGCGCAGACCACACGTCCAATACGGCGCATCGCATCGTTTTTCATATTTCCGGCACCGTCTGCGGTCTCACAGGTGTAGATTTGCTGTGTAATGTCACCAAGAAGCAGGTATGCGTCTGCAGTGGTCGCAAACAGTTCGGATGAGAGGCGGCATGTGCCGCCGCTGACCTTTACGCTGTCAAGCAGGGTAGCGATATTTGTGCGCAGTGTACCGGCATAAACAAGTTCACTCCGCAAAAGGCGTGAGAAGTCAGTATACCCGGCCCGGTGTTTGCCATCGATCACCGGTATGATGTCACTTGTGGTACTGCCTACATCTACAAAGACGCAATCTCCCACTTCCGAACCTATGAGGTTCGCAGATGCCGCCCAGTTGGCAGCAGCGAGGTTCTGTATATCATCATGGGAAGTGTTGAATTCACCTTCATTGTTTACGTACTTTATTTCACAACCAAACGCATTTTCAACGGCATCCATTATGAACCTGATCCCTTCTTCCTTGTCAAAAAAACAGTCTGCAAGTTCACCTGTCATTGCAACACCCAACTTATCTGGCTGGAGCCTGTCTGCTGCTTCTTTGAGTGCTGTGGGCAATCTCGTATCTTTCCACAGCGGAATATAGTGCAGTTCTATGATACTCCCATCCGATGATGCAAGTTTTGTGTTCGCACCGCCAATATCAATTCCAATGACCTTCATTTTAAATCCTCTTTTGTGAATATGCATTCGCCGCTGATATCAACCGATCCGGGAAGTCCGCCAAATATATTCTTGAGCAGCAGGTCGGCGATCTCCTGCTTCATTACTTTGTTGATCGAAAATAGTGATGTGGTCGGTCGCGGGTTCACATCCACTACATAGGGCAAATCTGCAAGCACTATATCGATACCCACATAACCGCGGCAGGAGAGGGCACGAGATGCAGCGATCGCTGTATCGTATAATTCCTTTTGCCGCGGTGTCTTGTATGGTGTCAGGTTGCCGTTATAGATGATCTCCGAATTTTCATATTCCGGATGAATGTCTATCATCTGCTTGTTGATGGCCAGTGGAAGCGGATTTTCACCACATACCAGACTTACGCTCAGGTGCTCGCCTTCGATATATCCGGTTGCGATAAAACCCTCACGATGCGTGAAATGTGTACATATCCGTGTATCTTCAGAAGCACACCCAAATCTTGGTTTGACCACATAATACCCACCTTCTGGCTGGTCCTGGCCCTGACTTATAATTTCCGGAGCAGGTATTCCCGCCGAGTTTAGTACGCCGGTACATTTGACCTTGTCCGCACATATGGCTGCAGATTCGGGAGTACATCCGAGATTAAAGGTGTTATTCTCCATGATCGTTGAAAGGTCGTAAAGCAACTCATCCGGCGCAATTACAAGCCCTGCGTCACATTGTTTTGCTTCACGTTCCAGCACGGTCTTAAAGTTATTCTCATTTGATCCTACCAGTATGCCATTTGTAAGGGTTGTGCCTAATGAAAGATATACGACATCATGCCCGAGTCTGGTGAAACTGTTTGCGATTGTTTGCAACATCGCCTTCCCTTCGAGAAGAAATGTCCCACCCATTCCGATGCCGACCGCGTATTCTGCGAGTAGTATTTTCATGAAGGATGCAAGTGTATTATTGAATATATATCATTTGTTATTGTGTTATCAACGCCTGGTGAAAATCTGAATTAAATTACAATTAAAATAATAATAACCAAATTGTGATTAACGTGGACACAATCAAGATATTGAAAATTGCCGGACAATAGGTAAATGAAACCATATGTTTAAATTGAATAAAACTCAGAATATGCATAAAAAGGAGGACCATCACATTGAAAAATACAAAAAGCCATGACTTTTTTAGATATCTGGCACCTATCTATGACACAGTTGCCAGGATAGCATCATTTGGCAGGTATGATTCAATGCGGCGCTCACTTGTTGCACAGGCAGGTATCACGCCTGGCGATAGGGTACTGGACCTTGCAACAGGGACCGGGTACCTTTCCGAGATCCTTGACGGTTGCGAGATAGTGGGCGCGGATATCTCGCTTCACATGGTGAACCAGGCACGTAAAAAGACAGAAGCATCGTTTGTACTTTCGGATGCGCATGCGCTTCCATTTGAGTCTAATTCTTTTGACGCTGCTGTGTGTAGTTTTGCAATGCATGAGGTGCGGGATCCAAAAAAAGTGATGTCTGAAATGTTCAGGGTCGTAAAACCAGGCGGCACGGTTGCGGTTATGGATGTTGTTTTGCAGTTCACACCTGGAAAAAAAATGTTGTTGTTTGCGTATCACTTGTTTATCGAGATGCTCACTGCAAACTACATACATCCTGATGATCTTGCCGATGCTTTCAAGCATGCCGATAATGTGATAAGCAAAACCAACATGGCCGGGCTGGTCGCACAGGTTTCCGGAAAGAAAAAATAGAATGGTAAGATGTGTCGCAAGCTGTATCGCTGTTATGTGTCACACAGGTTTTATGTAACGTGCGCTGCAAGCGACCAATGCTATGTGCTAGCATATGGGTAAAAGGATAATTTTCGCTGGCGCTCAGATTAACTCTGGCTATATAATTCTATATACCACATGAGATTTAAAGTTGTAATGTACATGACCCCTTAGAAAAGAAACTTGAAATCCTATTCTTCGGATTCCTCTGCTCCAACTACGCCTAAAAACTTCTTCATGACCGCTTCATTAACAAGACGCAGTAGTATCTGCCTATCCTTTGAGGCGCTGAATACTCCGAGCGGGATCTGTGCTGCTGCAGCTGTTGCATGTCCTCCCCCTGTTTCATCGCCAAATGCCCTTTTCATGACATCACCCAGGTTAATCCTGATATCATGGCTTCTGCCTGATATGAATATCGTATCTTCGGATACGCCGAACACGATCGAGGTGGAGATCCCTTCAAGATTTAGTAAATAATCAGCAGCCTGGGGCAGTGTGTCACGATCACGTATCGTTCCCACATTTGTAAGAAGATAACTGCCGATTACCTGCCTGTTTTTTATTGCATCACCAAGAACGTCCAGTGTCTCAATAGACATTGATGGGCGTTCTAACTGTTCAAGAATTTCATGATCGGATAGCGGGTACAAAAACGATGCTGCTGAAAGATCGGCAGGGTCAGTATTTCGTTTAAAATCATGTGTGTCGGTCCTTATTCCGTACAGAAGGGCAGTTGCCAGGTTTGTAGTAATATCAATATTTAGTTCCTGAAGGTATTTTGTGAGGATTGTAGCTGTTGCTCCTACATTGGGACGTACATCAACGTATTCCGCATCGAGCTCCACTTCACCTAACGGGTGATGGTCGATTACAATACTCACATGTAATCCAGGGGGCACCATATTATTGGAGCCAGGCACAGCACAATCTACAAGTGCGATCTTGTCAAAACCCGAAATATCATGGTTTTCCATTCGTTTAAGGTCAATTCCAAGAAGGTTCACAAATGCCTTATTTTCCTGATGACCGATCTCCCCGTGGTGTAATATAGAGGACTCCGTTCCAACGCTCATTGCAATCTCCTTGAGTGCAAATGCACTTGATATGGCATCGGGATCAGGATTGTCATGTACTACAATAGCAAGTTTTTTATTATTGATATCTTTCAACCACTGCGATAGTTTATTTCCGCGGCGCAGTGATTCAGCACGTTCAAGAGACCTTGCAAGCGATGATGCAACAAGTTTTGAAGGCATCACTACATGATCTGCCCCAAGTGCTTCCATCTCTTGCCTGTTTATTATATCCGGTGCTCTTGAAACAATATATACTTCAGGTGATACCGTTTTTTTGACGTTTGCAAGTGCTGCCTTGTTTGCTTCAATATCGGAGCTCAATATCAATATTGCAGTGAGGTTTTTGTTACTGATCTGGTTCAACAATTCCGGATCTTTAATATCGCCAACAATCGCCTCATATGCTTCTTCACGTAAAGTCTCTACTTTTTGCTCGTCCTGATCTACAATAACGAGATCCTTGTTAAGTTCCCTGAGTTCCTTTGCGACAGCAAATCCAATGCTTCCGCTTCCAAGAATCAAATAGGTTGGTTTTACTCTTGCTTTTGTAGTTATTTCTGTTTTTTTTGGAACAGCAGCCATATTATGCTACCTCCTTGTCCTCTATTAAATGTCTGTACCGCATTAAGCATTTTTCGGTTATATTTTACTGTTGTATAGTCCGGATATTATTATTGCAACAAACGTTACTATAGTAAATAATATGATGTTTGACTGCAAATATATGCTTACATGAAAGTAGCAGTAACCAGATTGCAGGAAAAAGAAGATAATACCGTTGAACTTTTTGAAAAATATGGTCTTGAAGCAATAGTTACTTCTACCATCCGGTCACGACCACCACGCAATCCCGCTTTATTTGATGCGCTGGTGCGAATGGTGAGTGAGCAGAGAGTCGATCTCTTGATATTTACAAGTTCGCTTGGTGTTTCTAAGTTTTTTGAAAAATGTGATTCAGTTCCCCGAAATATAACAATTCTCAGCGTGGGTCCAAAGACTGCCCTAAAGGTAAACGAATTTGGACACTCGTCGGAAGTGCTGGAATCATTTTCGTCCGATAAGTTTGCAAAATACCTGAAAGACCGCGCATGTGGCAAAATGATAGGAATTGCGCGGGCAGGTGTTCCAAATCCTGAACTTGTGCAGGATCTTGAATCACTGGGTGCAACGGTTGTTGAGGGCGTGTGCTATGAACTTGAGAGTGCGCCCAATGAGTTAAAGGAAATGATCGTAGCTCACAGGGTTGATGCTGTTGTCTTTACAAGCACGAAGTCGTTCTTGTCGGCGGAAGTTCAAAAAACGGATGTTGAGAGTGTGATTATGGTCGCGATAGGTCCGAAGACCGCAAAGGGTATGAGAGACGGGGGTGTCGAACCTGATGTTGTAGGGGGCGGGACACTTGAATCATGCGCATTACGACTACGGGAATTTGGGTGAAATCAATGTACAGTAAAATCATATGCGTGGTATCTGTTATTCAAAATAAGGATAAGAAGCGGATGATAGGTTTCTTAGAGCATTTCCACCCAGATACAATATCTGCATGGTTTGGCTTACCTGGGAAGAGTGCGATATAATGACTGCAGATTAATTGATTGATTGATTGATTTTGTATCAGAGCCTATGGAAGTACGTTGATATCCCTGAATGTCTCCACTTCCAACGCATTAAGATACACATGCATCAATTCAATCCGCTCATCTGCGATCTTTCTTGCAGCATCAGTATTCAACCGATCCCTGATCTTGAACGGCTTGTTTTCCATATAATCGCTAAATCCATCAATCGGGTCTGAAGCATACGCATTCATCGATGTTTCCTTAACAGTACCAATTGTCTGCTTGAGTGCACGGAGTGCGCCCATAGAAACAAGTGAGCGGAATATCCCGACTGCACCAAGTGCATCGATCCTGTCCGCATCCTGTAATATCTGCGCTTCGATCGATCCTGCTTTCAAACCACGACTGAAACGGTGGGTACGAATGCATGATATCACATGCTCTACCAGGCCAGTATCCGCGCCCGCCCGGGATAAAAATTCCCGTGCGATATCTGCGCTGTACTCGGCATGATCGCCGCCTTCATTGTGTTCTTTTACAATGCCGACATCATGCAAAAGCGCAGCAAGGCGCAGTACTTCAATATTTCCGCCCTCGTGTTCATGGATATTGATACAAACAGATTCCACACGATCGATATGTGACATGTCATGTGTACTTGGCTCATCCCTGAGAACCTCTGATACATAGCTGCGCGCCTTATCGATCAGATCCATTCAATACCACGCTCAATTGACATGTTCTTAAGTGTTTCAGACATTTCATACATTGCAGAAGAAAGCACTTTAGCATTAACTTTATTGTTATATGAATCAACGACAGATTCCAGTTCTTCAGTCTTATTATGTTTCATATCCTTTGCAAATTGCACCATGTTGGGAATTGCACGTGTGATATTATCGATGATGGACACATTTGCCGAGATGGATGTGCGTGAAAGTGGATTCAAGTCAATTGTGATCACGTTCTTCCCCATATCGACAAGTGTTTTGCATCGGTCCCCATCCTCCAGGGGCACAAGTACAACATCTGCACTATAAATACCACCTTCATCTACAATCGCCCTGTCATGATCCAGGTCAAGGCGCGCGTTTCCTTTCCTGCCAAGCACATTCCCTGCCCCGTGGGCTTTCAGGTGATTGGTGATCTTATGCATGCGCGCATCGCTCCTGTGGAACAGGTTCACCTCAATCTGTGAACCCGTCACATCGGACAATGAAACGATTTCATCGGGTACAAGGGCTGCCGTGTTACCATTCACTGAAATTATAGGGTTTTGTGCAAGAAGGAGCAACGCAACTGCTGCTCGCTCTGCATATGCGGCAGTAGCTATCGTTCGCTCGCCAAGCAGGTAATCAAAAGTTTCCCCCCTGCCTTGCGCGATCAAACCCTGCCTGCTGGTGATACCTATCTGCACCCCTTCAACGATCTTCTCACGTGTCATGAGTGATTCGTATCTGGGATGCTCCACAGGTATCCGGGTCATGTTATCAGCCTTTGTTCATTTACCCACTTAACTCGCATCCAGTATCAGTCCCTGGTCTGTAGGAACGATCATTGTCTGGATCTCCTGTTCCTGAAGCATCTGGATATACTTGTATCTGATCAGGTCCGGGTTCTTTGCAATTTCCTTGTTGATTATGCTAAGAGCCTTTGCTTCACCTGTTGCCTGAATAACGGTAGCTTCGGCAGTACCGGTTGCTTCGATGACCTTTCGCTCGGCTTCAAGTTGCTCCTTTTGCTTAATAAATACCATTCTCTGGGCATCCTGGTCAGCCTGCAACTTCTCTTCGATCGCGTTGGCAAGCCTTTCAGGCAGTTTGACGTTCCGGAGCAGGACTTCTTCCACAATAATACCATCATCACTCATCGCATTTTCCAGATTATTAAGCATCTCTGATGCTACGATCTGTCTCTGCTCGCCATAGACTTCCATAGCCGTGTGTTTGGACACAATTTCCCTTATTACTGATTTTATAGTAGGGCGTATGATCTTTTCGGCATATTCTTTACCCAAGGTCTGGTGAACATCACTTGCATCATCCGATATTAGCCGGTACCTTACAGTGATATCCATTCCGAGCATCAGTCCCTCGTTGGTCAATGCAGTAATCTGGTCATCTCCCACACGTTCCCCTTCTGCTGGCTGGGCACTCATTGTGTACACTTCGCTCCTGACCGAGTATTTTGTAACACTCACCCATGGCGGGACAATATGTAATCCTTCGCCAAGTTCATCTGACTCGACACCGCCAAACTGGTTAAATTTCACACCAACATCTCCCGCGCCGACCGAAACCAGGATCGAGCCGAACATCGCTGAAAAGATAAACAGTATCACAAATACGACTGCGATCGAACGTAAGATCGTACCTACCATCGGTGGTATACCCTCAATTTTAATTTCAGGGGGTTTTTTAGGATTTCGCATATCCCAATCACCATCATCATCATCCATAACCATTATTTTTACCTCGTTCTATTCTAATTAGATCCTGCAAATAAAATATTATACAATGCGATATTAACGAGGTCATGATTAATAGGTTTTGGCTCTACTTTTATTTAATTTCAGGCAATAATTGATTAGACGTGATTTCGGGGGTAGATGAATTATATACTATAAAATACAAAGATACAAATTGAGGAGAATGATTGACATGGTTAAAATGCCGCAAGAAGTAATAGAAACGATAGAAAAGCAAAACCCTGTGCCTGTTGCAACAGTCAGCGCCGACGGTGTGCCAAATGTAGCATTTGTGGGCTTGCTAAAGATACTGGACGATGAAACAATATTGATCGCTGACAATTTCTTCAATAAAACCGAAGCAAATATCAAAGACAATCCGAAAATCTCACTCGTTGCGTACGACAGTTATGCAAAAAAGGCGTATCAAGTGAAAGGCAGCGTGGAACTTTTATCATCCGGTTTAATCTATGAGGACATGGTTAAATGGGTGCACTCCAGGAATGCAAACTTACCTGCAAAAGCAGCCGTTGTTATGCATGTTGAGGAAGTATTCAACTCAATGTTCGGAAAACACGCTGGCGAGAAGATATTGTGATTGTATTGTAATTGCAAGTAGTGTTAAACAGGTAGAACCTGGCATTTCAATCACAAGACAACCGTAATTTAAATCATCCCCATTGTTTATCCGCCAGAGGGTTGTTTAATTCAATAAATGTTGTTTTTGGAATTTAAGAAGATCGTGATAATTCTAGATCATTAATTATACTTCAATCCGGATACAAATGACACGAACTTAAAGGATCTTCACAGGTGAATCTAATATGTGCGCATCAGTGTCACCTGTGAAATTCATGTTCGATCACAATATTATCCTTAACCAATGATGCGTGTGATCGTCCTATATTTTCATCATCGTTTCTCAGTAGCGCTTACTATTTATACAAACATATCATCAAATCGTTTCATTCAATTTATAAAATGGTGACCATAATGGCAAGAATATTGAAATTCGAAGACTTAAAAACAAAAGAAGACAGGGAAGAACTGAACAAGGAACTTGAAGGAATGTATGACCTGATAATTCCACCTGGAACCCCATCAAGTATAATATATGACCTTGTTGAAGAGTTTGATCTTGAACCACTTGACCGAAGTATGAATGTCCAAATCGTAGATACTGACATAAGGGAAGTGCTTGTCCTCAGGGGTAAACTGGAAACGGTTCAGCAAGCAGAACAATTCCTATACGATGAATTAAACGCATGGGTCAATGGCGATGACTGATGTACGAATAAATGTACGAATACTAATAACGCAAAAAACAATAAGTCGATAACGGCTCATTCAGCTGTTATCCCTGTTATATCGTCAATCTTGAAATCAAAGACTGTTGCTCTTTCTTTTTCGTTATATATCTCCAATTTAAGGCTGTCATTGATCGTTCCCACGACAACGGCAGTAATTCCAACATCCTCGAATATCCCGATGCATTCATCAGCATCATGTGGTTTTGCAGTAAGAACATATCCAGTGGCAGGATAAACCTTGAGCCATTGCCCGAAATCCACACCATCCGGCACAGGTATCTTTGTAAGATCAACGGACGCCCCTATGTTACTGGTCTCGCACAACATTCCAAGCGTTCCTATGGTGCCAGGGTTGGAGATATCTTTTCCTGCAGTAGCGATCTTTCGCTCTCCGATGGTTTGCATTACAAGGAATCTCTCACGCACGATCGCCGGTTCCTTGAATGATGTTGTATCCCAGCTATATGGTGAATTCGGCCCGATCTTACCATCCATGTCATAGGCAACAATAATCACATCATCCGGACTTGCAGTATCACTCCTGATCAGGCAATCCTTTTTCGCAATACCAATAATCGCAACAGATAGTGAACTGTATGGCGTATCAGGATGCATGTGTCCCCCAACCATCGGAACACCGAACTTCCTGATGCCATCCGTAATTCCCTTGAGCATCTCTTTGCATGCCGGCTTGTTGTTCGATGACATTACATTTACCATTGCAAGTGGGCGCCCGCCCATTGCCGAGATGTCATTTATGTTCACAACAACAGAACTATAGCCTGCCCACCATGGGCTTGCGCGCAGCAATTTCCCCCAGATGCCATCTGCTGCGAACAGGATTACATCATCACTGTCAATATCAATAACTGCGGCATCGTCCCCGAAATCAACTATCGTGCCGCCATATTCACTGCGCACGGTCTCGAACATATTGACAATATCCGCGATTGGCTTTTTGCGGGTCACTCCTTCAAAATCCCTGATGCTTCGTGCAAGTTTATCCAGATCCACTGTGATACCACCTATAATTTAGTATTTTAAAATTTTATTGTAACTATCGTAACCATCAGAATTTCAGTTATCCTGCTAAACGATATTAGTAGTTACCCATTTACCTATGTCTTGATGTTAATCAGTTTCCTTCGCTGGTCACTTACCTGTGAGAGATCCTCACCAAGCAGACCATAGGCATCCGCCCTGCACTGGCGGCAGTGCCGCATCTGGGTGACATAGGGCTCACATTCTTTCTGGATCGCTTCCCTCTCCTTCGCTGTCGGTGGTGTGAGATGTGCAAATGCTCCCTGATTGATAAGTGGCATCACGTTCATGATGTAGACACCAATTTCTTTCATCTTTTTTGCAATATCAATAATATGTTCATCATTTATTGTTGGTATGAGCACCGTGTTGATCTTTACAGCAAGACCGGCATCAACTGCCGCTTTTATGCCTTCCATCTGGTTCTTGTGCATGATCTTTGCACTCTCGATACCTTTGAGCACTTTACCGTCATATGTTATGTGTGAGTATATTTTTTCAATGATCTCATGATCGACAGCATTTACCGTGACCGTTAGTGTGGATACTCCGAGATGTATGAGTTCAGGCAGTTTCTGTGGCAGGCAAAGACCGTTCGTACTCATGCAGAGGGTCAGGTCTGGAAATTCTTTTCCCACAAGTTCAAATGTCTCAAAGGTTTCTTCGTTAGCAAGAGGGTCGCCCGGACCTGCAATTCCAATTACTTTGATGAACGGGTGTTTTTCGATAACATCCCGTGTTTTCTCAAGAGCTTCTTGTGGTGTTAGTACCTTGCTCGTCACACCCGGGCGGCTTTCGTTCACGCAGTCGAACTCGCGCACACAGAAATTACACTGGACATTACACGCCGGCGCCACAGGAAGGTGTATCCTGCCGTATTTGTGCTGGGCATTCTTATCATAACATGGATGTTCTGCGATCTTGCGCATGAATTCACGGTCTTTTTCATCGGATTCAGGACAGCACACATTGGTATTTTTCTTATCAGGCATTATTTCTCCTCCGCATCATCAAGCCTAAACTACTTTATGTTGAAATGGTTGAACGTTGATATACGTTTTGGAATCGTCCAAGCTCAATGGATCGAACTCACTTCACACCACTTCCCATGTCCTTCCCATATCCTGACAGAAAGCGGGAACTCAAGTCTTGCTGAAAGCCTGGCATGGATATCCTCGCAGAGATTTTCGGCACTGGGATAGGGAAGAATATCATTTAGCATGGTATGATCATATTCCTTTAAGACATCTTTTATGACAGTTTTGATATTATAGAAATCAATAACCATCCCGCTCTCTTTTTTCTCGCCTTCGATCACGATCTCAACTTTGTATGTGTGCCCGTGTACGATCCCGCATGTCTCGTGTTCCGGCAGGTAGTGTGCACTGTCTATATATTCAATTATTCCAAGTTTCATTTTTGTCATTATAAGCACCCCCACATCTTGTGGGTCTGTGGTATTATTCGCGTATCAATTGCATCCAGCAGGTTTTTTTGTAATTCCATTAAGGAATGCACCGGCATAGGTTTTACAGGTTTTATGCTTGTGTTTATAGTTGCAGCCTGTGTGACAGGCTGGAGAACCACACAGGATATGTAGTTAGATATTGCGCCAACAACACCGAGCACGTCATCCGTTTTAGTCTCATTTGTTACAACGATCTTGCAGAAGCAATCCCTTGTTTCTGTGGTTTTAAGTACCCTGAAACACTCGATCGTCCTGTCAAGGTGCGATTCAAAGTCCTCGCCTTCAAACTCATTTGTGAGTTTTACATCCCCTGCGACGTAGGTGATCAGGTCCCTGATCTTTTTAGCCTTCTGCGGCAATGTCATGTTGGATTCAAGGTACAGCGGTGCGAATGTATGCACCTGGTTGATAAAATCGGCATGCAATAACGGTTCGCCGCCGGTGAGCGAGATCGAATGGATGTGCTTGAAGTATTCGAGCATCTCTTCAACCTGATTCACAGTAAGCGGATTTGGTAATTCTTCAAACATACCGGAACCTGCATTTTTTTCAAAACGGCAGTGTTCCATATTCCCGCGCGGTGTGTCACAGTAAGAACAGTTCAGGTTGCACCCGACAAAACGCACGAATGCCTGCCTGACACCAACGTATGGTCCTTCGCCCTGTACGGAATCGAATATCTCGCATACCGGCGCAAGCATCAGATCACGTCCAGTGGTCGCGATTTACGCAGGTCTTTTTCAATGTCTTCAATTTCACTGGTGTAGCGTTGTGCGATCGTGCGCATCAGGTCATCGACCGCGTTTCCGCGTATTCCTATATTATGAAGGTTTCCATAAAAATCGTGTACAACATTGATCCCGAAATGTATCTTATGTGATACAGCCGAAGTGCTGGCAATGGATACCGTGAGTTTTTTGTCGCTGGCGAACAGGTCGTCCCCCTCACGCCTGGCGCTCACTCCGCGCGCGGTCAGTATTTCGAAAACGATTGATGTAAATAAACGCTGTCTTGCATAGGCGAGTTTCAGGTCGGTTGAATCGAAATGCTCGATTATGAAATGAAGCATGTCTGGTGAGATTATTGATTCATCAGCTTTCCTGTCTTCAAGGTCGATCATGTGTTCGATCTTCACGTCACACGCACCCCGAAAGGCAATGATGGAATCATCCTGCACGTCCGCAATGTTGTATCCCCATAGTGAGGATATCTGGCTGCCGTCGTAGTCCAGTTTTTTATCAAAAATAATATATTTCATGAATTGTTCACCTGATTTATTTCACATTAAACGCCTTCTGGAATAATTTACCGCAGGGAAGATTTTCTATATCTTTATTTATTCGAGACTGTCGGAAAAGTCCATATTTAGAGAGTTTTCAACTTGTTGAATAAATTTCTCGCTACGCAGCATAGCGTTTTACTTGAGAATATTAATCAAACTGTTCCGATTTTACCACTTTTACGACAGTCTCTATTCATCAATCTCACAAGAAGCGGATCTTTCGTCCCTGCTTCAGCGAATCCGCGCGCGCGCCTTACACAACTTTCACACACACCGCAAGGTGCCTCCGCGCCGTGATAACAGCTCCAGCTCCATTCAAGTGGCGCGCCTGATCGCAGTGCTTCCCTGACGATGTCGTTTTTATCGAATTCAATGAGGGGTGCCAGTACTTTGACACAGTTCCGGGTGGAATATGATAAGCACCTGTCCACTGCCTGTACATACCCAAATGAGTTATCAGGGAACGTTACCGCTTCTTCGCCATTGAATCCCACGATCACATATTCGCATCCAAAACTCTCTGCAAAACTCGCAGCAATGTTTATCATTACACCGTTGCGGTTTGGAACCCAGACATTTTTTGCAGACCCCTGTGTGATCTCCGGCGCGGCGCTGTCCGATATATCCCCGAGCGTGAGTATGGGAACATCCATATCCCTGCTTACCAGTGATGTTTTTGTGATCTTGCCAAGCCAGTCGAGAACGATTATCTCGTGTTCAATATCAAAATGTTTGCATATTATTTTTGCATACTCGATCTCGCGCTGTGCAGAACGTTGCCCGTAGTCGAATGTTATGGCTAGCTCTATCTCAGCCTGTTCTTTTGCAAGTGATAATGCTGCAACCGAATCCAGGCCGCTGCTGAGTAGTGATATTGCACTCATTGTATGATCCCTATGCTCTAGAGGTATTCCCTGAGTATTCCACAGATATTATTTAAAGATGGCGCGTTCAAGTAAACGAGGTGTAAAAACAGATGTATGGCCCACATCACTATCAAGGGGGAGCCTGAGACTCCGAAGTCTATTTGCTGCAGGTGAGTTGTGTACTTCGAAAACGCTGGAGCCCATGGGGTGTGTCGGGCTTGGGATCATGGATTTGAATAATTAATGCATCCGGCAAGGTGCGATGGATATTCTGTGTTGTATAGGTATCTTCTGCGATGCGGGACACCCGGGAGTTTGATGGTGGTCGGATTATGAATGAAAGAGAAATAAAATGATCCGAATGATGGCGGAGATTAACTCTTTAAATTGATTATAAAAATATTCAGATCATGACTTTTGCTTTTATTTGATCTAAATCCTGTTCGATCATTGAAATCCTCGTGTCAATATGGGATTTGAAATCATCCCCGCTGGAGCGAATTTCGGATACTATTTCCACTCTACTCCGGTCAATTTTATCCATGGTTTCAGTCTGTTTTTCGATCATGATATCCTGTTTTTCAATCATGACATCCTGTTTTTCGATCATGATGTCCTGTTTTTCGATCATGATGTCCTGTTTTTCGATCATGATATCCTGCTTATTTTCAAGTCTGCCAAAACCATTTTTTGTAACATGGATTAGTTCTTTTA